>NZ_JZEY01000061.1:0-300000 GCF_000969445.1 Devosia chinhatensis | reverse complement strand
CCAGGCTCAGCCCTGAATAGAGCGGCGCCATCTGCGGGGTTTGCGCCCGCATGATCAGGAAGCCGAAAAAACCGAGCATCAACACGGCCACGATGGCCATGGCTGCCAGGCGCGGCATGCCGATGCGGTTGATGAGGTTGGTCAGACTGTCCACGCCACCACTCTGGGTTCCGACCATTGCGTGTTCACGCGCCGGCGACTCAATGCGGTCACTGGTGCCCCCAAGACCGATGGGCAAAAATTACCTACCGGATGGTAAACAAGTTATTAACCAGCTGTTCTGATTTGCGAAAACAGGCAAGAATTGCCGGGCAGCATTAATAGGGAGTGAAGCTTTTCATGCGGGTTTTGGGGCGAGTGACGTCGATCAATGTGCGCAAGGTGCTCTGGGCGCTGGACGAGATGGGGGCGGTCTATGATCGCGAGGACTGGGGTCTGCCGCTCCGCGACCCCAAGGTGCCCGAATTTCTCGCGCTCAATCCCAATGGGCAGGTGCCCGTGCTGGTCGACGGCGATTTCGCCCTTTGGGAAAGCAATGCCATCCTGGTTTATCTGGCTGACAAGGCGGCGCCCGGCCAGCTCCTGCCGACCGATCTGCAACAAAAGGGGCGGGTGCTGCAATGGCTGGGCTGGCAGGCCGCCGAACTCAACCCGGCCTGGGGCTACGCCGTGATGGCGCTGCAGCGCAAGACGCCGGGCTATGACGATCCGCAGGCCATTGCCGCGTCGCTGGAGCGCTGGACGGCCCGGCTCGACATTCTCGAGGCCGAGCTTGGCCGCAACGGACCTTTCCTCGGCGGATCGGTCTTTTCCATCGCCGACATCGCCATCGGGCTTTCGACCCATCGCTGGATGTGTCTGCCCGCCGACAGGAAAAGCCTGCCGGCAGTCGAAGCGCATTACCAAAGGCTTCTGGAACGGCCCGCCGGCGCACGCTGGATGAGCCCGGCGACACCCTGAGCCGGCGCACAAAAACAACAACCCGCCGGATTGCTCCGGCGGGTCTGGTTGATGCCCATGGGCAGCGTGGTGGGGCTTAGCCCTCCCGGTAGTGCTGGATCCATGTGGTCCTCAGACCGGCAAGGCCATGCTTATCGATGGCGGCCTGCCAATTGAGGAATTCATCGACACTGAGCGTATAACGCTCACAGGCTTCTTCAAGGCTGAGGAGGCCGCCGCGAACGGCGGCAACGACTTCGGCCTTGCGGCGGATCACCCACCGCCTCGTATTGGCTGGCGGCAGATCTGCTATCGTAAGCGGACTACCATCCGGGCCGATTACGTACTTTACGCGCGGACGCATTTGTACGGTCATTTTACTCTCTACTCAAACCTGACCATATCAAGGCAAAGTAGAGGAACGGCCTTAAAATACCCCTAAGGGGAAACTTACAACAGGTTAAGAAAGGCAAGTTGTTTCAAGCAATTGCCGATGACCGGAAAAGACGATGGCCCCCTTGCGGGGGCCAGTGGGCAGGCATGCCTAGAAGCCTCAGCTTGCAGGCGTTTCCGTCTCGCCGTCCCCGCCCGGCGTCCCGGTCGCGGGGGGTGGCGTCGTGGTTTCGGTGACGATGCGAATATTGGTGACGTCCTTGAGGGCGATCTTGTTGCGGCCCACGGTCAGCATCGGTTCGGCACCCGAGAAGTCCACCGCGGTCACCACGCCTACCGAGCTGGTCGACACGGCCACGGTATTGCCCGAAACATTGGTGCCCTTGATTTCGATCGTATAGACGCCGTCTGGCTGCTTGTTGCCGTCCGAACCCATGCCGTCCCAGAGGAAGGCTCCATTGCCGCCGCTCAGCGAGCCCTGTTCGACATAGACCACGCTGCCGGCGGCGTTCTTGATGGTGACCGTGGCATTGGCGACATTGGTGGCCGCATTATAGGTCCAATAGGCCCCGCCTTCCTTGAGCTCAGCCGTCTTGCCGGACGCCGATACCTCGCGCCCGATATAGGAGACAGCATCCGAGCGCGCCGTGCTCTGGGTATTGAGCAGCAGGGCCTCGAGAAATTCGTTGGTCTTGAGCTGCTGCTCGACGCCGGTGAACTGCACCAATTGCTGGGTGAACTGATTGGTGTCGAGCGGGTCGAGCGGGTTCTGGTTCTTCAGCTGCGTGGTCAGGATCGACAGGAAGGTGTCGAAGTTCTGCGCAATGGTCTGGCGGGACGCGGCACTCGCGCCCGAAGTTCCCGATACACCTGAGACGGTCATGGCCCTGGTCCTTACGCGATGATGTTGACGCCGCTGGCCTGAAGGCTGCCGCGATAAAGATTGACTGTGGTGGAAGGCGCCTGCTCGATGTCGCCGGTCCCCTGCTCATCGCCGCCGAAGAGCGGTGTGTTTTCCCGCTGTCCGCGCTCTTGGCCGGCAAAGGGATTCTGCTTGAGAGAGAATTCCAGGTTGGTCTTGCTGCCGTCGAGCCCGGCCTGTTGCAGGGCCCGTTCCAAAGCGCGCTGGTCGCGCTGCATCAGGTCCAGCGTTTCGGATTTTTCCACCGTCAGGCGCGCATGCACCTGTCCGGACTTGTCGATATCGAGACGCACGTCGATCTTGCCCAGTTCGGGTGGGTCGAGGCGGATCTGGAAACGGGTATTGCCATCCTGCACCTGGCGGGCCAGCTCGAAGGCAATCTGCGGCAGGTTGAGCTGCTGCTGGCTGGTCTGATAGCCCGCCTGAATGACGCGCGGCCCGGTCGCAGGGTCGATCCGCAGGACGCCATTGTCCTGGGCGGCCTGCGCTGCGGGAGCGTCAGGCTGGTTGACCGGAGCCTGCTGGGTCGGTGTGGCCGGCGGAGCCTCGCGTCGCGGAACGTCCGCGTCGCGGCTGGCGGGCCGCTGTCCGGCATCGTCGCTCCGGGGCTTTGTGTCGAGGCTGACGGCGTCGGGCTTGGAGGCGGGCGCCGCATCGGCGCTGGTGTCCGTGACTTTGCCGGCAATAACCGGTTCGGTGGTCTTGAGCGTCGGGGTCGCCAGCTCCGGCTCCTCCGGCACGTCGGCCCCGGATTTGAGCAGGGCGGCAAAGCGGTTCATGGCCGCTTCGATTTCCTCGGCGGGCTTCGTACCCGGCTTCATGCCGATGGCGTCCAGCTTGTCCTGGCTGATGGCATTGTCCTCGACCGCTGCCAGCAGGGCGGCGAGTTTTTCGCCAAGAGCCTTGATCTGTTCATCGGCCGGGCCGGGTTCGCTCCCCGGTGCCGGGGCCGCAGCGGAGAGCGGCGCCAGAAGCTGGGAAAGCATGCCGGCCAGGCTCGCGTCGCTCTCACCACCCTTGGCGATCACGGTCGCCATGTCCTGAGGAACGGGCAGGGCCGCCAGATCGAGCCCCAGGGCCTGGGCCAGCGTGTCCAGCGCCGTGTCGACACGCGCAAACAGATCCGGATCGACCGGCTCGCCGCTGTCGAGGCCGGTCTTGAGCGCTGTCAGGGCATCGACCAGTTCGACCAGCGCCGCCGGATCGCGATGGGTGGCCGTCGCGGTCTGGAGGTCCAGCGTTGCGGCGATCGGTTCGGCATGCACGTCGTCCGGCACCGCGCTCTTGTCCGCGCCCTGGCCCGTGGCCGCTTCGAGTGCCAGGCGCGCAAGGCGCTGGAACTCGGTCTCGATCTTGCCCTCAGCACCTGTGCCTGCGGCATTGCCCTGCGCGCCGGCTCCGGTAGGCGAGCCCCCCAGGAGTGCCGCGAAGATGCCCGGCACATCCGCCGTCTCGACGGCATTCTTCTGGCCGTTAAGGGCACGGCTGCTCGTCGTGCCGGCTGTCGCGCTGATGATGGTCAAATGTGAAGCCACGGGGGCGCACCTGAAAGAGACTGATCCAGAGCTGGTGATGCAAGCGCCTTGCCAAGTTTGCGTCCCCTCAAAACATAAGCTCTATCAATGACTTGTTTTCGAGTTTCCGGTCATCCTGCCAGCCTCCGCCGGTGCAAAGCTGCCGGGCGTCGGCAAAAGCTGCCGGGCGGGGAATGGACACCTGGCCGGCTTGCGCGTAAATACCGGGCCAAGTTTTCCGCTGGCCCTTGAACCCAACCGGATGCAGGATACATGTTGAACTCGCTTGATATCGCCAAGCGCCCCGAGGACACGCGCGTCGTCGTCGCCATGTCCGGTGGCGTGGATTCCTCGGTCGTTGCCGGCCTGCTCGCCCGCGAGGGCTACGAAGTGGTGGGGGTGACCCTGCAGCTTTACGACCATGGCGAGGCGACCCATCGCAAGGGTGCCTGCTGCGCCGGGCAGGACATCCACGATGCCCGCCGCGTTGCCGCAAAGCTTGGCATTCCCCATTACGTTCTGGACTACGAAGAGCGCTTCAAGGCCTCGGTGATCGAGCCCTTCGCCAATGCCTATCAGCAGGGCGAAACCCCGGTGCCCTGCATTGCCTGCAACCAGTCGGTCAAGTTCGTCGACCTGATGACCGTCGCGCGCGAACTTGGCGCCGACGTGCTGGCCACCGGCCATTACGTGCAGGCCAGGCTGGGCGAAGACGGACGGCGCCAGCTGTTCCGGCCGGTCGACAATGACCGCGACCAGTCCTATTTCCTGTTTGCCACCACCCAGGACCAGCTTGATTTCCTGCGCTTTCCGCTCGGCGGCATGGGCAAGGCCGAAGTGCGTGCGCTGGCGCGGGAATTCGGCCTCGAGATCGCCGACAAGCACGACAGCCAGGACATCTGCTTCGTGCCGCAGGGTAAATATGCCGACATCATCGCGCGCATGCATCCCGAGGCGCTGAGCAAGGGCGAGATCGTGCATATGGACGGCCGGGTGCTCGGCGAGCATGAGGGGATCGTCCATTACACGATCGGCCAGCGCAAGGGCCTGGGCATCGCGGCGGGCGAACCGCTCTATGTGGTCAAGCTCGACCATCGGACGGGACGCGTCATTGTCGGCCCGCGCGAGGCGCTCAGGACCCATACGGTGCGCCTGCGCGACGTCAACTGGCTGGGCGGCATGCCGCTGGCCGAGGCCAGCGCCGGCAATGGCGCGCCGGTCGAGGTCAAGGTCCGCTCGACCCGCGGCCCGCAGCCGGCCGTGATCCAGATGCGCGACGGGGCGGTCTATGTGACGCTGGTTTCCGGCGAATACGGGATTTCGCCGGGACAGGCCTGCGTGTTCTATGCCGATGACGGGGCCACCAGCCAGGTGCTGGGCGGGGGCTTCATCGCCGAGGCGGTGCCGCAGGCGCTGGTCGCCTAGCGATCGCGCCCGGCGCCTCAGGCGTTACGACATCAATTGCCGCTCAATTGCTCCGCCGTCGGCTCGCGCGCGGCGTTGGAGGCTTCCTTGAGCGCATTATAGGAGCCCAGCCCGCCCATCATCATCGACACGGTGATGAGCAGCACGAAGGCGCCCATGGCCAGCAGGAAGATGCGGGTGCGGTTGAGACCGAAGGGGCCGGGCTTGTCGTCACGCATGGTCGGGGTCTCCGAAACAGGCAAAAATGCTGGGGCAGGACCAAAGGAATTCAGCCGCGCTGCCGTCTTATCTGCACAATAGCGCGGAGAGGCGGCGAGTGCATGCTGAGATGATGGGACTGACCGCCGCACCCCCGCCCGACCGCGCCGGGCTTGCCGATAGCCTGGTCGATCGCGCCCGCAAGGGCGACAGCCAGGCCTTTTCCGACCTGATCGAGCATCACTACGACGCCATCTATCGCACGGCCTGGCGCTGGTGCGGCGATCGGCACGAGGCCGAGGACATTGCCCAGGATGTCTGCGTCAAGCTCGGTGCGGCCATTATGGGGTTTGACGGGCGCAGCGCCTTTTCCTCCTGGGTCTATCGCATCACGATCAATGCGGTGCGCGACTGGCAACGCGCGGGCAGGCGGCGGGGGCGAGATCTCAACGCTTATGCCGAGATCAGTCCCCCCGACCAGCCGCCAGACCAGGAGGCGGCCGCCACCAACAGCCAGCTCTGGGATGCGGTGCGCCGCCTGCCGGAAAAACAGCGCGACGCGGTTCTGTTGGTCTATGCCGAAGAAATGAGCCATGCCGAGGCTGCCGAGATCATGGGCATCCGGGAGGCGACCGTCTCCTTCCACGTGCATGAAGCCCGCAAGAAATTGAAGGTTCTGCTATGAGCCACGACAACGATCCGTTCGAGCGCCTGAAGTCGACGCCGCCGGCCCCGCGTCCAGAAGCGCGCGCCAGGGCGCTGGCCGCCGCACGCTCCTCCTACGCTGCCGAAAAGGCCAAAATCTCCATTGCGGCCCCCAAAGGAAAATTCGGGGGCAGCCGTCTCACGTCCATCTTCACATCCCTCAGAAGGATTTCGATCATGGACATGCGTATCCCCATCGGCACTGCCGCCATTGCCCTATTGGTCCTGCCGCTGGGCTGGCAGCTTTACAGCTCCACCGCCCTGCCGCCCACCTGGGAGCACCGTTCGGAAACCCCGCCTGTGGCAGGCGGCGCTGTGACCAATGCCGAATCCATTCCGTCCGAGTCGCGGGCCAAGACGGCCAATGAGCTGGTCATGGCCGAGCCGCGACTGGTGGATGCCGCACCGCCCCCACCATCGCCCTCTCCCATGATGACCACGATGCGCAGCGTTTCGGCCGACCAGCTCGCGCCGACCAGCTATGAGATGAGAGGGGACACATTCACCGGCTTCGACGAGCAGCGTCTCAAGATCGCCGCAGAAGAGCCGGTGTCTACCTTCTCGCTCGATGTCGACACGGCCAGCTATGCCTATGTCCGGCGCATGCTGGAGGACGGCACCTTGCCGCAGCGCGACGCGGTGCGTATCGAGGAGCTGATCAACTATTTCCCCTATGATTATCCGGCGGCGGACGATGCCGAGACGCCCTTCGCGCCGGATGTGAAGGTCTTCCCGACGCCCTGGAACACCGATACGCAGATCCTGCAGATCGGCATCAAGGGGTTCGAGCCGGTCCTGGCCGATACCAGAAGCAATCTGGTCTTTCTCATCGACACGTCCGGCTCGATGAATGCGCCGGATCGCCTGCCGCTGCTCAAGCGCGCCTTCGGACTGCTGCTGGACCAGCTTTCGGCCAATGACACGGTGTCCATCGTCACCTATGCCGGCTCGGCCGGTATCGCGCTGGAGCCGATTGCGGCCGATAACAAGGCGCAGATCATGGCGGCGCTGGACCAGCTTTATGCCGGCGGCAGCACCGCGGGCGCTGCAGGGATCGAGCTGGCCTATCGGCTGGCCGAGCAGGCCCGGATCGCGGGGGGCACCAATCGCGTGATCCTCGCCACCGATGGCGATTTCAATGTCGGCATCAACGATCCCGACGCGCTCAAGGATTTCATCGCCGACAAGCGGCAGAGTGGCATCAGCCTCTCGGTGCTCGGCTTCGGGCAGGGCAATCTCGATGACGCGACCATGCAGGCGCTGGCCCAGAACGGGAACGGCAATGCCAGCTACATTTCGAGCTTCGCCGAGGCCCGCAAAGTGCTGGTCGAGGAGATCGGCGGCACGTTGCACACCATCGCCAATGACGTGAAGGTGCAGGTCGAGTTCAACCCGGCCCAAATCGCCGAATACCGGCTGATCGGCTACGAGACGCGCCATCTCAACCGCGAGGATTTCAACAATGACGCGGTCGATGCCGGAGATATCGGGGCCGGCACCACGGTCACCGCGCTCTACGAGATCACCCCTGCGGGTGCCGGGCAGGTCGATCCGCTGCGCTATGGCGAGGCGGCGCCGCAGGGCATGGAGGGTGGCGAGCTTGCCTTCCTCAAGATGCGCTACAAGCTGCCCGACAGCGCCGTGAGCCAATTGATCGAAGTGCCGGTGACGTCCGAGCTGGTCTATGACGATATCGCCGAGGCGGGCGTCGATGCCCAGTTCGCCGCCGCCGTCGCAGCCTTCGGGCAGAAGGTCAGGTCCAGCGTTCATGGCAGCGCCATGAGCTGGGAAGCGATCCGGGATCTCGCCCGCGCCGGCCGCGGCGACGATGACGGCGGATACCGGGCCGAATTCATCCGACTGGTGGACATGGCCGCAATGCTGAAGCCGGATGGGTCCACGGATTAAGGCGGAAATCTCCCCTCAACCGCCGCTTCGCGGCGACCTCTTCCCCAAGAGAGAGGTGAAGGAGGCCGCAGGCCGGGTGAGGGGGCCTTCCCCCAAATCCGCCGCATCCCACCAAGGTCCGCGGCACTCCATCCGTCCTATCAGCAGCAAGAAAAGGATGTCACGATGCGCAAAATTCTCGCCGCCACCCTGCTGACCCTCACCCTCTCCATGCCATCCGTCATGGCGCAGCCAATCCCTGCTCAGGAGATTACGCTCGATGCCGAAGCGGAGGCCCGTATCCGCCGGGCCGTGGAGGCGCTGGTGCCCGAGTACAATCGGCGTCTGGCCCGCGACGGTGAGACCAGCGCCAATGACTGGATCCGGCAGAAAGCCTTCGAGCTCGGCCAGCGCGAAGCCGAGTTGATGAAGCAGCGCCTCGGCCGGAACTGAACGGCAAAGCGGCTCCCTCGTGACAAGGGAGCCGCTCCAGGGTTTTCGACGATGCCGAACGAGACGCGTTATTCGAGCGGCTTGAGGCCGGCTTCGATCTGGGCGCGGTGCCCTTCGAGGAAGGGCGGCAGCGACAGGCGTTCGCCCAGGCTTTCCATAGGTTCGTCGGCGGCAAAGCCGGGAACGTCGGTCGCCAATTCGAACAGGATGCCGTTGGGCTCGCGGAAATAGAGCGAAGTGAAATAGAACCGCTCCACCTCACCCGACGAGCGGATGCCAAACGAATTGACGTGGCTGATCCATTCCCGCAGCGTTTCCTGGTTGGGGGTGCGGAAAGCGACGTGATGGACGCCACCGGCACCGGGCCGCGCATTGGGCAGGCTCGGATCGACAGAGACATGCAGTTCGGCGCCCGGACCGCCGGGGCCCATTTCATAGACGAAGACCTCGGCATTGCGTTCGCGCGCAGCATATTTGCGCACCTGCCGCATATTCATCACGCGGGTCAGCATGGCGTCGGTGGGTTCGAGCTTGGGCACGGACAGGGTGATGGGCCCAAGCCCGATGATCTGCCGTTCGGCCGGCACGGGCGACTTGGCCCAGGGCACGACCTTATTGTGCTCGTCGATCACCATGCGGAAGCGCTGGCCTTCGAAATCCTCAAAATCCATCGAAAGGTGACCGAACCGATCCTTGATGCCGGAGGTCGAGACCTGATTGGCCTCAAGATGCTCCTTCCACCAGTTCAGCGTCTCCTCGCTGTCGACGCGCAGCCCGGTGCGGCCAACGGTGTGGTTGCCGCGCTGCTCGCGCAGAGTGGGAAAATCAAAGAAGGTCAGGTCGGCGCCGGGCGAGGCGACGCCATCTCCATAAAAGAGGTGATAGGCTGACGTATCGTCCTGGTTCACCGTCTTCTTGATCAGGCGCATGCCGAGCGTCTTGGTGTAGAATTTGAGATTGCGCGGCGCATCTGCGGTCACGGCCGTCAGGTGGTGGATGCCGCCAAGTTCGAGTGTCATGTGCATGTCTCCTCATGCGACGCCGATGCGCCGTGTTCGAGACGGAATGTATGGTCACCTGTCATCGTTGCAAAGTCAGCCAATCGCAACGGATTGGTACCGATTATTGAACAGCTTCGATATCAGGTGCGGCCAGCGGTCCGAGAAAAGTCAGCATGGAATGCGGTTCGACGATCAATTCGTTGAGTGCCGCGTTGAAGGTGGCGCCGTACTCGGCACCGACATGCTCGGCAAAAGCGGCGCGATCCTGGTAGATCTCATAGACCACGAAGGCGTGCTCATCGTCGTGCCGCCGATAGCAGTCAAAGGCCAGATTGCCCGATTCGCGCCGCACATTTTCCGCCAGGCCGGCCAATAGGGTCGCGACCTGCTCTGCTTGGCCGGGTCGGGCGGTAAAGGTCGCGATCAGGGTAATCGGGCCTTCTTTCGGCAATCGGTCGAGGTCGATCATCGTTTAACTCCTGTGGACGGACGATCAGGCGCGCAGGATCTTGTCCATCGCCTTGCCCTTGGCCAGTTCGTCGATGAGTTTATCGAGATAGCGGATCTCGCGCATCACATCCTCCTCGATCTCTTCGACCCGCACGCCGCAGACCACACCCCTGATCAATCGACGGTCAGGATTGAGGGCAGGGGCCCGGATAAAGAAATCCTCAAAGGTCACGCCGGTCGCCAGTTCGGCAGCCAGGCTCTCCGCGTCGTGCCCCGTCAGCCAGTGGAAAATTCTGTCCACTTCCGCCTTGCTGCGCCCCTTGCGCTGCGCCTTTTGCACATAGAGCGGATAGACGCTGGCAACCGAGGTCGAATAGATCCGATGGCTCATCCTGGCGTCCCCCTTCTGGCCGTTCACAAAAAGCCGAGGCATGTCTTTTTGACATGCGCCGGCCGACCATACCAGCTATTCATCCAGAACAAAGGATGAACGATATGGTTGCCCTGTCCCTGACCCGCAAGCTGGCCATTCTGGCCGATGCCGCCAAATATGATGCGTCCTGCGCCTCAAGCGGCAGCGAGAAACGCAATTCATCGGCCACGAAGGGCGTCGGATCAACCGAGGGGAGCGGCATCTGTCATTCCTACGCCCCCGATGGCCGCTGCATCAGCCTGCTCAAGCTGCTGCTGACCAATTTCTGCATCTATGACTGCGCCTATTGCATCAATCGCTCATCGTCCAATGTGCAACGCGCCCGCTTTTCGGTAGACGAGGTAGTCCGGCTGACGCTCGATTTCTACCGGCGCAATTATATCGAGGGCCTGTTTCTGTCTTCGGGCATCATCAAGTCTCCCGACCATACGATGGAGGAAATGGTGCGGGTCGCCCGTACCCTTCGCGAAGACCACCTCTTTGCCGGCTATATCCATCTCAAGGTCATTCCCAACGCCGCGCCCGAGCTTCTCCTTGAAGCTGGGCGCTGGGCCGATCGGCTCTCCACCAATATCGAATTGCCGACCGATGGCGCACTGGAGCAATTCGCACCGGAAAAGCGTCCGTCCGAAATTCGCACGGCTATGGCTCGGCTGCGCGGCAAGCTCGACGAAGCCGCGCCGGAAAAAAAGCTCAAGGCCAAGAAGGATCGCTTTGCGCCAGCCGGCCAGTCGACGCAGATGATCGTCGGCGCGGACGGCGCAAAGGACGCCGCCATCCTGACGCGTGCCGCGGGGCTCTATTCCGGCTACCAGCTCAAGCGCGTCTATTATTCCGCCTTCTCCCCGATCCCGGATGCCTCATCGCGCCTTCCTCTCAAGCCCCCGCCGCTGATGCGCGAGCATCGTCTCTATCAGGCAGACTGGCTCATTCGCTTTTATGGCTTCGACGTGCCCGAGATCGTCTCGGGCGGCGAGGATGGCGATCTTGATCTGGTCATCGATCCGAAACTGGCCTGGGCGCTGAAGAACCGGCAGAGTTTTCCTGTCGACGTGAACCGCGCGGAGCGGGAAGTCCTGCTGCGGGTGCCGGGCCTGGGCATCAACGCGGTCAACCGCATCATCGCCTCGCGCCGCCATCACCGCCTGCGGCTGGACGACGTTGCGCGTCTCACTGCCTCCATCGACAAGGTGCGGCCGTTCATCGCCGCCGCTGACTGGTCGCCGGGTGGGCTGACCGACGATGCACGCCTGCGCCAGAAGCTGGCGCCGCCGCCCGAACAGCTGAGCCTGTTTTAATGTATCGCGTCCGGCTCGAACGCCCCAATGATCCTGCCGAATGGCGCGATCAGGCCCGGCGTCTGCTCATGGCCCACATCGCGCCCGAGGACATCGTCTGGCAATACGGTGACAGCGGCGGTGAATTGTTCGGCTCCGACGAACTACCGGCTGCGCCTCAGGGTGTGGTCGGGTCGGTGCCGCGTGCTTTCATCGAGCTTGCCGGGCAGGTGATCCAGCACTCAGAGCCACAACGCTTCGCGCTGCTCTATGATGTGCTCTGGCGTTCACAGTCTGATAGCCGTTTGCTGGCTGATGCGACGGACAGGGTTAACAGTCTGTTAGCGAAAATGGCCTCTGCAGTGCGTCGCGACAGTCACAAGATGAAGGCCTTCGTCCGCTTCCGGCAGGTGCTGGACGAGGCCGGCCAGGAGCGGTTTGTCGCCTGGTTCGAGCCCGATCATTTCACGCTCGAAGCCACCGCACCCTTCTTCGCCCGACGCTTCGCCGGCATGCATTGGGGCATCGTGACGCCCTATGCAAGTGCCTGGTGGGACACGGAAAATCTAAGCTTTGGTCCCGGCGGTCGTAAGAGTGACGTCCCCGCTGAAGACGCGGTCGAGGAAGACTGGAAAACCTATTACGTCTCGATCTTCAATCCGGCGCGGCTCAAGGTTTCGATGATGAAAAGCGAAATGCCGGTCAAATATTGGCGCAACCTCCCCGAGGCCGCCGCCATTGCCCCCTTGATCCGCAATGCCAGGACCATGGAGCAGGACATGATCGAGCGCGCCGCCACCCAGCCGCCGGCCCGGCACCTGCGCCGAAAGGTGGAAATTCCAGAAGAAATCGAACAAATTCAGTCGCTTAACGACGCCAAAGCGGCCGTTCAAAGCTGCCGGCGTTGCCCGCTCTACGAGCATGCCACCCAGGTCGTTTTCGGCGAAGGCCCCGAAATGGCAGACGTCATGTTCGTCGGTGAGCAGCCCGGTGACCAGGAGGATCTGCAGGGTCGGCCCTTTGTCGGTCCCGCCGGCCAAGTACTTGATCAAGTTATCGAAAAGGTGGGTATCGACCGCAAGAAGGTCTATGTCACCAACGCCGTCAAGCATTTCAAGTTCGAGCCCCGCGGCAAGAGGCGCATTCACCAGAGGCCCGATGGCGGGGAGGTTCAGGCCTGCAAGTTCTGGCTTGGGCTTGAAATCGGATTTGTCCGGCCCAAAGTTATCGTGGCTCTTGGCGCCACGGCCGCCCAAAGCCTTCTCGGAAAGGCCAGCGTCACCATTGGCAAGATGCGCGGCCAACCCCTGCAAATGCCTGATGGCTCAACGCTTTTTATCACCAATCACCCTTCCTACCTGCTGCGCATTCCGGACCCGGAAAGTCGGGCGCGGGAGCGCGAAAAGTTCGAGGCGGACCTCGTCCTGGTGCGGGATTTCATGGCGGGCCTGGAAAAAACCTGAAGCGCCTCAGCAGGCGCTTGACAGGGCCAGTCTCTCAACCTTAGTAAGGCGCGCACCGATCGCATGATCGCAGCCCTTGGGGCGGAGTAGCTCAGTTGGTTAGAGCAGCGGAATCATAATCCGCGTGTCGGGGGTTCAAATCCCTCCTCCGCTACCATTCAAAGCCCCGAAAAACCTCGGCTTTTCGCAGTCTCATCTAGTCTTCGGTCGTTCAATTGCGTCGCAGTTGGATGACCGGTTTGCCCAAGGTCGCCTTCCCAGACCAATCTCACTAGGGTCTAATCGATACCGCTGGTCATGACCGGGCTTCTAGACGCTCCGGAAATGCCTCGAGGGCGACCCTCAACAAATCCTTCTACGACGACTTGTCGCCAGCGATTGCGCTGGGCTGGCACGTGAGAAATTTGCTGCAGACCGTCAATCAGCAAGAACTGATTTAGCCACCAAGAAAAATCGACGCTGCAGACGGAACGCTAGCTTTACAAATATTGGATGTTTTCATAGCAATCTTAATATCTTGGTGGATTCGAGGACGAGCCAGTAGCCAAGGTTGTTTGAGGGCGGTGGGGCGAACTGGTGGGTGTTGTTCGAAGACACGCGGCGCGGCTGCGCGTGGGCATCGCTGTGCTCTCCGCTGTTTTGCAAGTTGCCGCACTGAGCAGCCCTCTTGCCGACAGCGTAATCGTCACGGACACGAGCGGCCTGCAGGCGGCGGTAGACGCGACCATTACGAGCGGCCAGCCGGACACCATCACGGCGCAGGGAGGCGGCACTTTCGTCGCCGGGCCGGACTGGATACTGCCCGGCGCTGGCGATTTCGTATCGCTGACGTTCAACACGTCGCCCTTTCAGGTCGGCAATCCGGATGGCGATGCTACGCTGACACTGCTCTCTGGATCGATCCTGACTTTGGACACCACTTCGGGGACCAGTGCAGGCCGAATTGAGCTGGGCAATGGCAGCGGTTCATCAGGCACGCTCAACATCAGCGGCGGCACCCTCCAGGTCAATCTTGCGGATACCAGCACCGCTCCCGGGACTTCGATCGGGCGTATCTGGGTGGGTGGCGGCGCCACCAACACGACAGGCGGCACGGGCAGCCTCAACATCACCGCCGGCGAGCTGCTCTATGTCGCGAACGCGGGAAGCCTGAATTATGGCGGCCTCGCCGTAGGGCGAGGGAACGGCGTAACCGGAGCCATTACCCAATCCGGCGGGGTGGTGCGGTTCAGCAGCGCTGGCTCGCTCGACCTCGGCACGCAGGGCGGGTCGGGCACCTATACCCTGTCGGGCGATGGCGTGTTCGATGCCGGCTCGGGGGGCATGACGGCCTATATCGGCTCGCGCACCTCGGGCGGCGGCGGCACCGGGACTGCAGCGACCGGAACCTTGATCGTTTCGGACAACGCCCAGTTCTCCATGACAACCGGCAGCTTTGCCGGCGGGCAGCTCTATGTCGGCGATTCCAAGGGCGTCGGCGTCATCAGGCAGCACGGCGCGGGCTCCAGCGTGACCCTTGGGCTGCAGTTTCCGATCAGCTTCGGCAGCGATGTGTCCAATTACGGCACGGGCGGATCAGGGACATACGAACTCTCTGCCGGCACATTGTCCGTGCAGAATGTTGGCGGTTCAGGACAGATCGTCTTCGGCGCCGCCGCAGGGGGCACCGGTACTTTTGATATTTCGGGCGGGTCGGCCACTGTCGCAACGCCGCTCCTGCTCGCCAGTGTTACTGGGTCAACCGGCACCCTGAACCTGACGGGTGGATCGCTAACTCTTTCGGGTTCAAGCTATCTGAGCTTCGGCTCGGGCAGCGGCACGGTCAACCTGAACGGCGGCACGCTGACGGTCGGCGGCACGGACGGCATCCGCGGCACCGGCACGTTCACTTTCGGCGGTGGAACCCTGGCCGTCGGATCAAACCTGACCACGTCGAACGCGATGACGATAGGTTCAGGCAGGACGGCTTTCATCGACACGAGCGGTAATAGCGCGACGCTTTCCGGTGTGCTGTCGGGCAGTGGCGCGCTTAACAAGACTGGCAGCGGTACGCTCATTCTTTCCGGCACGAACACCTATACTGGCGGCACCACCATTGCGGGTGGCACGCTCCAGATCGCGGCGAACAGCGGCCTTGGAGGCATCGGGTCGCTCACGCTTTCTGGGGGCACGCTGGCGGTTACGGGAACCTTCACCACTTCGCGCGTCACCACCCTGTCCGGAAGCGGCGGTGCCTTCGCGCCGGCATCGGGTGCCACCCTGACATGGAACGGAAAAATCAGCGGATCCGGCGGTCTGACCATGTCAGGGGCCGGGACCCTGGTTCTCGGCGGGGTCAATGACTATACCGGCGGCACGACCATCAATTCC
The DNA here is from genome assembly GCF_000969445.1 of Devosia chinhatensis. Taxonomy (NCBI): domain Bacteria; kingdom Pseudomonadati; phylum Pseudomonadota; class Alphaproteobacteria; order Hyphomicrobiales; family Devosiaceae; genus Devosia; species Devosia chinhatensis. The sequence continues at coordinate 284,570 of NZ_JZEY01000061.1, read as the reverse complement.
GGCACCGTAAGCATCAACGCAGAATCTCGCCTGGGCAATACGAGCGGCGTCCTGACCATGGCAGGCGGCACGCTGGTCACTTCTTCGATAACAATTGCGCGCGCCATCTCCCTCACCGGCGCCGCGACCATCAGTCCTTCGGGGACGACGACCATTTCGAGCGGGATGACTGGATCGGGCGGGCTCACCAAGAGCGGCGCCGGCACTTTGATCCTCACGGGCGCCAACACCCATTCGGGCGGCACGACCATATCGTCAGGCACGCTCCAGATCGGGAATGCCGGAGCGACCGGCAGCTTGACCGGTAACGTCACGAACAACGCGATGCTCACCTTCTCCCGCAGTGATGCCCTCACCTTTGGCGGCACCATATCCGGCAGCGGTGTCGTCTCCAAGGTGGGCGGCGGCACCCTCACACTGTCGGGGAACAACACCTATAGTGGAGGGACTACCGTCTCGGCAGGAACCCTTGCGGTGTCCGCCGACGCTAATCTCGGCGACACCTCGGGAAGCCTCACCATCAGTGGGACCAGCACCAGCCTCGCCACTACGGCGAGCTTTAGTTCCGGCCGTGCCGTCAACCTCGCAAACGGCTTCATCAGGCCAGCCGCAGGCACCACGCTCACGCTGTCGGGGGTGCTCTCCGGTACCCTTCTCAGAATGGGCGGCGGCGGCACGCTTATTTTGTCCGGGAGCAACAACTATACCGGAGGCACTACGATATCCAACGGCACGCTTGAGGTCTCCGCCGAAACCAACCTCGGTACAGGCACCGCCATCTCCTTCACGAACGGCACGCTGGCGACCACTGGAACGTTCTCGTCTGCCCGCACCGTATTTCTGAACGGCGCCGGCACTTTCGCTCCGTCCGCCGGTACCACGCTCACCCTCTCCGGCGTGATCTCGGGCAGCGAAGCGCTGACGCAAGCGGGGGCCGGCACACTGGTGCTATCCGGCACAAATACCAATACGGGCGGCACGACGGTTTCCGCCGGTACACTCGATGTCACCGGTAGCCTGGTCGGCACTGTCGACGTGCGGGATGGTGCGACGCTCAAGGGTTCGGGCAGCATTGCAGGTGTGGTGACGGTGCGCGATGGCGGCTCGCTGTCGGGGACACAGGGCGCCGGGCTCACCATGGGTGGGCTCACCCTTTCGTCGGGTTCCGGTCTCAATATAACTTTGGGGGCAAGCGCGGCAGGCGGCGTTTTCACCGTGAACGGCGATCTCACGCTCGATGGGACGCTGAACGTAAGCAAGGGCACCGATTTCGGCGCCGGCGTCTACAGCATCATCGGGTATACGGGCACGCTCACCAATAATGGCCTGGCGCTGACTTCACTTGGAAGTGGCTTCACAGGCCTGGTGCAAACGTCACAATCGGGCATTGTCAACCTTGTCGTGGATGGATCCGATAGCTCGATACAGTTCTGGAACGGCGTTACCACCGAGCCCACGCAGGCGGTCGAAGGCGGCGACGGCACCTGGACGGCAGGCCTGGACAATACCAACTGGACGACGATGTCGGGAACGATCCCGCTGGCTGCACAAGGCGGGTTCGCCATTTTCCAGGGAACAGCGGGCACGGTCAGCGTCGACAATGACGCCGGCGACGTCACGGCCACAGGCCTGCAATTCGTCACCTCCGGCTACAGCGTGACCGGCGATGCGCTGACATTCACCGGTGCGGATCCCGCGACCATCCGTGTTGGTGACGGTACAGCGGCGAGCGCTACGATGGTCGCGACGATTTCGAGCATGCTGGCCGGCACGGCGGGCATCGAAAAGACCGACTACGGCACGCTCGTGCTTTCGGGCGCCAACGCTTATAGCGGCGGCACGACGATCTCGGGCGGCACGCTGAAAATCGGTGCGGACAGCGCGCTTGGCGCCACCGGCGGCGGCCTCACCATAGCAACGGGCGTGCTTGCGACGACGGCATCCTTCACCTCCTCCCGCTCGGTCAGCCTCACCGGCAATGCCGCCATCGACACGGCAGATGCCACGACCCTGACCCTTGCAGGGGTCATCTCCGGCGACGGCAGCCTTACCAAGGCCGGTAACGGCACGCTGATCCTCACCGGAAACAACAGCTTTTCGGGCACCACGACCATCTCGGCCGGCACGCTGCAGATCGGCAATGGCGGCACCACGGGCTCGCTCAGCGGCAACATCATCAACAATGCCAACCTTGTATACAGCCGCTCCGATGCCTATACGGTCCCAGGCTCGATTACCGGAAGCGGCATGCTGACTCTGAGCGGTGGCGGCACTGCGACGTTCACATCATCGGTCGCGGCAGACGTGACGCTCGAGCACACGAAAGCCGTGCTGGCGCAGGGCTCCAGTTCCGCGGTCGAGTTTGTCGTCGGCAATGGCGGCGTGCTGGGTGGCTCGGCCACAATCGGCGGGCTGGTCGTCAACGCCGGTGGTACGGTTGCGCCGGGCTATTCGCCCGGCACCTTGACCGTCAACGGCCCGGTGACCTTCAATACCGGCTCGGTTTATTCGGTGGATGTGATGCCTGACGGCAGGCATGACCGGATCATCGCTTCGGGCGATGTGACGATTTCCTCGGGCGCGCGGGTCGAGATTGTCGCAGGCGGTGGCCTCTATGATCGCAACAGCCGCCTCACCATCCTTACCACCACAGGCAACCGGTCGGGCACGTTTGGCGGCGTGGTGTCGAACTTAGCCTTCCTGCTGCCCACCCTGCGCTATGACGACAAGAACGTCTTTCTCGACCTCGTCTATTCCGGCACCAGTATCGCTACCTATGCCCAGACGCGTAACCAGGCCAGTGTCGCGACCGCGATACAGGCGCTGGGCGGCGGCAACGCGCTCTTTGACGCCATGACGCGGCTGTCCGAAGATGCCGTGGCCCCGGCGCTCGACCTGCTCTCCGGTGAGATCTATCCGAGCATTAATTCCCTGATCGGGCAGCAAGGCTCCAATCTGCGTCAGACGATCGGTGCGCGTCTCGACCAGGACGGCAGCGGTGCCCTCGCTTCGGCGGCCGGTTCGACGGGTCCCGCAACGGTGTCGCTTGGTCAGGCCTCTTCCTCGTCGGTGTGGGTGCAGGGCTATGGCGGCTGGGACCAGATTCGCGGCAATGGCAATGCGTCGCCCCTGTCATCGACGGTAGGGGGGATCTTCGTCGGCGTCGATACCGCCATCACCGACAGCCTGCGCGCGGGTGTGGTCGGCGGCTACAGCAGCGCGCAGCTCAAGGTGGACGAACGGTCATCGTTCGGAACCATGGCCAGTGTCGATCTGGGTGCCTATCTCGATGCGCAGTTCGGCGCTCTCGGCTTGCGCGGTGGTGCCGCCTATGGCTGGCACGACATCGATGTGGAGCGCCGTATCGACTTCCCCGGCTTTTCCGACCAGCAGAGCGCCGGCTACGGCCTCAATGCCCTGCAGATTTTTGGCGAAGCCGGCTTCCGTCTCGATTTCGACGGCTACGAGCTCGAGCCGTTCGGGGGTCTGGCCTATGTCAACGTCTCCAGCGGGTCGGCCATCGAGAGTGGGGGCGGGGCGGCCGGCCTCAGTGTCGATATCGCGGGGCAGCAGACGGTCTACACGACCCTGGGCACGCGTTTTGCGACGACCATCGATCTGGACGGCGCCACCTTGACGCCGAGCCTCACCGTGGGCTGGCAGCATGTCGTTGGCGACACTGCACCCTCGGCAACCATGCAATCGGGCTCTAATCAATTCACCATCGAAGGTGTGCCGGCCGCCAAGGACATGCTGATCCTCGGCACGGGGCTTTCGCTCGGCTTCTCCGACGGCCTGTCGCTCGACGTCAATTATGCCGGCAGGTTCGCCGAGGGAGCCAGCCAGAACGCGGTCACTGCCCGGCTGCGGGGTGAATTCTGACGTTATGGGCAGGCAGGTCTTCAGTTGCGCCGACGCAGCCGTCGCAGAATGCTCCCTTCGGGCCCATGAGTTTTCTACAAACACGAAAGTACTGGAACTATGTCCGTAAGTTTGAAGCGGTTCTGCACGCTCTTTCTGAGCGTGGTGCTGGCCGGAAGCGGTGCACCGTCCCTGGCGCAGGACGCTACAATCGTGCAGCCGGGCGAAACCACCGCCAGCTATCAGGACTGGCTGATGCGCTGCGTCGCACAGGCTGACCAGAACCGTGCTTGCGAGGTGGTGCAGACGCTCCAGATCGAGGGGCAGGGCGTGGTGGCAACCATCTCGGTCGGCCGAGCGACGACGGATTCTCCCATGCTCATCGTTATCCAGGTCCCTCAGGGGGTCTGGCTACCCAGCGATATCACGCTCAAAATTGCGGAGGACAGCGAGCCGCTGCTGCTCGAATACCGGCGGTGTCTCCAAGTCTGCATTGCCCAGGCAACGCTCGACGCCACCGTGCTGGACAGCATGAAGGCAGCCGTGGAAGCGGGCAGCTTCACCTTCCAGGACGGTGCGCAACGCGAGGTATCGCTGCCCATTTCCTTCAGCGGCTTCAGCGCCGCACTCGACGCCAGTATCCAACCCTGAAGCCAAGCCCGCAATAGTTGCGTCAAGGCACGGTCATTGTCCAGTTGACCGCTCCTGAGGGCGACAAACACCAGCATGGAACAATTGCGGACCGGACTGACAAGCAGCATATCAGGCAGGTTTACGGTTGAAGATCAGCGGCTTGAGCCCCCAGAGCAAGACCAGCAGCGCAATGGCCAGCACCGTGGCGCTGATCGGGCGGCTGAGGAAGGTGCCGAAATCGCCGCGTGACAGCAGCATGGCGCGGCGGAAATGCTCTTCCATCATCGGCCCGAGGACAAAGCCGAGCAGCATCGGCGCGGCTGGATAGCCTCCGACGCGCAGGGCATAGCCGAGGGCGCCGAACATGACGACAAGCATGACGTCGAAAGAAGAATTGCTCACCGTATAGGTCCCGATGCAGATGAACATCAGAACGGCCGGGAACAGCCAGTTATAGGGGACCATCAGCAGGCGCACCCACACCCCGATCAGCGGCACGTTGAGGATGACGAGCAGGACATTGCCGATCCAGAAGCTCATGACGAGCCCCCAGAACAAGGACGGCTGTTCGGTCATCAGCTGCGGACCCGGCGCGATGCCATGGATCATCAGCGCACCCAGCATCAGAGCCATGGTGGCGCTGCCGGGAATGCCGAGGGCGAGCGTGGGAATGAACGAGGTCTGGTCGGCGGCATTGTTGGCCGCCTCGGGCGCCATTATGCCTTCGATCTCACCGGTGCCGAATTTCTCCGGCGTCTTGGACACGCGCTTTTCGACGGCATAGGCCATGAAGGCGGCAATGGACGAGCCCGTGCCCGGCAGGGTGCCGAAGAAGGCGCCGATCGACGAGCCCCGGATCATCGGCAGCCATGAGCGACGCACATCTTCCCTGGTCGGTTTCATGGCCGAGAACTTGACCGAGTTGGGATCGACCTGCTTGCCATCGACCTTGCCGACGCTGGCAATGACTTCGGATACGCCGAACAGGCCCATGGCCAGGGCAACGAGATTGATGCCGTCGGCAAGGTCGAGAATGCCGAAATCGAAGCGTCGTGTGCCGGTATAGATGTCGCTGCCGACAAGGCCGAACAGGATGCCGAGCGCCACCATGATCAGGCCCTTGATGATCGAGCCGTTGGACACATTGCAGGCCGCGATGAGCCCGAGCAGCATCAGGGAGAAATATTCCGCCGACGAAAAGCTGAGCGCATAGGCGCTGATGGTTCCGGCAAAGCCCATGAGCAGGATGATGCCGAACGAGCCGCCGAAGAACGAGGCCACTGTGGTCATCAGCAGGGCAATGCCGCCGCGCCCCTGCTTGGTCATCGGATAACCATCGAGGCAGGTCACGGCATTGGTGGCAGAACCCGGCACATTGAGCAGGATCGAGGCGGTGCTGCCACCATAGGAAGTGCCGTACCAGATGCCGGCGAGCATGATCAGCGCAGCTGTCGGCTCCAGCTGAAAGGTCAGCGGAAAGAGCATGGAAATGGCGGCGACCACGCCGATGCCGGGAATGACGCCGAGCAGCGTGCCGAGAAACACACCGACAAAGCACCAGAGCAAATTGTACCAGGAGAGCGCTGTCTGCAGCCCGAGGAAGATGTTGTCGAAATAGGACATCAGAAGGGCCAGTCGATGATCTTGAAGTGCATACCCAGCCCAACCCGGAAGATCAGGAAGGCAATGGCGCACAGGACGATGCTGAGGATGACCGCCGTCAGCGGCCGCGCGCCTTTGTCGGCAAAGGCGGAAATACCCACCACGCCGATGACGGCGGGGATGAAGCCTGCGGTACGGATCAGCAGGGAGAAGACAATGACCGCCAGGAGACTGAAAAGCGCCGCACGCCACTGGATTTGAGAGAGATCGATGCGCGGCAGATCCGACTTGAACCAGCCGGTCAGCGCTTGTGCAAAGCCGAGGCCGACGATCAGGATGCCGAGCGCCATCGGGAACATGCCCGGGCCCATGCGTTGCAAGGTGCCGATTGTGTAATTCTGGGAGGCATAAAACGCCACGATCGCGCCGAAGATGGCGATCAGGAGACCGGGCACGATTTCCGAATAATTGCGGTCTACCATGCCGCTCTCCTTAGAAATTGCTTGGGGCGCAGATGCGCTGAGGGCCGCGCGGGATAGCGCGGCCCTGCAAAAGTTCAATCAGTCGACAGTGGCGCCCGAGGCCTCGATCACCGCAGCCCAGGTTTCGAGTTCTTCGGCATGATACTGCGCGAACTCTTCGCTGGTGCCGCCCAGGGGCGTGCTGCCGTCAGCCATCAGCAGCTGGCGCAGCGTCTCGTCCTCGAGCGCTTCGTTGAGGGCTGCGTTCAGCGCCGTGACGATTTCCTCCGGCATTCCAGCCGGACCGACAACAGCCTTCCAGTCGGCCGCATTGAAGCCGTCAAAGCCGAACGAGGCGACGGTGGGAACATCGGGAAGCACTGCGTTTGGCTCCGCTGAAGTAACGGCAAGCGGGCGCACGCTGCCGGCACGCACATGCGGCAGAACGCTTGGCACACTGCCGATATAGATATCGACGACGCCACTCATCACGTCAGAAATTGCCTGTGCAATGCCTGGGTAAGGAACGTGGGTGAGCTCCAGTTCACCTTCGGTGGCAAGCAGTTCGAGCGACAAATGCGCGACCGTACCGGCACCTGGCGTTCCATAGAGGATGGCGCCAGGATTTTCGCGCGCGGCTTCGATGACCTCGCCCAGGCTCTGGTAAGGCGAGCCGGGAAACGTGACGATCGCCATTGGCTGAGTGGTGTAAAGACCAATGTGGGTGAAATCGTTGAGCGCGTCGTAGGGAATATCCGCATAAAGGGATGGATTGACGGCCAGGTTCGAAGTCTGGCCCATGCCGATATTCAGACCATCCGGGGCCGATCTGGCGACTTGTGCCATGCCGATATTGCCGCCGGCACCGGGCTGATTCTGGACGATGATCGACAACCCCGTATTGGCGATTATCTTATCAACCAACTGGCGCGCCGGAATATCTGTGCCGCCGCCGGGTGGGAAAGGCACGGTGAATGTAATCGTATCGGTGGTGTAGTTCTGCGCCAGCGCAATGCCGGGCACCGCGAACGCGCCTGCAAGCGCCAGGGACGCCAGGGCCGGCCTTGAAAAGAGCTTCATGTGATCTTCCTCCTATGATGATTTGGTGTTTTGGCCTTGGTTTCAGCGCCGAACCGACTGCCCTTCCGAGCCGAGAATTTTCGAAATCGCATCGGCCGCCGCAAAAAGGCGTGGCAGATGGGTCTGCGCGGCTTCGTCGGTGAAGCGGACGAGAGGGCCGGTCAGCGCCAGTGAACCGAACAGCGTGTTGCCGGCACCGAAAAGTGGCACGGCAATGCTGGCCACGTCGGGGGTGCGTTCGCCCCGGGTCAGGTGGTAGCCGCGCTCGCGGATGGATTGACATAGCTCGCCCACATGGCCGCCGAAGGCCATGATCACCCATCCGGCCGCGCCCTTGTCCAGAGACATGGCGTCACCGGGCCGGGCGCTGTGACGGATGGACTGAGCCGAGTCCTTGCGCACCAGGCACACGCGGGTGTCGCCTTCGCGGACATAGATGGCGGCACTTTCGCCCGTATCGTCGCTGAGCTTGATCAGCTCCGGCGCAACGAATTTTTCTGGAACGAAGGACGCCGTATAACGCGCGCCGAGCTGGGCGAGCTTGGGGCCCAGGCGCCAGGACGAGTCCTCGCATTGCACGAGCATGCGGTTGCCGGCCAGCGTGCGGGCGATCCGCAGCGCCGTCGACTTGTCCAGCGATGTGCGCCGCGCCAACTCGGTCAGGGTCAAGCTTGCGTCTTCCTCTCCGAATGCACTGAGCAGGGCGACGGCGCGATCAACGGCCGCTACCGCAGTGGAATTGCCAGGCATTTACATCCTCCCGAAAAGCGTAGTCGTTGTACTTAGTACAATCACTTTTCATATAGTACAATACACGCTAGATGGTGCTCGTCAACACGACGGCATGGACAGGAGGACGGCGTGACGGAACAGCAGCCGCAAATTGGAACACGATGGACAGTGTTGGTCACCGGCGCAAAGCTGGTGGACGAAGCCGAAAATCTATTGGCGGCAAAGGGTTGCTTGACGGTCTATGTCGACGGTTATGCGGGCCCCGAGGCGCTGCGCGAGGCTGCCCGAACTCATCAGGTCGACGCAATTCTTGTCCGTCAGGGCAAGATTGACCGCAGCGTGATCGAGGCTTCCGACAGTCTCAAGGTCATCGCCAAGCATGGCTCGGGCGTCGACAATATCGATCTGGCTGCAGCCGGTGACAGATCGATTCCCGTCCTCCGCGCGCTCTCGGCCAATGCCCAATCTGTGGCTGAACTGGCGGTGTCGCTTACGGTGTCGCTGCTCAAGGATGTCACGGTTCTCGACCGCGCGGTGAAGGGCGGTCGCTGGCCCAAGACCAGTTATGTCGGCCGCGATCTCGCCGGCACCTCGTTCGGTGTCGTCGGCTATGGCGATATCGGCCGGCGTGCCGCTGGCCTTGCCCGTGCACTCGGCATGAAGGCCATGGCTTTCGAGCCCGGCGGCCATGCTGTCGGAGAGGGCGTGGAGCGGGTGGACGCTCTCGATGCACTGCTCGAACGGGCCGATGTCGTCAGCCTGCACTGTCCGCTGACCGAGCGCACACGCAATCTTATCGGCCAGCGCGAGCTGGACCTCATCGGTCCAGCTGGTTTCCTCGTCAACACGGCGCGCGGCGGCCTCATCGACGAAATGGCGCTGCACCATGCCCTGAGCAATGGGCATATTACAGGCGCGGCGCTCGATAGCTTCTCGCAGGAGCCGCCGCCTCCCGATCACCCCCTTTTCGGCCTTACGAACCTGATCGCGACGCCCCATGTCGGCGGCGCCAGCCGTTCGGCGCTGCGTAACATGGCGGTCCAGAGCGCGACCAACATCATCACCATGCTCGAGCAGGGCACCTTTGACAGCGCCGCGCAGGCCAAGCCCTCGCTGGCCAGCACGTCCGTCAACGCCTGACCCAACCCGGAAAGTTAGCCATGACCCAGTTTCGCGTTCTCAATCGCACCCGCCAAGCCTCCGCCGAATGGACAGAGCGCTTCCGCACCCTGCCGGTCGCCAATATCAGCGACGTCATGCAGCGCATGGTGGCCGGCGGACCCAACCTGCGTCCGTACTATGCCGGCGAGCGTCTCTGTGGGCCGGCCATTACCGTGAAGTCCCGGCCGGGCGACAACCTCATGGTGCACGCCGCGCTCGACCTGGCCCAGCCGGGCGACGTCATCGTGGTCGATGCCGGCGGCGACCTCACCAATGCCATTATCGGCGAGCTGATGGTGGCCTATGCCGCGTACAAGAAGCTGGGCGGCATTGTCATCTACGGGGCCATTCGCGACAGCGCCGAACTCAGTGCCGGCAGCTTTCCGGTCTTTGCCTCGGGCGTCACCCACCGCGGCCCCTATAAGGACGGCCCCGGTGAGGTCAACGCGCCAATCGCCCTCGAAGGCATGGTTATCGCTCCCGGAGACCTTATCTGTGGCGATCCCGATGGCGTCGTGTCGGTGCCATTCGAAGACCTCGATCGCGTTCATGCCGCCGCAAAGGCAAAGCACGAGGCCGAAACCAGCCAGATGGAGGCCATCCGCGAAGGCCGCAATGACCGCACCTGGGTTGCAGCTCAACTGCAGAAAATGGGATGCGCGATGCCCTAATTGAGCTCGCTACCCCTGGAGCGACCGTATTGGAAAGGATGTGCTGGGCGGTACTCTGGCGCAGCCCGGCCAGTCAGCGCGCGCTTGTCCTGAGCACCAAGGCTGCCGTCGGAATCTTCGACCGCCTAGACCCCCATATTGCGCGTATCGGAATATGGCGGCAATCGGGTTTTTGATTTGTCTTGGCGAAGATATCTGTGCCTGTGCTTTAGAGTTTTCGGTTTTCGGATGCAGGCGGGATAATTTTATCCCGCCTTAAATCACTGAATAATATAATTAAAATCTGAAGCCGTGCGTTGGCACGGGAACGAGTCCATTAGCCATGGGTTGTGAATTTAGTTCATACAAGCTAAATAACATCCCATGATTTATGGCAATTCAGTGCTTTACGATGCCGACGCTCTTCGCCGCAGCGCCGCCAGGTCTTCTGTCGTCCGCCTTCGCGCTCCACACGCTTCCGATGGCGCGGCAATCTGGTCGCTGATCCAGGCTCAGTCTTCGCTGGACGACAATTCTCTCTACTGCAATTTGCTGCAGGCCACGCACTTTGCCGGCACCTGCGCGCTGGCGGAACAGGACGACAGGATTGTCGGTTGGGTCTCCGGCTATATCCCGCCGAAACAGCCGGACACGCTATTCATCTGGCAGGTCTGCGTCGATCCCGCAGCTCAGGGGCAGGGTCTGGGGCGCAAGTTGGTCGCCGACATATTGTCCCGCCCCGACTGCCGCCACGTGACGATGCTGGAATGCACCATTACCGAGGACAACGAGGCCTCCTGGGCCCTGTTCAGCTCGATTGCCCGGCGCCTTGGCGCGCAATTGCAGCAAGTCGAGCATTTCTCCCGCGACGATCACTTTGCCGGGCAGCACGACAGTGAATTCGCTGTCCGCATCGGCCCCTTTGATCCGGAGAGCTTCACCCGCCTGACCGGCCGCTGAACGCCTCACCCCCCAATTTCGACCGCAGCTTTCGAGGAGATAATCCGTGACCATTCAAGCCACGATCACGCCCTTTAACACGTTTGAGCGCGTCGAAAGCCGTGTGCGGTCCTATTCGCGCAGCTTTCCAAAACTGTTCGACAAAGCCAAGGGCGCAACCATCTACGACATGCAGGGCAAGGCCTATACCGACTTCCTGGCTGGATGTTCGACGCTCAATTACGGGCACAATGACAAGGACCTCAAAGCCGCGCTGATCGAATATATTTCCAACGACGGCATCGCGCATGGCCTCGACATGTTCACCGACGCCAAGGAGCATTTCCTTGCGACATTCGAGCGGCTGATCCTGCGGCCGCGCGGCATGAAGCATCAGCTCCAGTTTACCGGACCAACCGGCGCCAACGCCGTCGAAGCCGCCATGAAGCTGGCGCGCAAGGTCACCGGCCGCACCAATATCATCGCCTTCACCAATGGCTTTCATGGCGTGACCCTTGGGGCGCTGGCCGCAACCGGCAATGGCAAGCATCGGGGCGGCGCTGCGACACCGCTGACGGGCGTTACCCGCGCGGCCTATGACGGCTATCATGGTGCCGACATCAATACGGCCGACCTGCTCGACCGTCAGCTGTCTGACCCCTCCAGCGGGGTCGATGCCCCGGCAGCCATTATCGTGGAAACCGTGCAGGGAGAGGGCGGGCTCAATGCTGCGTCGCCCGGCTGGTTGAAGCAGATCGAGGCCATTGCCAAAAAGCACGGCGCGCTCTTCATCATCGACGATATCCAGGCTGGCTGCGGCCGGACGGGCGGGTTCTTCTCCTTCGACGGCATGGGCCTGTCGCCAGATATCGTCACGATGGCCAAGTCACTCTCCGGCATGGGCCTGCCGCTCGCCGTGACGCTGATCAAGCCCGAGCATGATATCTGGAAGCCGGCCGAGCATAACGGCACGTTCCGCGGCAATAATCATGCCTTCGTTACGGCTGCTGCGGCGCTCGAAAAGTTCTGGTCCGACGACCGTTTCGCCGGCGATGTCGCCGACAAGGCGAACTATCTGGGCCAGCGTCTCGCCGCGATTGCCGACGACCACGGCCTCACCACCAAAGGCCGGGGCATGATGGTTGGCATCGATGCCGGATCGGGTGAAAGAGCCGCCGCGATCTGCAAGATCTGCTTTTCCAAGGGTCTCATCATCGAGACATCGGGCAGCTTCGACGAAGTCGTCAAGGTGCTGTGCCCGCTCACCATTTCTCTCGACCAGCTGACGGCCGGCATCGACATCATGGAGACCGCCTTCGAGGCGGTCTTGGGGTCGCACCGCGCCGCAGCCGAATAGGAGCTTCACAATGATTGTACGCGACCTTGAATCCTCACGCCTGGGCGACCGTCTCGTCAGGTCCAATGGCTGGGACAGCACAAGGCTGCTGCTGGCTGGCGACGATATGGGCTTTTCCTTCCACATCACGCGCATCCATGAGGGTACGAGCCACGAGTTTCACTACAAGCATCACTTCGAGAGCGTCTACTGCATCTCGGGCGAAGGCGAGATCGAGGAACTCGACACCGGCAAAGTGCACCAGATCCGCCCGGGCGTCATGTATGCGCTCAACCTCAACGACCGGCATCGCCTCTCCGCCAGGAGCGAGATGGTGATGGCCTGCTGCTTCAACCCGCCGGTCACCGGAACGGAAGTGCACCGCGAGGACGGCTCCTACGCGCCGATCTCCGAAGACGCTTAAAGCGCGTCCCCATACCCACCAAACTGAAAGGCGAGCATCATGACTCTGTCAGCATTCGACACCGCCAATCACGACGATTATCCCACCCGTCTGCCGGCTGAAAAGTGGCAGGACCGCAAGGATCCGGTAGTCTGGGGTAATTGGACGCCCGAGGCGCCCCTGACCCGGGCGCAGACCGAGAGCTTTGAAAAAAACGGCTATCTGGTTCTCTCCAATGTTTTCTCGGCTGCGGAGGTCTCCGCTCTTCAGGCCGAATCCGCCCGGATGCGGTCGGGTGAGGCGGAGATTTCTGCCGAGAATGTCATCACCGAGCCCGGCTCGGACGAGGTCCGCACCGTATTCCGGCTGGATGAGGAAAATGCCCTGTTCGACCGTCTGGCGCGGGACCGCCGCGTGGCCGGTGCGGTGAGCTTTCTGCTCGATGACGACGTTTATCTCCATCAGTCGCGGCTCAACTACAAGCCGGGCTTTACGGGCAAGGAATTCTACTGGCATTCTGATTTCGAGACTTGGCACGCCGAGGACGGCATGCCGCGCATGCGCGCGATTTCGGCCTCGATCCTGCTCACGGATAATGACGCGCTCAATGGTCCGCTGATGCTGATGCCGGGCACGCACAAGAAGTTCGTCGCCTGCGCCGGCGAAACGCCCGAGGACAATCACAAGACTTCGCTCAAGAAGCAGGAAATCGGCGTGCCCTCGCATGACAGCCTGACCCGCATGGCTCAGGAACATGGTATCGATTACGCCTCGGGTAAGGCAGGCACTGTGGTGCTGTTCGACTGCAACACCGTGCACGGCTCGAACGGCAACATAACCCCGTTCCCGCGGTCGAACGCCTTTTTCGTCTACAATGCCTGGTCGAACCGGGTGGGGCAGCCTTTTGCGGCCAAGAACCCGCGCCCGGCTTTCCTCAGTGCGCGCAATCCCAAGGCGCCGATCGCCATCGAGGCCGGCCCGATCCGCTGAGCCGATATTTCGCCCTGACGAAAAGACTGACGCCGCTCCCTTTGGGGGCGGCTGGAGACCCCATGACGAACGAGACCCCGCGCCACACCGTCGAAAAGATCGGCGGCACATCCATGGCCCGCAGCCAGGAGCTGCTCGATACCGTGCTGATCGGTGATCGCAAGGGTGCTGACCTCTATAACCGCATTTTTGTCGTTTCGGCCTATGGCGGCATGACAGACGAGCTGCTCGAGCACAAGAAATCCGGCAAGCCGGGTGTCTATGCCCTTTTTGCCAGCGCCGAGGGCGGCTGGGTCTGGGGCGATGCGCTGACCGCCGTTGCCGACAAGATGTATGAGCACAATGCCCGCATCTTTGCCGATGAAGGCGCGCGCCAGAGCGCCAATCGTTTTGCCCGCGAGCGGATCGAAGGCGTGCGATCCTGTCTCATCGACCTGTCGCGACTTTGTTCTTTCGGCCATTTCCAGCTTCAGCAGCACTTGCTGACGGTGCGCGAAATGCTTGCCTCCCTGGGCGAAGCGCATTCGGCATTCAATACGAGCCTCCTGCTCAATATTCATGGCGTGCGGGCCCGCATGGTCGATTTGACAGGCTGGCGCGACGAGGGCCAGTTCACCCTCGACGAGGCCATCGAGCGGGCCTTGGCCGATGTGGACCTCGCGACGGAATTGCCCATCGTCACCGGCTATGCGCAGTGCAGCGAAGCGCTGATGGGTACCTATGATCGCGGCTACAGCGAAGTGACGCTGTCGCGCCTGGCGGTGGTCAGCCATGCCCGCGAGGCGGTTATACATAAGGAATTTCACCTTTCGACCGCCGATCCGCGCGTGGTCCCGGCAGAAGCCGTGCGCGTCATCGGGGAAACCAATTACGACGTGGCCGACCAGCTGTCCAATATGGGCATGGAGGCCATCCATCCCCGCGCCGCCAAGAGCCTGCGTCAAGCCGGCATCCCCCTGCGGGTCAAGAATGCCTTCGAGCCGGATCATCCGGGCACTGTCATTCGCTCCGATCTGACCGCGACCGCGCCACAGGTCGAGATCGTCACCGGCCTCAAAAGCGTCTTCGCCTTCGAATTCCACGATCAGGACATGGTGGGGGTCAAGGGCTATGACAGCGAGATCCTTGAGGCGCTCAAGCGCCACAAGGTCTGGATCATTTCCAAAACCTCCAATGCCAATACGATCACCCATTTTCTCAAGGGGTCGATGAAGGCGATCAAGCGGGTCGAAACCGACCTCGCGACGGCTTTCCCCAGCGCGGAGATAACCCTGCGCAAGGTGTCGCTGGTCTCGGCCATCGGTCGCGATATCGGGCACGCCAACATCCTGATGCAGGCCATGCGCGTCCTGTCGGACGCGGGCATTGCCCCGCTGGGCGTGCACGACCTGATGCGCAAGGTGGACCTGCAGGTTGTGGTCGAGCCGGACGATTTCGACGCGACGATCAAGGCCCTCCATCTCGGCCTGATCGAGAACCGGGCGCCTGTAAGCCAGGAGCGCTTGCACGCGGCAGCCTGATTGCTGGGCGTCGGCGTCCTATCGGTTCACAAAGCTCTTGATTGACGAACCGGATCGACCCGGCCAAAGGAGGTCGCGCTCGCCCATGAGGCGATGCTGCCGCCTTTCCCTCGCCGCCTAATGACAGGAGCTGTTGGTGACCGCCATTGCCAAGCCCGCGCCCATACTGGCCGCTTTCTCGATCCTGCTCAGCGTCGCTTTCCTGATCATGGGCAATGGCCTGCAGCTGATGCTGCTGCCGATCCGTGGCGGCATCGAGGGCTTCAGTGCCTTTCAGATCGGCCTGCTCGGGTCGGGCTATTTCTTCGGCTTCGTGCTGGGCTGCACCTTCACGCCCTCCATGATCATGCGCGTCGGCCACATCCGCACCTTCGCCGCGCTCGTGGCCATCGCTTCCGCTGCGGCGCTGGGCTATCCGATGGCTGTGGATGCCAGTATCTGGATCGTCCTGCGCCTGATCACCGGCTTCTGCCTGGCAGGGCTTTATCTCGTGGTGGAAAGCTGGCTCAATGACCAGGCCACCAATGAAACGCGCGGCGCGCTGATCTCCACTTACGTCACGGTGAACTTCACCGTCATCACCGTGGGCCAGATGATGGTGACGTTGTTCCAGCCATCCTCCTTCATCCTCTTTTCCATCGCCTCGGTGCTGGTGTCGCTGGCCGCCGTTCCGATCGTCATGACCCGCTCGAGCCAGCCTCCGCCCATCACGGTGGTGCGTTTCCGGCCCCGGCGCATGTTCCGCCTGTCGCCCACGGGCACCGTGGCAATTTTTCTCATTGGCCTCGCGACCGGCTCGTTCTGGGCGCTGGCGCCTGCCTATGCCAACAGCGTCAGCGGCAATGTCAGCGACGCGGCCTGGTTCATGAGTGCTGCCGTCATCGGCGGCGCGCTGGCGCAGCTCCCGGCCGGCAAAGTGTCCGACCGTATCGATCGCCGCAAGGTTCTAATCGGTCTTGCCCTGCTGTGTTCGGTGGTTGGCGCCGCGCTCTGGGCGACCACGCAGACCAGTCTATCCTGGTTCGCCCTCGGTGCCGCTTTCGGCGCAGGCCTGCTGCCGGCCTATGCCATTGCCGCCGCGCATGTCTTCGACTTTGCCGACCGTTCCGATTATGTGGAAATTTCCGCCGGCCTCCTGCTGCTCAATGGCATCGGCTCGACCATCGGACCGCTCCTGTCCTCGCTCAGCATCGAATTGCTGGGCCAGCCGGGCTTCTTCCTGGCCAATGCGCTGATCCAGATCGCGCTCATGGCCTATGTCGGCTTCAGGCTCAGTCGTCGCGAAGGCCTTCCCGTCGAGGAGAAGCAGACCTTCGATCTGGGCACCAGCGCGGCCGTGTCCGTGGTCGGTGACGAAGATGCGGTGCAACTCAGCGATCTCGTCGTGCAGGAGACCGCCTGACAGTCCGCCCCAATGCGACCCGGGCAGCCCAGTCGCATGCGCCCCAAAGGCATTTGCCGGCAAACGATGGGCAAGGTCATTTCAGTCGTGCTAAGGGGCCCGGATACGGGGAGAGGTGGACGCGCATGGGCAGAGCCAGGATTGCCGTGATCGGCGGTGGACCCGCGGGGTTGATGGCCGCAGAGACCGCTGCCGATGAAGGCGCCGAGGTCGTGGTCTTCGAGGCCATGCCCAGCGTGGGCCGCAAATTATTGATGGCCGGCAAGTCCGGGCTCAACATCACCCATTCCGAGGCGACCGACACCTTGCTGGGCCGCTATGGCCGGGCCAGCGAAAGGCTCGACCAGGCGGTACGGGCATTCGACGGCGCGGCTTTGCGCGACTGGTGCGCAGGGCTGGGCGTCGAAACATTCATAGGCTCGTCCGGTCGGGTCTTTCCAAGGGAAATGAAGGCTTCGCCCTTGCTGCGCGCCTGGCTGGCGCGCCTCGCCGACCAAGGCGTGGCGCTGCGCACTCGACATCGCTGGATCGGGCGTGAGGGCAGCCTTCATGTCTTTGATACCCCTGGTGGCCGTGTGGCCGAGCCGTTCGATGCTGCCGTCCTGGCTCTGGGTGGGGCCAGCTGGCCAAGGCTCGGTTCGGACGGAAAGTGGGTCGGACTGCTGACAGGAGAGGGCGTGCCGGTCTTGCCGTTCCGACCCGCCAATTGTGGTTTCGAAATTGCCTGGAGCCCCGTCTTCGTCGAACGCCATGCGGGCGAACCGGTCAAGGCGGTGCTGGCGACAAGCGATGCAGGGGCGCTTGCCGGGGAATTCGTGGTCACCCGGTGGGGGATTGAGGGAAGCCTGGTCTATGCCCATGCCGCGGCCTTGCGGGACCGGCTGGAGCGCGACGGTCAGGCCGTGCTGATGCTCGATCTGGCGCCGGGGCGGGAGCATGAGCGGCTGGCGCGGGATTTTGCCCGGCAGCCACCCAAGGCCAGTTTTTCCAATCGCCTGCGCAAAGGCGCAGGGCTCGATGGTGTCAAGGTGGGACTGATCCGCGAGTGCGTGCCCGATGCGCCGAGCCTTGATGCCGGCGCCCTGGCGCGCACCGTAAAGGCTCTGCCCCTGAAGGTGACACGGACGCGGCCGATCGAGGAGGCTATTTCGGTGGCTGGCGGCGTCAGCTGGGATGGCGTCGACGACAGGCTAGGCCTGGTCGCTGCGCCGGGCCTTTTCGTGGCCGGTGAGATGCTCGATTGGGAAGCCCCGACAGGGGGATATCTGTTGACTGCCTGCTTTGCGACGGGCCGGGTGGCGGGGCGCGCCGCCGCCGCCTTCGCCGCCCGCCGCTAGGCGAGCGCCGCAGGGCAGGCCGCGTTTCTGCCGCGCCAGTCGATTTCGATAGTGGCATGGGTGATGCCATGGTCGTCAAGCAGAGCATGGCGAACCGCCTCGGTCACGGCGGCGGGGTCGGCGCCCTGCTGCAGGCCAAGATCGAGCGTCGCCATGGTGCGGCCCGAGCTCAGCGACCAGACATGGAGATGGCTGACGTCGGCCAGCCCGGGAATTTTTGCGACAAGGTCGCGTCGCAGCGCTTCGGGTTCGAAGCCGTCGGGCGCGCCTTCCATGAGAATGTTGAAGGTGCGCGTCAGAAGGGCCCAAGCGCTGCGCAGGATCAGCAGGCTTACCAGAACCGACAGGATCGGATCGATCGGCATCCAGCCGGTCAGCCAGATGACCAGCGCCGCCGCAATGGCCCCGACCGATCCCAGGAGATCGCCGAGCACATGCAGCAGCGCGCCCTTGATGTTGACGTGATCGGCATCGGCCGAGGACAGCAGGCGGAACACCACAAGGTTCACCACCAGTCCCAGGATGGCCACGACGAGCATGGGGCCGGCCAGCACCTCATGGGGCGTCAGCAAGCGCTGGACGGCTTCGTAGCCGATCCAGCCTACCAACGCGAACAGGGTCAGCGCATTGATCAGCCCGGCGAGGACTTCGAGCCTGGAATAACCGAAAGAGCGTCGCGCATCCGCCGGACGCCGGCCGAGCCGGAAACCGAGCCAGGCGAGGAAGAGGGCGATTGTGTCCGTCAGCATGTGGCCGGCATCGGCGATCAGTGCCAGCGATCCGGAAAGATACCCGCCCACGAGCTCGGCCAGCATGAAGCCGCCGGTGAGCATGAGCCCGATCAGTACGGCCCGTTCATTGGCCGTGCTGATCTCGGGTGCATGGCTGTCAGCAGGATGGTCATGGCCATGGTCATGCCGATGGTGGGTGTGGTCGTGCTGATGAGCAGGCATGGCGGTCTCGCATTCGACGAAACATATGAACATATATTCATATGTTGTGTCAATCAGCCAGCAGGAAGCCGCTCTTCCCGAGCCCGGACCGGAACGGAGCTGATTGGATCAGCGATGTGGAGAGGGCAGGCCGCTTGTATCGGCACGCGCGTCAGCTCTTGGCATCACCCTCGGACACCGGATCGGTGTCGCTCGTGTCCGGATCTTCCATCGCATGGTCCAGCATGTCGGTGAGCATATTGGCGATGTGCGCGTCGGCGGTTTCGTAGAAGACCTGCTTGTTGCGGCGGGTGCCGCGCACCAGGCGGGCGGCCCGAAGCAGCCGCAGATGGTGGCTGACAAGGGACGGGCTGGCGCCGGTGGCCCTGGCGATGTCGCCGACGGCGATGGGGCCCTCGAGGCAGGTAAGCACGATGCGCAGCCGCGTGGGGTCGCCCAGAAGGCGATAGGTCTCGGCGAGAACCCCTACGATGTCGTCTTCGGGCAGAGGCACGATTGGCGTCCCGTGGCTTGCGTGAGGGTCCTAGGTAAGTGGGTTCGAAGCGGTTGACCAGTCTCAGCGATAGCCTGCTGCCTGCAATTCGAACAGCTCGGCATAGCGGCCCTTGCGCGCCAGGAGCTCCTCATGGGTGCCGGCTTCGAGAATGGCGCCATTGTCGAGCACGAGGATGCGGTCGGCCATGCGCACGGTGGAAAAGCGGTGCGAGATGATCACGGCGCTCTTGCCCTGCGCCAGGCTCTTGAAGCGGGCAAAGACTTCTGCTTCGGCCTTGGCATCGAGGGCGGCGGTCGGCTCGTCCAGGATGATCAGCTCGGCGTCGCGCATATAGGCGCGGGCAATGGCCACCTTCTGCCATTCCCCCCCGGAAAGATCGCGACCCTTCTTGAACAGGCGGCCCAATTGCTGGTCGTAGCCCTGGGGCAGTTTGGCGATCACGCCGTCGGCAAGGCTCTGCTCGGCGGCCTGGTCGATGCGCGCCTGATCCTGACGGGCTTCGATGCGCCCGACCCCGATATTGTCGCGGGCGGTGAAGGAATAGCGGATGAAATCCTGGAAGATGACCCCGACATGGGCATGGATATCGCGCGGGTCCATGTTGCGCAGGTCAATGCCGTCAATGGTGATGCGGCCCTCGCTGGGGTCGTAGAGCCGGGTCAGCAGCTTGGCGATGGTGGTCTTGCCCGCGCCGTTCTCGCCCACCAGGGCCAGGGTTTCGCCGGCCGGCAGGGTGAAGGACAGGTTGCGCACCACCCAGTGATCGGTTTCCGGATAGCGGAAGCCCACATTCTCGAACGCGATGGCTTGCTGCAGGGGCACCGGAAAGGGTTTGGGCGCGGCCGGCGCCAGGATGGTCGGCGCGATTTCGAAGAAGGAGAACAGGTCGTCCAGATACATCGACTGGCCCGCAATCTGGGTGAAGCCGAGCAGGATGCGCTGGAAAAGCCCGTTGAGCCGCAGGAACGAGCCGGAGAGAAAGGCCAGGTCGCCCAGCGTGAAGGCGCCGGTAATGGTACGCCAGACGATATAGGCATAGGCGGCGTAATAGGCGAGGCTGGCGATGGTGGCAAAAAGCGCGCCCCAGCTGGCCCGCAACAGGGCGAGGCGCCGATTTTCGAGGAAAATCTGGTGGGCAAGGGTCCGGAAGCGGGTGATGAGGTAATCGCCCAGCCCGAAGAGCTTGACCTCCTTGGCGGTTTCCGCGCTGGCGCCGATATGGCGGAGATATTCGATCTCGCGCCGCTCCGGCGTGCGCCAGCGGCTGAGCATATAGGCCAGGGTGTTGAACCGGGTCTCGCCCCAGATGGCGGGGATGAAGCTGAGCGGCAGCAGCAGGATCAGCCAGGGCGCGTAGAAGAAGAGGCCGGCAGCAAGCGTCAGGACCGTCAGGATATCCTGGGCCTGCCCGAAGATCTGGCTGAGCAGCGCATTGCGTCCGGCGGCCTGGCGACGGGCGCGTTCCAGCCGGTCCTGATATTCGGCGCTTTCGAAATGCTGCAGGTCGAGCCGTGCGGCATGGGCCATGAGTTCGATGCTGACCTGGTTGGAATGAAGCTCCGACAGGACCGAATCCACCAGCCCGGTGGCGCGGGAGATCACGTCATTGGCCAGCACCAGCGCGAATTCGAGCAGCAGGAGCAGGATGATCGGGGTCAGCAGGCCCGCATTGAACCAGTCCGTGATCTCCGGGCCGGGCGCTGCTATGCCGGTGAGGCGCACGACCTCGTCGACGATCAGCTTGGCCGCATAGAGCACCGCGACCGGCTGCAGCGCGGCCAGAATGCGTAATCCCAGGCTGGCCAGCGTCAGCCAGCGGCTTGTGCGCCATATCTGCGCGACGAGCCGCCCCAGATGCTTGAGGTTCTCGAGGCGCTGCCGCAGGGTCGGGTTTTCGTCGGGGAGGGGCGGTGGGCGGCGCCCGGGGAGATCGGTCATGAGGACCAATGTAGTGCGCCGGGGGCGCGGCGGGAATAGGGCCGATCAGGGCAAGTTGCGCAGGAAGCCGGCAAGATCGCCGGTGATGTGGTGCACGTGCGGGCCGGTGGTGCGCCCCAGCTCCCAGGCATCGACCTGGTCATGGGCAAAGCCTTCGCCTGGCACAACCTGTACGGTTGCCATGCCCAAATCATGGGGCACGACCAGGTTCTTTTCGAGATCGTCGAACATGATGGCGCGTCTGGGGTCGATGTTGTGCAGCGCGAGAAATCCGTCATAGGCGGCCCGGTGGGGCTTGGGCACGAAGGTCATGGCGCGGATGTCGTGCACGTGCTCGAACAGCTCGCTGCCGCCCAGCCGGGCCAGCACGGCGCGGGCATGGCCGGTATCGCCATTGGTGAGGATGAACTTGCGGCCCGGCAGGGCGCGGATGGCCTCGACCAGCGCAGGGTGCGGATCGACCGGTGCATAGTCGATGGCATGTACATCGGTGAGGAAGTGGTCGGGGTTGATCTCGTGCTTGTGCATGAGCCCGTTCAGCGTGGTGCCGAAATCCCGGTAATAGTCCTTCTGCAACGCCCGGGCAGCGGCGAAGTCCAGCCGCGTTATGTCCATCACGTAATTGGTGATGCGGATATCGATCTGCGCGAAGAGGTTGCATTCGCGCGGATAAAGGGTGTTGTCGAGGTCGAACACCCAGTCGGTGATGTGGCTGAGGGAAGTCATGTGCCGATCATGCCCGAAAACTATGAAGGCTTCATCAGCAAAGCGCGGGAGCCGGGGCACGGCTCCCGCACAGGCGCGTTACTGGTTTGCCGTGATGGTCAGGCCAAGCGCCGTGATCAGGCCGGCCGGGTTGGCGCCGGCAGCAGCCAGGACCAGCAGGCTCGTCGGGCTGGGCGGGGCGACATTGACCTCGAAGCTCTGCGGATCGTCGAGGAAGGCGTTGACCGCCGGCACGACCATCTCGGTCAGCTGGGGTATGCCGGCCTGGCCGACCATGGCGGGCACGGCAGGCTTGATCGATTCCACGAACTGGGCACGCTCGACGCCCGACTGGGCGGCAAACATGTCGAGCAGGCGCGGCGCCAGGCCCGCATCGTCATAACGCACATTGGCGCTGACGATGGACAGGGCCTGGGCGAGCTGCATGCCCATCATCATCTGTTCGGCCTGGCCTTCCTCGCTCTCGGGATCGAGGTCGCTGGACTGCATGGCGTAGATCTTGTCCAGAACGTCCAGCGTAAAGCCGCTGATGTCGAAGGTGATGTTGAGCGCGCCGATATCGGCAA
Organism: Devosia chinhatensis; assembly: GCF_000969445.1. NCBI lineage: Bacteria > Pseudomonadati > Pseudomonadota > Alphaproteobacteria > Hyphomicrobiales > Devosiaceae > Devosia > Devosia chinhatensis. Next base: position 261,784 of record NZ_JZEY01000061.1, on the reverse strand, counting down.
AGTCCATCAGGCCTTCATCGATGGTCATGCGGCCATCGGCCATGGTCCAGGTCAGCGACTGGCTGATATTGCCGCTGATATTGGTGAGACCGAGCGCCTCGATGACCGCGCCGGCTTCGGGCTCTTCCTCGCCCACGGTGGACAGGTCGGCCCAGATATTGGCGATCGAGACGCTCGAGACGATGGATTCGAGCGAGTCGTCCTCGGCATAGGTGAAGTCGGAAACAGCTTCCATGCTGTCGATCTTGATGACTTCGGCGCCATCGCGGGAGATGACCAAGGGGCCGGACGCCATGCGACCCACCGTCTGCATCATGGCCTCGGCGCTGGTATCGCCCTCGGGCGGCAGCCAGAGGTCCTGCAGGACCATGCCGGTGACGCTGATATGGCCCACCGGATCGCTGGCGAATTCGGTATCGATGTCCGGGATGGTAAGCTCTTCGGCAGTGAAGGAGCCGTCTTCGAATTCCTCGACGCCGGTGAAAGTGAGGGTGGTGTCGAGCTCGAAAGGCTCTTCGCTCATGCCCTCGAACGAAACGGTCACGCCATCCACGGTGATCGTGGTGCCCTCGGCGGTGGCTGGACCGAAGTCGAACTGGTAGCCCATGGCGCCATAAACCGCCTCGATGCGATTGACGAAGGCCTCGGCGTCGAGCGCCATTGCCGGTTGCATCATGGCCAGGGTTGCCAGGCCGGTTGCCAGCATCAGGCCTTTTGTCTTCGTCTTTCCAAGCATGTCCGTGGTCCCTCAGGATTGAATAATCGTGGCTGGTGCGCCCGCGCCTTCACCAGCAATTTGCGCCTTGTCCAAGCAATTGCAATGGGTTCGCGGCCAAATTGCGTCCCTCGACGATAGAGAGCGTCTATTTCAGCCTAATGTCGGACCGGCTTCAGCGGTTGCGAGGCAATTCGAGAAACTGTCGATAGGCCGGATTTTCCGTTTCGTCCCAATAGGGAAAGCCGATGGCCTCGATATGGGCGAAGAAGTCCGCGCGCGTCGGTTCGGGCACCTCGACGCCCACCAGGACCCGGCCGTAATCGGCGCCGTGATTGCGGTAGTGGAACAGCGAAATGTTCCAGGCATCGTTGAGCCCTTCGAGAAACTTGAGCAGCGCGCCGGGTCGTTCGGGAAACTGGAAACGGAACACCCGCTCGTCATCCATGCCCGCGACCCGACCGCCCACCATGTGGCGGACATGGAGCTTGGCGACCTCGTTGTCGGTCATGTCGGTGACGCTCAGCCCGTTGCCCTCGAGCAGGGTAATGATCTCGTGCTTTTCGGCATCGCCGCGCGCCAGTTTCACACCCACGAAGATATTGGCGCTGCCCCCCGGGGCGTAGCGATAATTGAACTCGGTGATGGCGCGGTTGCCGATGAGCCGGATGAAGGCCCGGTAGGAGCCGGGTTTTTCGGGAATGGTCACGGCCAGCAGCGCCTCCGCCCGCTCGCCGATCTCGGCGCGTTCGGCGACATAGCGCAGCCGGTCGAAATTGACATTGGCGCCTGAATTGATGGCAATGAGGGCGCCTTGTGGCGCATTGCCGGTCTCGATATCACGGCGCAGCCCGGCCAGGGCGAGCGCTCCAGCCGGTTCGGTAATGGCGCGATGATCGTCGAAGATATCCTTGATGGCGGCGCAGATTTCGTCGGCCGTGACGGTCACGATATCGTCCAGCAACTCGCGGCAGAGACGGAAGGTTTCCTCGCCGACCTGGCGCACGGCGACGCCGTCGGCAAATAGACCCACCTGGTCGAGCGGCACCGGCTTTCCGGCTGCGATGGCAGCCTTCATGCTTGCCGCTTCTTCCGGTTCGACACCGATAACGCGGATTTCGGGGCGGAGGAACTTGACGAAGCTGGCAATCCCTGCGGCCAGGCCGCCACCGCCCACCGGCACATAGATGGCTCCGATGGGCTCGGGGTGCTGGCGCATCAGTTCAAGGCCCACCGTGCCTTGGCCGGCAATCACGTCGGGGTCGTCGAAGGGGTGGACGAAGACATAGCCGTGGCGCTCGGCCAGGCCGGCAGCATGGGCGCGGGCAGCGTCGAACCCGTCGCCGAACAGCACCACCTCGCCCCCCAGCCGGCGCACCGCATTGACCTTGATCACCGGGGTGGTCGTGGGCATCACCACCACCGCGCGAATGCCCAGCCGCGTGGCGGAGAGGGCGACGCCCTGGGCATGATTGCCGGCGGATGCGCAGATCACGCCGCGGGCGCGCTCTTCGGCGCTGAGGTGCACGATGCGGTTATGGGCGCCGCGAATCTTGAAGGAGAAGACCGGTTGCAGGTCTTCGCGCTTGACCAGGATGTCCCGACCCAGCCGCTCGGAGAGCAGCGCCATTTTCTCGAGCGGGGTCTGCTCGGCCACTTCATAGACGGAAGAGGTCAGGATCTTGCGGACATAATCGGTCATTGGCACGTCTTCCGGCGGGTATCTTGATCGGTGATGGACGCCGGACGGCTCAAAAAGTCAACCGCAGGGCAGTCTGCAAGACCTCTGGAGAGCAAACCATTTTGTCTCAATCAAGTGATTGATTAAGCCAGGGGCGAGGCGTAAAGGATCGCGCCATGGAACAGGATAGCCAGAAGCGGGAAAGCAGCGACGAGCGGCGCCACGCCATTGCCGATGCCGCCCGGGCGCTCATTGTCGAAAAGGGTCTCGAAGGCCTGCGCATGCGCGACATCGCAGCGCGGGTCGGCATCAATATCGCTACCCTGCATTATCACGTGCCGAGCAAGGAGGCCCTCGTGGCGCTCGTCGCCCAGAGACTCAAGGCCGAATTTGTTGCTCAGGACATGAGCCATCCCCGCGAGGGCAAGAGCGGGCTCGACTTGCTGCGTATGGAGTTCGACGATGCGCTCGAATCCTGGGAGCAGGCGCCCGAGCGGCTGGCCGTCATGGCCGAGCTGACCGAACGGGCGCGGCGCGACCCCGCCATCGCCGCGATCATCCAGCCCATGCGCAGCGGCTGGCTGGCCGACCTGGCCGGTCTGTTTCGCAAGGGCGCCGCCGATGGCTCGCTGCGCGCCGATATCGACGCCTACGCCGCCGCCCGCATCTATGCGGGCATGGTGGCAAGCTGGCGTATTTCCCGACCCGATCGGGAGGACGTGCGGACCGTCTTCGCCGAATTCGAACGTGCCTTCATTGCCCGCCAGATATGATCCCCGGAGACCTCTGATGTCCCAGACTTTTGCGGCCGAAACGGCCAGTCCTCCCGATCCGCGCCGCTGGCTGTCGCTGGCCATCCTGCTGATCGCCAATTTCATGAACTTGATTGACGTCACCATCGTCAATGTGGCGCTGCCGTCGATGCGCGAAAATCTTGGCGCCACCGATAGCCAGATCGAATGGGTGGTGGCCGCCTATGTCCTGGCCTTCGCGCTGGGTCTGCTGCCTTTCGGCCGACTGGGCGACATTTTGGGGCGCACCCGCATGTTCCTCTGGGGCGTTGGTGCGTTCACCGCAGCGTCGGCGCTTTGCGGCCTCGCCCCCAATATCGAGATGCTGATCGCCGCGCGCATCCTGCAGGGCATTGGCGGGGCGATGATGACCCCGCAAGTGCTGGCGATCGCAACGGTGACGTTTCCACCCAATGAGCGCGGACAGGCCTTTTCGCTGTTCGGGCTATCGGCAGGCCTCGCCTCGGTGTGCGGTCCGATCCTGGGTGGCGTGCTCATCGATGCGCAATTGTTCGGCCTCGACTGGCAACCGATCTTTCTCGTCAATATTCCCATCGGCATTGCCGCCATCGTGGCCGGCTCGATGCTGATCCCGCGCCTGCCGGGTCATAAGGATCTCAGCAACGATTACGTGGGGATCGCGCTTTTCGGTCTTGGTATCGTCGCGCTGGTCTTTCCGATCATCGAAGGCCGGGCCTTTGGCTGGCCGGCCTGGAGCTTTGCCATGATGGCGGCGGGCGTGGCGCTGCTCGGTGTCTTTACCGTCTGGCAGAAGCGGCGGGCGCAGGCAGGGCTGCCGCAATTGCTCAATTATGTCCTTCTGGCCAATCGCGACTACATGTTCGGTGCTTTCGTGATCACGGTCTTTGCCTCGGGCATTCCGGGCATGTTCCTCGTCATCTCGCTGCTGCTGCAATCGGGCTTCGGCTTCTCGCCGCTGCATTCGGGGCTGACCAATACCCCGTTCTCGATCGGCGTGCTGATCGCCTCCGTCATCGCCGGGCGGTTCGGCGCCCATTACCTGCGCAGCCGCCTGGCCATGGCCGGGGCCCTTCTGGTGATCGGTATCGGCTGGTTGCACTTTGTCATCGCCGGCGCCGGCGACACCATCGATTCCTGGAGCTTCCTGCCGCCGCTCCTCGCGGCCGGGGTGGGGCTCGGCACCGGCTTCTCGTCGCTGTTCCAGCTGGTTCTGCGCAATGTGCCGCCGCGCGATGCAGGGGCCGGTTCGGGCGCCCTGCAGGCGTTCCAGCAGGTGGGCGGCGCGCTCGGCATCGCGCTTGTGGGGCAGATCTTCTTTTCTCAGCTGGCCGGCAATTTCGCCCATGGCCAGGCGCCCAATGCCGCCTTTGCCGATGCTGCCGCCCTGGCGCTCTGGTATCAGGTGGTCGCCTTCGGCGTTGTCCTGGCCATGGCCTTTTTGTTCAAGCCATCGGGCAGGGCGCCGCAAGGGCAGGGCGCACCAGTCGTGGTGGAAGCCTGATTGTGGACGGGCCGCCCCTTGGGGCGGCCTTGTTCATTGTGCCAGCAATTGCCAGGTCTGAAACACGGCGAGGGAGATGACGAGCCCGCCCACCAGCACCATCAGGCGCTTGGGCGGAATGATCCGCACCACGAAACCGGCCAGCGGAGCAGCCAGAACGCCCCCGACCACCAGGCCCGCCACCGACCAGATGTGGTTGTCGATCCCCTCGGCATCGGCCCAGTGGCCGGTGAGCAGTGCAGTGATGAAGGCGACGGACACGGCCGTCGTCACGAAAAACTCCACCGTATTGACCGTGCCCACGATATAGCGCGGCGCGCCGCCCGAGCCGATCAGGCTGGACGTGACGATGGGTCCCCAGCCGCCGCCGCCTGCCGCATCGACGAACCCGCCGGCCACGCCCAGCGGCAGGACCAGGCCCGTCTTGGGTTCGCGATAGGCACCGCGCATGCGGAAGGCGCGATAGAGAATATAGACGCCGAGCAGCCCGAGATAAATCGTCACGAAGGGGCGCAGCACGGCCCCGTCTATGGCGGTCAGCACATAGGTGCCGAGCACGCCGCCCACGATCCCGGCGGGGGCAAGCCGCCAGAACAGGCGCCAATTGACGTTGCGATGGCTGACATGGCTGGTGGCCGAGGCGGCCGTGGTGAACATTTCGGCGGCGTGCACACTGGCCGACGCGGCTGCCGGGGGGACGCCGAAGGCCAGAAGCATGGTCGAACTGACCACGCCATAGGCCATGCCCAGCGCGCCATCGACGATCTGGGCCAGAAAACCCACCGCCGCGAAGATGAAGAACTCGGTTCCCAAGCGGGGATGTCTCCAGGGTGTACGGCGAGGTCGGCGAGGGCGCGCTCAGCGCTTCAGCGCACGATCAGCGTACCGGCGCCATGTTCGGTGAAGAGCTCGACCAGCACGACATGCGGGGTCTTGCCGTTGAGGATCACGACGCCCTCCACGCCATTGTCGAGCGCTTCGAGGCAGGTTTCCACTTTGGGGATCATGCCGCCCGAAATCGTGCCGTCGGCAATCAGCGCCTTGGCTTCGCGCACGGTCAGTTCGGGCATGAGCTTGCCGTCCTTGTCGAGCACGCCGGGCACGTCGGTGAGGAACAGCAGCCGCTTGGCGCCAAGCGAGCCGGCAATGGCGCCGGCAAAGGTGTCGGCATTGATATTGTAGGTATTGCCGTCATGACCGGGCGCGACCGGGGCGATGACCGGGATCAGCTCGGAGCGGGCCAGAAGGTCGAGAAGGGTGCGGTCGACCTCGACCGGTTCGCCCACAAAGCCCAGATCGAGCACGCGCTCGATATTGGAGCCGGGATCCTTGACGGTCTTTTCGGCCTTCTTGGCGAAGACCATGTTGCCATCCTTGCCGCACAGGCCGATGGCCCATTCGCCCTCGGCATTGATCAGCGCGACGATTTCCTTGTTGATCGAGCCGGCCAGGACCATCTCGACAATTTCCATGGTCCGTTTGTCGGTCACGCGCAGCCCGCCTTCGAACTTGGACTCGATGCCGAGGTTCTTCAGCATCGAGGCGATCTGCGGCCCGCCGCCATGCACCACGATCGGGTTGACCTTGGACTGCTTCAACAGAGCGATGTCGCGGGCAAAGGCCTGGCCGAGCTTGGCGTCGCCCATGGCGTGGCCACCATATTTCACCACGACGGTCTTGCCCTCGTAGCGCTGCATATAGGGCAGGGCCTGGGCCAGGATGCCGGCGTCGTGGCTGAACCGGTCGGTGTTCGGATTGTCATTGGACATGGGTTCGGCGGCTCCTGGTCACGGCATTCGGAGAAAGGGTCTAATCGATTTTGCCGGGGGTTTAAATCGGCATGGCGGAGAAATTTCTGTCCCGGTGCGGCTGTGGCCGGATCAATCGATCAGCAATTCGACCTGGATGCGTTCGTCGAACGACCAGCCGCCCAGCGCCAGAACGCCCCCCTCGGCGTCGCGGACGAGCGGGGCGGTGCGGATGGCTTCGGCAGGTGTGGTGACCTTGAAGCCGAGCACTTCCTCGAGCCGGTGGCGCGGCATGAAATCGGTGGCGCCGGCGACCAGGCCCGTGGCATCGGACAGATTGGCGATGCGGAAGCGCTCGTCCCAGATCAGTGCGCAATTGGGCGGCAGGCCCTGTTCACCCGGCAGCGCCCGTCCCGGCTCGCGCGAAATGCTGAGCGCCTCGCCCTTGATGCGGATGACCGCACCCATCAGCGTGGCGGCACGGGGCAGGCCAGTCTCGGCGATCTGGTCGTAGAGCCGCTCGACCTGACCCAGGGCGCGGGGTTTCTGCCGCCCTCCCACGATATTGAGCACCCTGCCGAGCACGCGCCGGCCGATCGCGGGACTGAGGCCGAGCAGCGCTGCCGAGGGCATGCTGGCCGCACCGAAACCGTCGAGCCGCACCCATTCCTCAAAGGCGGCGTCGGCCATTTGCGAAAGGGCCATGTCCGCTTCCGCCATGCGCGTGGCGAAACGGGCAAGCGTGGCGCTGTCGAGCCCTTCTTCGGCCAGTGTCGGCAAAAGCCGACGCCAGCGCACCCGTTCATAGCCCATGTCGTGATTGGAGGGGTCCTGTGCCGGCGTGAGGCCGGCTCCGGGAAGGAGCGCGGCGAGGCTCGCAGGCTCGACGTCGAGCAGCGGCCGCAGAATCGGAACACCCTTCACCTGCGTCAGGGGCGCCATGGCCCTGAGGCCTTCGACGCCGCTGCCATGGGCGAGGCGCATGAGCACGGTTTCGGCCTGGTCGGCGCGGTGGTGGGCGGTCAGCAGCAGGGTCGCCCGGTCGGCGCGCATGGCTTCCCCGATCAGGCGATAGCGCGCGATGCGCGCCGCCTCCTGGATGCCCGATTGCGGTTTTTCGCCCGCCCAGGCCAGGGCGCGGGCCTCGAGGCCAAGGCTCTTGGCTGCCGCAATCACCATGGCGACTTCCGCCGCGGCTTCTGCACGCAGGCCATGGTCGAGGCTATAGACAATGAGCTGCGGGGGGTCTTGCAGGCCTGTGGCCCAGCGCTGCGCCAAGAGCATGAGCGCCAGGCTGTCGGGCCCGCCGGATACGGCAAGTCCGATGACCTTGTGCCCCGAAGCTGGCGCGAACAGACGCGCCAGAATTTCGGGATCGGTCAGGTCCGGGGTCAGGCCGGTGGACATTCGGCCTTCGTCTTCTCCTCGGCCAGGCGCGCCTGGAAGGCGGGGATCGTCTCGCTATAGCGCCGGTCGATTTCGCCAAAGGTGCGGCAGGCGGTTTCCCGTTCGCCGACGCCAGCCAGCGAAATGCCCAGTTTGAGCAGCAGATCGGGCGCGCGCGGATGATCCTGATATTGCTGATAGGCTTCGACCAGCACATCGGCTGCCTCGGCATAGGCGGATCGCGCCATCAGCGCTTCGCCCAGCCAGTTGGCTGCGTCCGGCACTTGGGGATTGTCCGGATAGAGCTCGATGAACTGTCCGAATTGCTCTTCGGCGAAGTCGTAATCGCCGGACAGCATGGCCTCGTATCCGGCGCGGAACTGCGCGTCGGCATCGGCATTGCCGCTATTGGCGGCGCGCGGATCGTAGCTCAGGTTGATGGGCTGGCCGGTGACGAGGTCGATGCCGCCGCCCTGTCCGGTTCCCACCAGGGGGTCGGACGAGGGGCCCAATGACCCATCGTCGAAGGAAGGGTCGAATTCCTGTTCGCCGGGCAGGGGCTGCACGCCCTGTTCGGGAATGATGGTGGGACGGACGAAATCCTCGTCGGAAAGGGCCGGGTCCTGCGGCAACGCCTCAGGCTGCGTCGCGCCGCCTGGTTGGGTTGCCGCTTCAGTTTTTCCCCCAGCACCGCCTTCCAGCTGCTGGAAGCGGAATTCGCTGTCCTCGGAGAGACGGTTGAGAATTTCCTGCAATTGGGTGAGCTGGAAGGTCAGGCCCTCGACCTGGCCGTTGAGCACGCGGATCTGCTCTTCGAGCTGCTGGATACGCACCATGAGCTGGGCGCTGTCGGCCTGCGCGACAAGAATGCGGCCACCGGTATTGTTGAAGCCGAGCCCGCTCAATTCGCCTGGCGGCATGACGGACTGTGCCTGTGCAGCGCCCACACCGGCACTCAGCCCGAGGCCAAGCGCGCAGAACGCAGCCCGGCTCCACTTTGAAAAACGTCCTAACGTCAACGCATCAACTCCAATGCTGCCTGCCGGCCAAGATGGGTACTTTCCTGTCGGCAATAAAGAGCAATTTTGGTGAAAAGAAAGCGCCCGGGCCATTTTACTGGCTCCGGGCGCTCTGGCCTCCGGATTTACCCGAAGGGATGCCTGCCCGAAGGCAGGCCATGATTGTTACTGGACCACCGTGACCGCGCGGCGGTTCTGGCTCCAGCAGGAGATGTCGTTACAGATCGCCACCGGGCGCTCCTTGCCGAAGGACTGGCTCTGGATGCGCTGGGCATTGACGCCGCGGGAAACGAGATAGTTCACCACCACCGAGGCGCGGCGGGCGCCCAGGGCGATGTTGTATTCACGGGTGCCGCGTTCGTCGGCGTGGCCTTCGATCATGATGCGGTAATTGGCGTACTGGTTCAGCCACTGGGCCTGCTTGTCGAGGGTGGCCTGGGCTTCGCTGGTCAGCGAGCTGGAATCGGTTTCGAAGAAGACGCGGTCGCCGACGGTGACGATGAATTCCTGCTGGCTGCCGGGGGCGCCGCCGCCGGGGCCGGTATTGCCGACGCCGGTAAGACCGACATTATCGCCGGTGGCGCTGCGGGAACAGGCGGCGATGACCACGACGAAAAGCATCATCGCGGCAGCGCGCATAACAGTGTTGATGGGTGCGGGGATGACCACTTGCGGCTCCTGAAAGCTATAATCTTAGGCGCAGCATTTACCGCGCTTAATCTTAAAAGCCGGTTTGCCAACGTGGTTAATCTTTGCCTATTGGGGCGGCCATGTGGCGGAAATCCGGGCTTTTCTGCGACGTTGCCGAATGGTCACACACATTGTGATCGGCCGCGTTAACGTTAAGGAGCCCGCCCCTCGAACTCCTCCCCCTGCGGGCCAGCACATGCCGCGGCGCCACAACAGACAGTCTGGATCGACAATCGGCCCTGCCTGTCGACGAAAGGAGAAGGCGCGGCCTGGCTGCGCCTAGCCTTCGGTCAACTTGAACTCGATGCGTCGATTGCGCCGATAGGCTTCGTCGGTTTCAGCCGGGTCGAGCGGAGCGAATTCGCCGAAACCGGCGGCCACCAGCCGTGCCGGGGGCACGCCCCGCGAGACCAGATACTGCGCCACGGAAATGGCGCGGGCGGCCGACAATTCCCAGTTGGAGGGGAATCGCGCATTGGAAATGGGCCGGCTGTCCGTATGGCCGTCGATGCGCAGCACCCAATTGATATCGGGCGGAATTTCCTGCTCCAGCTGAAGGATGGCCTCGGCCAGCGCGTCGAGCTCGGGCAGGCCGGCCGTGGCGATATCGGCCTGGCCGGGGGCGAAGAGCACTTCGGACTGGAAAACGAAACGGTCGCCCACGACGCGGACATCGGCACGCGTCTCCAGAATCTGGCGGAGCCGGCCGAAGAAGTCGGAGCGGTAGCGCGCAAGATCCTGGACGCGCTGGGCCAGCGCAAGGTTGAGCCGGCGGCCGAGATCGGCAATCTGCGTGCGGCTTTCGCTGTCGCGGGCTTCCGAGGCTTCGAGTGCGGCTTCGAGGGCGCCGATCTGGGTCCGCAGGGCGGCCAATTGCTGGTTCAGCAGCGCGACCTGGGCATTGGCTTCATCGGAAAGCCGTTCGGCGTCGAGCAGATCCGATTGCAGGCCCGCAATGGTGGAATCCCGATCGCCCAGGCCCGCGCCGATTCCGGCCAGCTGGTCCTGCAGACTGGCATTCTCCGCTTCTGCGCCGGCGAGAGTTGCCGTGATATTGGCCAATTGGGCGACAAGGTCGTCCGAACCGGCGCGCTCGAGCTGCAGCAATTCCGTCAATTCGGCAATCTGGCTGTTGAGACGCGCCAGGGCGGTGTCGCGGCCCTGGATTTCCTGGCCGAGGAAGAACTGGGTCAGCATGAACAGCGACAGCATGAAGATGATGACGAGCAACAGGCTCGACAGCGCATCGACGAAGCCAGGCCAGTAATTGGCCTCCTGTCTGCGGCGGGAACGGGCGCCCGGCATGGATCAGTTCCGCCGCTCGTTGTCGGCTTCGTTGAGCATGGCTTCGATCAGGTCGCGCAGCTTCTTGTTGGTCTCGCCCTGTTCGTTAATATGTTTTCGCAGATCGTCCTGCTCGGTGCGGATGTGCTTGACCAGGCCATCGATTCCCCGGGCCAGTTCGGCCATGGCGCGGATGGCGTTCTGGGAGGAATTGATGTTCTGGTTGTTGGCGCCCAGCTTGTCGACCAGCGCCTGGATATCGGGGCCGCCGGCATTTGCCTGCATGGCAGTGACGGGGTGGTCGAGCTCGGTCATGGAGGTCATCCAGTCTTCGAGATCGGTATAGAAGGCATTCTGGGCCTGGCTGGTCTGCAGGTCGAGAAAGCCCAGGACCAGCGAGCCCGAAAGACCGAAGAGCGAGGACGAAAAGGCCGTACCCATGCCGCCCAGCGGAGCCACGAGACCCTCACGCAGATTGGTGAACAGGGTGGTGGTGTCGCCTTGGGTCACGTCCAGCGCGTTGATCACCTGGCTGACCGACGTCACGGTCTCGAGCAGACCATAGAACGTGCCGAGCAGGCCCAGGAACACCAGCAGCCCAGTGAGATAGCGCGAGGTATCCTTGGCCTCATCGAGCCGGTTGCCCACCGAATCGAGGATCGAGCGCATCGAGGATGGGGTGATGATCGCTTCCCCGATCCGTTCGCGCAGCAGGCCCGCGACAGGGGCGAGCAGCACGGGCGGCTGGGAATTGGAGAGCGTTCCGTCCTGGAGCGAATTGACCCATTTGACTTCCGGGAACAGCCGGAAAATCTGCCGGAAGCTGAGGAAGATGCCGATCGCCAGGGTGAAGAAGATCAGCGAATTGATGAAGGGGTTGGCCCAGAAAAAGGTAACGATCGTGGAAAACAGGATTGCCCCGACCAGCGCCACAAGCACCAGAAAGATCAGGATCTTGACGAGATACACCGTGGGGCTGGCGAGGTGATAGGGATCGTAGCCTTGCGTCATCTTTGCCGAACCTTGCCCCTTTGCCACAAATCAACCGCGCGGAGTCTAGAGGCGGCACCAAGGCGTGACAATGGAAAAGGTTAACGCATGGCTGTGACGTGAATGCGGCGATGGCGGACCGAGCGGTCCGCCCCCAAGGCTTGCGTTGCCGCGTCCCCTACTGGATCGGCTTGAGCGTCTTGAGCAGGGCGCCGTGCAGGGCTTCGTTGCCGGCAACGATCTGCCCGTTCCAGATCGAGCCTGGCTGGCCGGCATAGTCGGAGACGAGACCGCCTGCTTCTTTGACCATCAGGAAGCCCGGTGCCACGTCCCAGGGCTTGAGGCCCGCTTCCCAAAGGCCGTCATAGCGGCCAGCGGCGAGCCAGGCCATGTCGAGGCAGATCGAGCCGGAGCGGCGGATGCCGGCCACGGCGGGCGTCACGGCCGCAAGCTGGCGCAATTGCAGGGCGTCGTTGGACGTGCCCTGCGTCTTGATACCGGTGCAGATGACGGCCTCGGACAGGTGGCGGCGATTGGCGACGCGCAGGCGCTTGCGATCGGCCAGCCAGGTGCCGCCGCCCTTTTCGGCGGTGTAGAGCTCATCCATGATCGGATTGTAGATCACCGAGGCCACGATTTCGTCGCCGCGCTGCAGCGCGATGGCCACGGCAAAGAGCGGAATGGAATGGAGGAAATTGGTGGTGCCATCGAGCGGGTCGACGATCCAGGTGTGCTGGCCGTCCGTGCCGGCGACTTCGCCGCCCTCTTCCATCAGGAAGGCATAGGTCGGGCGGGCCTTGCGCAATTCGTCATAGACGATCTGCTCGGCGCGCAGGTCGGCCTTGGAAACGAAATCGGCCGGCCCCTTGCGCGACACCTGCAGGTTCTCGACCTCGTTGAAATCGCGGCTCAGCGACTTGCCGGCCTTGATGGCGGCATTGACCATGACGTTGAGAAGGGCGGAACGCGCCATTGGGAAGTGCTCGCTGGATCATGCGGCCCGCTCGGCGCCGGAACCCGAAGGCCGCCGCCGAAAAGCCCGAGGGCTTGCCGCTAGTTTCAATTGTGGCGGGCTTATTGCCCCAGAAAGGCCCCCGGTTCAAGGGGTTCGCTTCACGGCGCCTCGCTCGATGCGTCGGTCTGGGCGGATGGCTCAGGCTCCTCATCGGGAGCAGACGGGGCATTTTCGGCACTCACCGGGCTGGGCAGGATGTCTGCGCCTGCGGTCGGAGCGGCCTCGTCCGCCGGTGCTGCAGCCACCGTGCTCGGCGGCGCCGATGGCCAGAAGCGGGCGCGTTCCTCGGCGCGGGCCAGCGCATCGGCCGGTATGGACACCAGCAGGCGATCGAGCGCGGCATCGCTCATGCCCTGCCGCCGCGCCAGCGCCCGCCACATGGCTGCGTCTTCGAGGTTGAGCGTCACGCCCTCGCCCACGGCGAGCAGTTTGGCATAGCGGTTCTGCGCCACGGCATTGCCCGCTTCGGCGGCGCGACGATACCATTCGACTGCCGCGCTCAGGTCACGGGTCACGCCCTGTCCCAGATAGAAAAGAGTGGCGTAGTCGATCTGGGCATCGACCAGCCCCTGGTCGGCGGCCAGTGCTATGTAGCGTGCCCCTGCCGCCGGGTCGGGGGAGACACCGGCGCCTTCGAGCAGCATGACGCCGTAATCGTATTGCGCCTCGGGCAGCTCCGCCTCGGCCGCCTCGCGCATCAGGTCGGCGGCGCGGGTCAGGCTGGGCTCGGCATAGATGCCTTCGACATGGAGCAGGGCCATGTTGTACTTGGCCGGGGCATATCCGGCATCGGCGGCGCTGCGGAACAGTTCGGCCGCCCGCTCCCGGCTTTTGGTGACGCCCAGCCCGTTCTGGTAGAGCATGCCCAGTTCGAACGTGGCGAGGCGATCCCCGTTGCGCGAGGCCAGCTGGTACCAGCCGGCAGCGCGCTCGGCATTCTGCCCGACGCCCAGGCCCTTGGCATAAATCTCGGCGATCAGGGTCTGCGCGGCGGCGTCACCCTGCTCGGCGCGGGGCAGGGCCAGTTCCAGCGCCGTCAGGTAATAGCCCATCTGGAAGGCGCCATAGGCATAGTCGACCGGATTGCGCGGCCCGAAAATATCGGCGCTCACCTGGTCGGCGGGTGTCGCCGGATTGACCGGGGCGTCCTGTGCCTGTGTTGGCGCCACGCACAGCAGCAGGGCGGCGAGCCAATATCCCTTGCGGATCATGAGGTCTCCCGTTGGGCGCCGCCGAATGCCCGCAGGGCCTCGGCAGGGTCGGGGCGCGACCAGATGCCGTCCGACAGCGCCAGGAATTCGGCGACGCTGGTGGTCATCAGGCCCGGATCGGCTTCGGGCACGGAATGAACGGCTGGGACTTCGAAGGTTTCGGCCCACCACAGGGCGAGGTCCGCCGCGTCAGCATCGGCCTTGCCACCGAGGGGCCCGAACAGCACGTAGTCGACGTCCAGTTCGCCAAAGCTCATGGCGTCGTGGCGGGAGCGGATATTGCCCACCCCGACGATCCCGTCGGGCTTGAGCGCAGCCACGGCGGCGCGGATCGCTTTAGTACCGCCCTGGGTGACATGCACGCCATCGGCCGAAAGCCGCTGGGCCAGCGCGACATCGTCCTCGATGAGAACGGCGGCGCCGGCGGCCTGGCCGATCTGGACGACGCGCTCGGCAAGGCTGGCATAGCTGGCCTCGTCCATGGTGCCCCGCCGCACCAGCAGGGCCGAGATTTCCGGCCCGCTGAGCACGGCCATGAGCTGGCGCGGAAATTGCGCCGGATCAGGATCGGCAGGAGTAATGAGATAGAGAAGCGGTGCCATGTCGGTCCCGGATTGAAGGCCATGCTCCCTAGGCGACCATTTTGGCAACAAAGGGACAGACCCAAATAGGGCCTGCGTCCGGGCGACGCAATGGTGACATATCACCGAAACGGGCGGCCTCTGCGAACAGATGCGCGCCCGGTTGGATGTCGGATGAGCTAAAGCGACCCTCTCAGGCGGCCCGGTCCACTCCATTGGACCATTCCCCCAGCGCCGCCAGGGAATTCATGTGGGCGCGATGCGCGAAGGCCTCGCGGGCGATCGAGAAGTTCTCGCGCCGCCCGGCCCAGGCGCGCAACGCCACGTTCTGCAGCGCCCGGCCATAGGAGAAGGTGAGCGGCCAGGGCTTGCCGGAAATCTGGTTCATCGCCGACAGGTGCGCCGTCGCCTCTTCGTCGGTCTGCCCGCCGGAGAGGAAGGCGATGCCGGGCACGGCTGCCGGCACGTGCTCCTTGAGCACGGCGACGGTGCGGCGGGCGACTTCGTCGACGCTGGGCCGCTCGCGCGAGTTGAGGCCGGGCAGAACCATGTTAGGCTTGAGCAGCATGCCGGCAAGATCGACGCCGGCCAGGCGCAATTCCTTGAAGACGTTTTCGAGCACGTCCCCGGTTACTTGGGCGCAGCGTTCCATCGAATGGTTGCCCGGCTCGCCGTCACCGACCACTTCCGGCTCGACGATGGGTACGATGCCGGCTTCCTGGCAGAGCATGGCATAGCGCGCCAGGGAATGGGCATTGGCGCGGATATTGTTGCGGGTAGGGGCGATGTCGTTGATGGTGATGACGGCCCGCCACTTGGCAAAGCCAGCGCCGAGTTCTGCATAAGAAGCGAGGCGCTGGCGCAGCCCGTCGAGCCCTTCGGTGATCTTTTCGCCGGCTTCCCCCGGCATGGGGAAGGCGCCGCGATCGACCTTGATGCCGGGGATGACGTCCGCATCGGCGAGGATGGCGCGGAACGGGGTGCCGCTGGCCGCTTCCTGCTTGAGCGTTTCCTCGGTCAGGATCACGCCGGAAATGTATTTCTGCATGGCCTGGGTCGCGCCGAACAGCATTTCGCGGTAATCGCGGCGCAATTCGAGGGTATTGGGCAGGTTGATCTTGTCGAAGCGCTTGCCGATCGTGCCTTCCGACTCATCGGCGGCAAGGATGCCCTGGCCGGGCGTCATCAGCTTCTGGGCAATTGCATTGAGCGACTTGGGCATTGGTCTGGCCTTCGGAAATGAATTGCGCCCAGACTAGACTTTCGTCAGCCCCATTTCGATTAGACGTGCGTTTATGCGACCAAAGACGGGTGCCCGGATCGCCTTTCAGGCGGGAACCTTACCCATCTGGCGGATGCGGACAGAAAAAGGCCGGGTCGCCCCGGCCTTTCCTTTAGTTCTTGAGGGCCTCGACACCCGGCAGCGGCTTGCCTTCCATCCATTCGAGGAAGGCGCCGCCGGCGGTGGAAACATAGGTGAGCTGGTCCTTGACCCCGGCATGGGCGAGGGCGCTCACCGTGTCGCCACCGCCGGCCACCGACACCAGATGGCCGTCATGGGTGCGCTTGGCCACATGCTTGGCGATGGCGACGGTGCCCGCATCGAAGGGCTCCATTTCAAAGGCGCCGACCGGGCCGTTCCAGACCAGGGTATGGGCATCGTCGATGGCGGCGTTGACGCGCTCGATCGAAGACGGACCCATGTCGAGGATCATGCCGTCGGGGTCCACGGCATCCACGCCATAGAGCCGCGTGGGCGAATTGGCCTTGAAGTGCCAGGAAACCACCGCGTCGATCGGCAGGATGATGGCGCAATTGGCCTTTTCGGCCTTGTCCATGATGCGGCGAGCAGTGTCGGCCAGGTCCTTTTCGCACAGCGACTTGCCGACGCCGTGACCTTGCGCGAACAGGAACGTATTGGCCATGCCTCCGCCGATGACGAGGCCATCCACCTTGGTGACAAGATTTTCCAACAGGTCGATCTTGGAGGAGACCTTGGCGCCGCCGACAATGGCCACCACCGGCTTTTTGGGCTTGCCGAGGCCGGCCTCGAGCGCCTTGAGCTCGGCTTCCATGGCCAGGCCGGCCGCGGCGGGCAGCAGGCGCGCCAGCGCCTCGGTCGAGGCATGGGCGCGGTGGGCGGCCGAAAAGGCGTCATTCACATAACAATCGCCCAGGCTTGCCATGCGCTTGGCCAGTTCGATGTCGTTCTCTTCCTCGCCGGGATGGAAACGGGTGTTTTCCAGCACCAGAACCGAGCCGGCAGGCGCGGCGTCGATGGCCTTCTGCGCATCGGAAACATCGACCCAGTCCGTGGCGACGAAGCCGACCGGGTGGCCGGTTTCGTTGGCCACGGCCTCGCAGACCTGCTCGAGCGAAAATTCGGGATCGACCTTGCCCTTGGGCCGGCCGAAATGGCTGAGAAGGATGGCCTTGCCGTCCTTCTTGACGATCTCGCGGATGGTGGGCACCAGGCGTTCGATGCGGGTCGCGTCCGTCACCTTGCCGTCGGCGACAGGCACATTGAGGTCGGCGCGCAGCAGCACGCGCTTATTGGTCAGGTCGAGTTGGTCGAGGGTCTTGAAGCCGTCGCTCATGGTGCTGCCTCCGGGCGTGTCCTTGTGGCCGTGGGGTAGCAGAGTGCCACGACGGGCGGAAGCGGGGGAGCAAAAAATCTCTTTGCCGCCGCGGACCGGGCAAAGTCGATTGGGGAGGCCCGCGCCTTTGCCATGGCGAAAATGTGGCCGTCCGCATGCCCTGGAGGGGGTCGACCATGCCCGAGCCGCCCGACTGAAGGGGCTTAGGGCGGTGGCGGTTTACATTGGGGCCGAGGCGCCTAGACTGGGTTCTCGCCGTCGCGCGCCCATCCCGATGCCGTCCTGCGGCTCCAGGCGCGGCTGATGTTGCCTGCTGTCTTGCGATAGCGGGCGAAACCAAAATCCCTGAAAGGTCTGCCCAAATGGCTATTGCCCAAACCGGCGACATCGTTCGTATCAATTATTCCGGCCGCCTCACTGACGGCACGCAGTTCGACAGTTCCGAAGGCCGCGCACCGCTCGAGGTCACCTTGGGCGCCGGCCAGGTCATTACCGGGCTCGAAAAGCACCTCATCGGCATCGAGCAGGGCACCAAGAGCACGGTGACCATTCCCGCCGATGAGGCCTATGGCCAGCATCGTCCCGAAGCTATCCAGCAACTGGACCGCGCCAAGCTGCCCTCAGGCGTCGACGTCAAGGTCGGCACGCAATTGCAGGCGCGCACCAGCGATGGCGGCATGATCCCCATCACGGTGATCGATCTCGACGAGGCGCGGGTGACGGTGGATGCCAACCATCCGCTGGCTGGGCGCGATCTGGTTTTCGAGGTCGAGGTCCTCGAGATCGTCAAGGCCGCCTGACCCGGGCGGCCGATAGCGGCCGACCCTGCAAGCGAGGGCTTGACCCGGCCCCCGGGACAGGCCCGCATAGGAGAGCGACACGCAATCATGAGGTGAGTCGTGACCCGCTCCGAACTTCTGCTCAATCCCAGCCGCGCGGCCCAGGCGCTTGGTGTTTCCGCCAAGGCCCTGCGCCTTTACGAAGACCACGATCTGATCTGCCCGGTCCGCAACCAGGCCGGATGGCGGTTCTACGGTGCTGCGGAAATGGAGCGAGCCCGGCGGATCGTCGACCTGCGGGGGCTGGGCCTCAGCCTCGGCGATATCGGTCGGGTTCTTGCCGGCGATGCGTTGCCGCTCGATCCGATATTTGCCGCCCACCAGAACCGCCTCGAGGCGCAGATCGTGACCGCGCGGGCCCAGCTCGCCGCGCTCCGGCACTGGCGCGCGCATCTCGTCAGCGGTCGGGAGCCGAACGATCTCGATTACAGCCCGCTTCAGGACCAGAGCCTCTCCGTTTCGCTCGATCTGCCCTGGCCCTGGGCAGGAGAACGGTTCATCATCCCGGCGCTGCCCGCGCTCATATTTCTGACCGGCCCCCTGGGGAGCGGCAAGACCCGGTTGGCGCGGGCGCTGGCCGCCCATATTCCCGGCGCCCGCTTCTGCGGTCTCGATCGGCTGGACGCGGGCGCGACAGAAACCCAGCCCCTTTCAGGACCGGGCCGGGATGCGCTGGACTGGCTTGTGTCCGACGGTGCGCGCGATTGCGCCGCCCTGCGCGCCCTCGTCATTGCTCTCAGCGATCCCCAGCCGACAGCCATCGTGGTTGACTATGTCGAGGATGGGCTGGATGCGGCCAGCCAGGCGGCCCTGGGGGCCTGGCTGCGGCGTTACGACAATGCCGCGCGGCCGGTGATCGCCATGACGCGTTCCAGCGCCGTGTTCGATCCGGACCTGGCGACCGGTCGCGAACTCATCCTCTACTGCCCGGCCAATCACGCGCCGCCTCTTCAGGTCCTGCCGGTGCCCGGCGCGGCCGGATACGAGGCCGTCGCCACGTGCCTCGGCGCGCCCGACGTTCGCGCCCGCAGCGCCGGCATGGCTGTGGTGATGGGCTAGGCGATGCGGGCGAAAAGCCCCGGATAATCGGTCACCAGACCCTCGGCATCGACGCTGATGACCCGTTCGAAATCGGCGGACTGGAAGCGGTACTGGTTCTCATCGAGCCGTGTATAGACCTGTTCGGACCGCCTGAGGCTCAAGTCGGTGGCGTCGATCCAGGCCATGGCGAAGCGGATAGGCTGGTCGGTCCATTCTGCGCGCCAGATGGGCAGGGAATTGGTCATCGGCGTGGGCCAGATATCGACGTCCACGCAGCCGCGCAGCGCCGCGATGGGCTCGGCACGATCATCGGACCAGCCGCCCGCGCCATCGGAAAACAGTTCCAGCACCTTGCCATCCGTCCGTTCGATCCTGACTGTGCGCGTATGGCCGTTCTCGTCGAGCTTGAGCCGGTAGAAAAGCCCGAAATCGGGCCCGACCACAGCGCCGCGAATGCGGGTGTCGCGGCCATTGGCGATGACGTGGCAGTGCTCGATGGTGGCAAGCTCGAGGCCCTGCCAGCGGATGGATCGGTTCATGATCACGACTGCGCTCCCAGACCTGCCACGACAACCCGGGTCCTTCCCGCGAAAGCAGGCCTGCCAATTTATCCCGATCCCCGGGCGCGGAACAGGGGGGCGTCTACACGCCGCCGACGCCCTGGAGAAAGCCGTCAACCGAACAAAAAGGGCGCCCCGCGGGACGCCCTTTTCCAAAAGACATTGATCGCGTCTAGAGCGTCTTGGCCAGGGCCACGGCGGTGTCCGCCATGCGGTTGGAAAAGCCCCATTCATTGTCGTACCAGGACAGGACCGAGACGAAATTGCCGTCCATCACCTTGGTCTGGTCGAGCGCCATGGTGGAGGAATGCGGATCATGGTTGAAGTCGATCGAGACGTTGGGCTGGGTCGTGTAGCCCAGCACGCCCTTGAGCTCGCCATCGGCATATTTGCGAACGGCGGCGTTGATCTCTTCGGCCGTCACGTCGCGCTTGGCGATGAACTTGAAATCGACGCAGGAGACGTTGGGGGTCGGCACGCGGATCGAGACGCCATCCAGCTTGCCCTTGAGCTCGGGGAGCACCAGGCCGATGGCCTTGGCAGCGCCGGTCGAGGTCGGGATCTGGCTGAGCGCAGCCGCGCGGCCGCGATAGAGATCCTTGTGCATGGTGTCGAGCGTCGGCTGGTCACCGGTATAGGAATGGATGGTGGTCATCATTCCCTTTTCGATGCCGAATTCCTTGTGCAGCACATAGGCGAGCGGCGCCAGGCAATTGGTGGTGCACGAAGCGTTCGAGATCACCACGTCGTCCTTGGTCAGGCTCTGGTGATTGATGCCGAAGACGATGGTCTTGTCCGCGCCATCGCCAGGGGCCGAGATGATCACCTTCTTGGCGCCGGCCTTGAGGTGGGCCGAGGCCTTTTCCTTGGACGTGAAGATGCCCGTGCATTCGAGCGCGATGTCGATGTTCATGGCGGCATGCGGCAGGTTGGCCGGGTCGCGCTCGGCGGTCACCTTGATGGGGCCGCGGCCCACATCGATGGTGTCGCCATCGACCGTCACATTGTGCGGAAAACGGCCATGCACGCTGTCGAAGCGCAACAGGTGCGCATTGGTTTCGACCGGGCCGAGATCGTTGATGGCCACGACCTCGATATCGGTGCGGCCGGATTCGATGATGGCGCGCAGGATATTGCGACCGATGCGGCCGAAGCCATTGATGGCGACGCGAACTGCCATGTTAGACGCTCCTAGGAGGGGAGTTACGTAAAGGGAGGCGCGGCTCTCTTACAACTGAGTGGTGACGGCTTCAACAACGGCCTTGGGCGTAATGCCAAAGTGGGCATAGAGCGCGTCGATCGGGCCCGACGCGCCGAAGGAATGCATGCCCACGAAACGCCCCTTGTCGCCCAGAAGCTTGTTCCAGCTCATTTCGATGCCGGCTTCGACCGCAACGCGGGCCTTGGCCGAGCCGATGATCTCGGCCTTGTAGGCGTCGGACTGCTTGGCGAAGAGTTCCATGGACGGCACCGAGACGACGCGGGCTGAAATGCCCTTCTCCGTCAATTCCTTGTGCGCCTCGACGGCAATGGCCACTTCCGAACCGGTGGCGAAGATCACCGCATCGGCATCGGCAGGGCCGACCAGGGTATAGGCGCCCTTGGCGGATCTGTTCTCTGCCGAATAGTCGGTGCGGACGGCCGGCAGGTTCTGGCGGGAAAGCGCCAGGATCGAGGGGTGCTTGGCTTCCATGGCCAATTCCCAGCATTCGGCGGTTTCCATGGCGTCGGCCGGGCGGAAGACCAGAAGGTTGGGAATGGCGCGCAGCGCGGTCAGATGCTCGACAGGCTGGTGGGTCGGCCCGTCTTCGCCCAGACCGATGGAATCGTGGGTCATCACGAAGATCGAGCGCACTTCCATCAGGGCGGCGAGGCGGATGGCCGGGCGGGCATAGTCGGTAAACACCATGAAGGTGCCGCCATAGGGAATGAGGCCCCCATGCAGCGCCACGCCGTTCATCGCCGCGCCCATCTCATGCTCGCGAATGCCGTACATCATGTAGCGGCCCAGGCGATTATCGGCCTGGAAGGGCACGGTTTCGGGCGTGTTGGTGAGGTTCGAATGGGTCAGGTCAGCCGACCCGGCGAGGGTTTCGGGCACGGCCTTGTTGATCACTTCGAGCGCCATCTGGCTTGCCTTGCGGCTCGCGACCTTGGGCTTGTCCTCGGCGAGCTTCTGCTTGTACTCGGCCATGGCCTTGGCGAAATCGGCCGGCAGCTTGCCCGACATGCGGCGGGTGAATTCGTCGCGTTTGTCGGACTTGGCGAGGCGGGCTTCCCATTCGCCGCGTACATTCTGGCTGCGCGTGCCGGCAGCGCGCCAGCTTTCAAGGATATGCGCGGGGATTTCAAAGGCCGGATAGTCGATGCCAAGGGCCTGCTTGGCGCCGGCCAGTTCCTCGGCCCCCAGCGGAGCGCCATGGACCTTTTCGGTACCGGATTTCTTGGGCGCGCCGAAGCCGATCGTCGTCTTGGCGGCGATCAGGGTCGGCTTGTCGGTCGACTTCTTGGCGTCGTTGAGGGCCTTTTCGATGGCGTCCTGGTCATGGCCGTCGATCTCGATCGTGTTCCAGCCGACCGCCTTGAAGCGGGCGATCTGGTCGGTCGAGTCGGCATTGGAGACCTTGCCGTCGATGGTGATGTTGTTGTTGTCCCAGATGACGATCAGCTTGTTGAGCTTGAGGTGACCGGCCAGGGAAATGGCCTCCTGGGAAATGCCTTCCATCAGGCATCCGTCGCCGGCCAGCACATAGGTGTAGTGATCGACGAGGTCAGCGCCGAATTCGGCGGCCAGCTTGGCTTCGGCAACGGCAAAGCCCACCGAATTGCCCAGGCCTGCACCCAGCGGACCGGTCGTGGTCTCGATGCCGGTGGCATGGCCGTATTCGGGGTGGCCGGCGGTCTTGGAGCCGATCTGGCGGAAATTCTTGACCTGGTCGATGGTCATGTCCTCGTAGCCCAGCAAATAGAGCGAGGAATAGAGCAGCATCGAGCCGTGGCCGGCCGAAAGGATGAAGCGGTCGCGATCGGCCCAATGGGGATTGGCGGGATCGAACTTCATTACCTTGGTGAAGAGCACGGTGGCGATGTCGGCGCAGCCCATGGGCAGGCCCGGATGGCCGGAATTGGCTTTTTCCACCGCGTCCATTGACAGGGACCGGATCGCATTGGCCAATTCGTTCTGCTGGGCTGTATTCGTCATGGAGACCGCTCTTTCGGAAAGGCTGGGATTTCAGGGGGAGCAGCGCCGCGTGGCCTCCTCCCAAAGGCGGTTTCGAGGCATAACAGGTTCGGCTTTCCTGTCAATGTCACCCCACCGGTTTGGCGTTCGGTCCGATGCAGGATTTCCGGGGGTTTGCGAGCGGACATGGTTGCATTGGGGCGCAGGCTGGGGCAGGCTGTCGCAGCTGGAATCGATGCGTCTTGAGGACGATAGCGGTCATGAGTGAGACGGAACTTGAAGAGGGGCTGGTTGCTGCCTCTGCCCGCTTCGACCGCGCCCTGGCGCGGCTCGAGACCAGCACCCGCGAATTGTCGGGCCGCCTGTCGCGCCTGCAGCGCATCGAAGTGGATACCCAGCGCCTCGTGCATGAGCGGGCTCGCCTGGCCACCGAGCTCGACAAGACCTCGGCGCGGGCCAAAAGGCTCGACGATAGCGCCCACGAAGTGTCGCGACGCCTGGTCGAGGCCATGGAGACCGTCCGTTCGGTCCTGCAGAAGGCGGAGTAACGAAGTGCCGGAAGTCAATGTCGAGATCAATGGCCGCAAATATCGCATGGCCTGCGAAGAGGGCCAACAGCGGCACCTGATCGGGCTGGCCGATCGGTTCAATGGCCAGGTCGAAGCGCTCAAGGGCGCCGTCGGCGAGATCGGCGACAATCGCCTCACCGTCATGGCCGGCATCGCCGTACTGGACGAACTGAGCGAGGCCGAGCGCCGCATCGCTGCCCTCGAACAGGAAGTCGCAACGCTCACTCAGGCCGGCCAGGAAATTGCCGACGAGCTCGAACAGACCGAGTCGCAGTTTGCCCGCCGGCTGACGGCCGCAGCCAAGGCGCTGGACAGCGTGGCCGACAATCTGGACGATACCGCTCCCTTGCCCTGAGGAGCCACGCCGCGCCTCATCGGATGCCATGAGTCGCATCAACCTTCGGCGACGCTATCCATGAATGCCTGTTCGAGATCGAGCTTTTCGAGCATGTCGCGCACGATGGTGTCGTCGAGTTCGAAATTGTCGCGTGCCGTGACGAGGCGGGTGCGGCGGGTTTCGAGCAGCAGCTTTCCGATCGCCAAGGCTTCGTTCGTCGCCACGCCGGCGGGCTTTTCCATCTTCTGCTCGGCGCGGAAGCGCTGGCGCATGATGGTCACCAGCCGCGCCGATTCCGGGCCGGGATGGCTCTTCGCATAGGCGGCAAGGGCCTCGTCGGTGGCGATCCGCGTCAGTTCCTCGGCGTGAGCGCGCTGTGCTCTGACGAAATGGTCGTGGTCGGGGTCGTCGAGCTTCAGCCAGCCAATCAGCAATGGCAGGGTCAGTCCCTGCACGAGAAGGCTGGTAATGGTGACGAGAAAGGCGATGGAGACGATGGCCTCGCGTCCGGGAAAACCGGCGCCTCCCGCAATGATCAGCGGCGTGCCCGCTGCCGCCGCCAGCGTGACCACGCCGCGCATGCCGGTCCAGCCGAGGACGATATTTTCCTTCCAGCTCAGCGGCGGCTGGATGCGTCTTTGCCCCGCCACGCCTCGCCCCGACTGCGTGAGGCGGCGATGGCGCCAGCGCGCCAGGAGTGCCGAACCGAAAATCCAGGCATAGCGCGTTGCGACCATGGCAGCAAAGATCGCAGCGGTCGCCAGCGCCAGTTCGCCGGCATCGAAGCCGGCTTCGTTGGCGTCGGCGATCACGAAGCGCAATTGCAGGCCGATATAGGCAAAGACAAAGGTTTCGAGCAGCGTATCGACAGTGCGCCAGAAACTGGTTTCCTGCATGCGCTCCTTGTAGCCGGCCTGCACGCCGTGATGACCCATGGCGAAACCTGCCGCCACGACCGCGAGGACTCCCGAGGCATGCAATTCCTCCGCGCTGAGATAGGCCGCGAACGGGATGATCACCGAAAGCGCCGTGGTCAGCGAAGGGCTGGACAGCAGGTGCCGCGCCGCCTGGGCCAGATTGCCGATCAGCAGGCCGATGGCGATGCCCAGCCCGGCGGCATAAAGGAAATAGAGCGGGATGTTGTCGATAAAGGCATGCGTGCCCGAGGCGATGGCCACGAGCACCGCGAAGATGGTGAGGGCGGCGGCGTCGTTGATGAGGCTTTCGCCCTTGAGCACAGTCATCAGCCCCACCGGCAGACCGGCGCGGCGGCCGATGGAGATAGCGGCCACCGCATCGGGCGGGGCGACCACCACCCCCAGGATCAGGGCGGCGATGGGCAACAGGTCGGGCAGGACGCCCAGCGTCGCGCCGCCCACCACGAGGGTGGTGGCAAAGACCAGAAACACGCCCAGGTTGACGATCGAGCCCATGCGCCGGCGGAAATCGGCAAAGGAAAAGTCCCGCGCCGCCGAGAACAGCATAGGCGGCAATACGATGGTGAGGAGGAAGTGCGGGTCGAGCTCGAGCAGCGGAATGCCCGGAATGTAGGAAGCTGCAAGACCCACCATGACAACGACAAGCGCGGGCTGGAAGGCTCGCCGCTCGGCCAGGGCGCTCAGCACCAGGGCAAGTGTCACCACGATCAGGACATAGGCGAACATGGCGATCTACTCGACAAGGCGACCCTGTGGGTCAAAGGGTTGTGCAATCCGCTCATAAGTTGCGCCGGGCTCTTTGCATGGCAAGAGGGAAGTGCCTATATCTGGCGGGCTGCCCGGCGCGTGAGGACTTCACATATCCCCGGGGCCTTAATCGATCCTAAGGGAGCTGTCCCTGACCGGGCCCGTGGGCTCGGACATACGGCGCCCACCTACGTGAGTAGGTTCCCGGGATCGCATGTCCCACGGCCAGGGCGGCACCTGAATTCTGTTTGGCACGAGGGCGCATGGCGGACCTTTCCATCGAAGACGCCAAGGCCGGTTTGCGCAGGCAGGCCCATGCGGCGCGCGCGGCGCTGACGCAAAGCGAGCGCGAGGACGCCGCAGAGGCCGTCGCCGCAGCCTTCTTCGAGAACATCGCCTTTGCCCCCGAGGATGTGATTGCCGGCTATTGGCGCATCCGGGACGAGCTCGATTGCCAGCCTATCCTGATCCGGCTGATGGATGGCGGCCAGACCGTGCTGCTGCCGGTGGTGCAGGGGGAGGATGCCCCGCTCGACCTGCGGGTCTGGGAAGCAGACCAGCCCCTCTACGAAGCCGGTTTCGGCACGCTGGCGCCCTCCGATCTCGCACCCCGGGCAGAGCCCGATCTCGTGCTCGTGCCGCTTCTGGGCTTTGACAGCGCTGGTACCCGCCTCGGCTATGGCGGCGGTTATTACGACCGCACCCTGGCCACGCTCGCGCGCAAGCCGCTTCTGGTCGGGCTGGCCTTTGCCGCCCAGGAACTGGAGCAGGTCCCGCGCGCGCCCCATGACATGCCCCTCGATGCAGTGATCACCGAGCAAGGCGTGCGCTTTTTCGGGACATCTCAATGAGATTGCTGTTTCTGGGCGACGTGATGGGCCGCTCCGGCCGCGATGGCGTGACCGAGCGCCTGCCGGGCCTGATCGCCCAGCATCGGTTCGACTTCGTGGTGGTCAACGGCGAAAATGCCAGCCATGGCAAGGGGCTGATCGAGAGCCACTTCCAGGCATTGCGCGATGCCGGCGCCGATATCGTGACGCTTGGCGACCATGCCTTCGACCAGCGCGAGGCGCTGACCTATATCGAGCGCGAGCCTACCCTCATCCGCCCGATCAATTATCCCCCCGGCACGCCCGGGCGCGGCGCCATGATGGTAGAGGGACGCAACGGGCATCGCGTCCTCGTCGTCAATGCGCTGGGCCGGGTATTCATGCCGCCGATCGACGATCCGTTCCGGGCGGTGGAAGCGGCCATCGCCGATGCACCGCTCGGCGAGGTGGCCGATGCCGTCATCGTCGATTTCCACACCGAGGCGACGTCGGAAATCCAGGCCATGGGCCATTTCCTCGACGGCCGGGCGAGCCTGGTCGTGGGCACCCATACCCATTTGCCCACCGCCGATCATCGCGTGCTCAAAGGCGGTACCGCCTTCATGGCCGATGCCGGCATGTGCGGGGATTTCGACAGTATCATCGGCACCGATACCGACGAGCCGCTCAATCGCTTCCTCACCGGCATTCCCAATGGCCGCTTCAGCCCCGCCGAGGGCGAGGCGACCTTGTGCGGGGTGGCCGTCGAGACCGATCCGCGCACCGGCCTTGCCCTCTACGTGGCCCCGCTGCGCCTCGGCGGGGTCCTGGCCCAGGCCATGCCGGATTTTCCGACGCGCTGATTTTCCGCTTGCTGGCCTGACCGATCTGGGGTCCGATCGCGATGCGGCATCGGCGGCCCTCGTGACCGCTTCGTGCCAACCCGATCCGTTCATCAATCGCCGAGGCGAGAGGGCCCCATGCTCGATCCGATCATCAATTTTCTCAACGAGATCTTCTGGGGCTATGTGCTCATCTATGGCCTTCTGGCCGTCGGCCTGTTCTTCACCATCCGGCTGGGATTCATCCAGTTCGTGCAGTTCGGCGAGATGTTCCGCGCCGTCATCGGCTCCAAGAAAAACGACAGCGCCGGCATCACCCCGTTCCAGGCGCTGTGCACCTCGCTGGCCTCGCGCGTGGGCACCGGCAATCTGGCAGGGGTGGCCGTCGCGCTCTATCTGGGCGGGCCCGGCGCCATCTTCTGGATGTGGATGGTTGCTCTGGTCGGCATGGCCACGGCCTATTCGGAATCGACCCTTGCCCAGCTCTACAAGACGCGCAACGAGAACGGTGAATATCGCGGCGGGCCGGCCTTCTATATCGCGCGTGGACTGGGTGCGCCCTGGGCCGGCGCGGTGTTTTCCGTCTGCCTGATCCTGGCCTTCGGCCTCGTCTTCAACGCGGTGCAGGCCAATTCCATCGCCGATGCCTTTCAGGGCGCGTTCGGCGTCGACAAGCTCTGGGTCGGGCTCGCGCTGGCTGCACTCACGGGCATCGTCATCTTCGGGGGCATTCGCCAGATCGCCCGGGTGGCCGAGATCATCGTGCCCTTCATGGCGGTGGTCTATCTGCTTGTCGCGCTCTATGTCGTCGTCATCAATATCGGCGAGGTGCCGGGCATGCTTGGCCATATCGTGCAGAGCGCCTTCGGGCTCGATGCGGCGGGCGGCGGCATTGCCGGTGCGCTGCTGAACGGGGTCAAGCGCGGTCTGTTTTCCAACGAAGCCGGCATGGGCTCCGCCCCCAATATCGCCGCGGTCGCGACCCCCGATCCGCACCATCCCTCTTCGCAGGGCTTCGTTCAGGCCCTGGGCGTCTTCATCGACACCATCCTGATCTGCACCGCCACCGCGTTGATGATCCTTCTGTCCGGGGTCATGGTGCCGGGCAGCGAATTGACCGGAACCCCGCTGACGCAGGCGGCGATGAGCGTCCATATCGGGGGCGCCGGCCAGTATTTCATCGCCATCGCGATCCTGTTCTTCGCCTTCACCTCGATCATCGGCAATTACTCGTACGCCGAGAACGCCATGGTCTTCCTGCGCCTGGGCAATCGCACCGGCCTGGCGGTGCTGCGCGTGGGGGTCCTGGCCATGGTGGTCTGGGGCGCGTTCGAGAGCGTGGCGACCGTCTTCAACGCGGCCGACGCCTCCATGGGCCTGATGGCCAGCGTCAACCTGATCGCCATCGTGCTGCTTTCGGGCACGGTGGTGAAGCTGACGCGCGACTACCGGGCCCAGCGCAAGGCGGGCAAGGAACCGCTGTTCCATGCCGCCGACTATCCCGAACTTTCCGGCAAGATCGACCAGTCGATCTGGAACAGGCACGATCCGGGTTGATCGCTTGGGGCACGGGGCGAGCCTTGCTCCCGTACCCCGCCCCGGCGGGCGGGGGAGGCCGCCACAGCTTCACAAGCTGCCCTTCTCCCCCTATAAGGCCCCACCATATCCAGAATTCACTAATATCGGAGTGCGCGAATGGCCGGCCATTCACACGCCAAGAACATCATGCACCGCAAGGGCAAGTCGGACGCGATCCGTTCGAAGATCTTCTCCAAGCTCGCCCGCGAAATCACCGTGGCGGCCAAGATGGGCCAGCCCGATCCCGCCTTCAATCCGCGTTTGCGCCTCGCCATCACCAATGCGCGCTCCCAGTCCATGCCCAAGGACAATATCGAGCGGGCCGTGAAGAAGGCCTCGGGCGGCGATGCAGAGAACTATGACGAGATCCGCTACGAGGGCTATGGCCCCGGTGGCGTGGCGGTCATCGTCGAGGCTCTGACCGACAACCGCAACCGCACCGCCTCCAATGTGCGCTCCTATTTCTCCAAGAATGGCGGCGCCCTGGGTGAAACCGGTTCGGTCGGCTTCATGTTCGACCGCGTCGGCGAAATCACCTATCCGGCCAGCGCCGGTACCGAGGACAAGGTGATGGAAGCGGCCATCGAAGCGGGCGCCGACGACGTCGAAAGCGACGAAGACGGCCATTACATCTATACCTCTTTCGAGAGCATGGCCGAAGTCGCCTCCGCGCTCGAAGCGGTGCTGGGCGAAGCGGAATCGGTCAAGGCGATCTGGAAGCCGCAGAACTCGACTCCCATCGACGCCGAAAAAGGCGCGACGCTGATGAAGCTGATCAACACGCTCGAAGAAGACGACGACGTCCAGAATGTCTATTCGAACTTCGACATGAGCGATGAAGACGCGGCCAAGCTGGCCTGATCGCGGCCTTCTGCCGGAAAAAACGACGCAAGGCGGTCCCAACGGGCCGCCTTTTTTGTATCCGCGACGGTTTGGAGAGCGCGGCTCACCCGCACAGCCGGGGTCTCCGGCCAGGGTGTGGTCTAGGCCGCCTCGATGAGGCTGACGCGGTCCCGGCCGGCAGCCTTGGCCTCATAGAGCTGCATATCGGCAAGCCGATAAAGCGCGCGAAAATCGCTTTTGCCGCGAACGATGGTGCCACCGATGCTGATCGAGAGCGGGCAGCCCACCCCGTCGGTAACGAAGGCCAGGCGCGCTACGGCCGCCCGCAAGCGCTCGGCAATGCGGGCAAGGTCCGCCGGGCTTATGGAGGTAAGGAAAATGCCGAATTCCTCGCCACCCAGCCGCCCCACCAGCGCGCGATCGCCCATCGTCTCCCGCAGGGTCCCCGCGATCAATCGCAGCGCATCGTCGCCCCGGTCATGGCCATGATTATCGTTGATGGATTTGAAATGGTCGACGTCCACGACCAGCAGGGCGGCGCTCAACGTCGTGGTTTCGAGGATCCTGGTGACCTTGTGGGTAAAGGCGCCGCGATTGAGGCAGGAGGTCATCCAGTCATAGGTGGCCAGCGTCTGCAATTGCTCATTGGCCACGCGCAATTGCTCGTTGCGGAAGGTGAAGAGGGCAATGGAGGGGCCGCCCAAAAGGATCGGCATTACGATCGAGACCATCAGGCCCTGGATATTGATGCCTTGTGAAAACGTCTCCATGATCACATTGGTGACGATGATCGACATGATGACGGCAATGGCGGTGAGCAGGCTCGTGATGCGGTAGACCCGCATCCATGCCCGTCGGCCGAGCGTCGTGCGCGCTCCATGCATTCTCGATAATTCCCCCGCGTCCAGGAGCAAGCCTAGAGGCGCGTGATGAATAGAGCGTTCCGCAATTGGGTAAATTTTGGGATACTGAGCGTTGTTTCTGCTTTGTTCACTTTGGCCTTGGTAGGTTGCGGCGGGACGGATAGAGGTAGGGCCATGACACAGGCGGTACGAATCATCGGGATCGATCCGGGGCTGCGGCGCTGCGGCTGGGGCATTATCGAAGCCCTGGACAACCGGCTGCGCTTTGTGGCCGGAGGCACGCTGACCCCGCCCGTGGACGGGCCCTTGTCCGATCGTCTGGCGGCCTTGGCCGAGGGGCTCAATGGGGTGCTCGATGCCCATCGCCCGGATGAGGCCGCCGTCGAAGAAACCTTCGTCAATGCCGGGGTTCGGTCGGCACTGATCCTGGGCCAGGCCCGGGGGGTGGTGCTGGTCACCCCGGCCCTGCGCGGCCTGCCGGTGGCCGAATATGCGGCCAATCTGGTCAAGAAATCTGTGGTGGGCACCGGCCACGCAGCCAAGGACCAGGTGGGTTTGATGGTTCGCACGCTCTTGCCGGGTGCGCAGGTCAAGGGCGCCGATGCGGCTGACGCGCTGGCCATCGCCATCTGCCATGCCCACCATCGCATTTCCGCCCGTCGTATGGGAGTTCCGGCATGATCGGCAAGCTCAAGGGCCTCGTGGATTCCTTTGGGGATGACTGGGTTCTGATCGATTGCGGCGGCGTCTGCTACCAGGTGTTCTGTTCCTCGCGCACGTTGCAAAGCCTGCCTCGCGTCGGGGAAGCCGCCGTGGTGTTCATCGAAACCATCGTGCGCGAAGACCTGATCCGCCTTTATGGCTTTTCCGGCGAAGCGGAAAAGAGCTGGTTCACTCTTCTGACCAGCGTGCAGGGCGTCGGTTCGCGCGTGGCGCTGGCCATTCTCTCGGTCATGTCGCCGGCTGAATTGTCGAGCGCAGTGGCGCTTCAGGATAAGGCGATGATCGGCCGGGCCAATGGCGTCGGGCCGAAACTGGCGCTGAGGGTTGTGACCGAGCTCAAGGGCAAGGTGCCGGCGATCGGCGCGGTCGATGCGGGCACGCTCGGCCTCCAGGCCGCGCTGGGCGACGGTGTCGCGGCCGGCAATGTGGCCGATGCGGTTTCCGCACTCACTAATCTGGGCTATTCCAGCGCTCAGGCCTCGGCCGCGGTGGCGCGGGTCGTGGCGCGCGAAGGCGACGATACGGCCACTGAAAAACTCATCCGCCTGGGCCTGAGGGAATTGAGCGCTTGACCGACCTGACTTCCGCTTCCGCCGGCCGTGACGACAATCTCGATGTGTCGCTGCGTCCATCCGGCTTTTCGGACTTCGTGGGCCAGGCTGCAGCGCGGGCCAATCTGGAGGTCTTCATCCAGGCAGCCCGACAGCGCGGCTCGGCGCTGGACCATGTGCTGTTCGTCGGCCCGCCCGGCCTGGGCAAGACCACCCTGGCCCAGATCATCGCCAAGGAACTGGGCGTCGGCTTTCGTGCCACGTCCGGCCCGGTCATTGCCAAGGCGGGTGATCTTGCGGCGCTGCTCACCAATCTCGAAGAGCGCGACGTGCTCTTCATCGATGAAATCCACCGCCTCAACCCGGCCATCGAGGAAGTGCTCTATCCGGCAATGGAGGATTTTCAGCTTGATCTGATCATCGGCGAGGGGCCCGCGGCCCGCTCCGTGCGCATCGATCTGGCCAAGTTCACTCTTGTGGGCGCCACGACCCGTGCGGGCCTTCTGACTACGCCGCTGCGCGACCGCTTTGGCATTCCGGTGCGGCTCAATTTCTACACGCCCGAGGAACTGGTGCAGATCGTGACGCGCGGTGCAAGGCTCCTGGGCATGCCGATGGCGCCCGATGGCGCCATGGAAATCGCCCGGCGGTCGCGTGGCACGCCGCGCATTGCTGGCCGGCTTTTGCGCCGGGTCATCGACTTCGCCATGGTCGATGGTGCCTCCGAGGTCAATCGCGCCGTGGCCGACAAGGCGCTGATCCGGCTCGATGTCGATGCGCGCGGGCTCGACCAGCTCGACCGGCGCTATCTCACCACCATCGCCGATTTCTACAATGGCGGTCCGGTGGGCATCGAGACCATCGCCGCTGCCCTCAGCGAGCCGCGGGACGCGATCGAGGAAATCGTCGAGCCCTATCTCTTGCAGCAGGGCTTCATCCAGCGCACGCCGCGTGGTCGCATGCTCACCGCCATCGCCTTCCAGCATATGGGCAAAAGCGTGCCGCAGGGCTTTGTCGGCATTCAGTCGAGCCTGTTCGAAGAGGGCGAAGAATGAGCCGCCACGTCATCAGCTTTCCCATCGAGGGGCAGCGCTTCAACTACCGCGTGGCCGGTATCGTCATTGTCGACGATCATGTGCTGGTCTGCCGCGAGGATGACGACAACTATACCATGCTGCCCGGCGGCCGGGTCGAGCTGGGCGAGCGGAGCCGTCTGAGCCTGGCGCGGGAAATCGAGGAGGAACTGGCCATGCCCGCCAGCGTGGGTCGCCTGATCGCCACGTCCGAAAGTTTCTACCGGCGCGAGGATCAGGACTTCCACGAGCTGGGCTTTTTCTACACGGTCGAACTTGTCGGGCAGGGGCCCAACGGGCAGTCGCCGTGGCTCGTCCGGCAGGACGAGGGACATGATCTCTCCTTCCACTGGGTGCCGCTGGCCGGGTCGGCGCTCGAGGATGTCAACCTGCTCCCGGCCTGGCTGCCGGATTTCCTGCGCAACATCCCCGACGCGCCCACCCACATCGTCGGCGACACCAGATGAGCGCCCATCGTTTCCCCGTCCGGATCTATTACGAAGACACCGATTTTTCCGGCAATGTCTATCACGCGGCCTATCTCAAGTTCTTCGAACGGGCCCGCACCGAATTCCTGCGCGACGCCGGCATCCATCATTCCGAACTTGCCAGGGACGGCATCGCTTTTGCGGTCCGATCGATGAATATCGACTTCGTCGCCCCGGCCCATATCGACGATATGCTGACCGTCCTCACCGAGCCGCTCGATGCCAGCGGCGCCCGCCTCACCTTGCGGCAGACAATTCTGCGTGAGGAGGTTCTGCTGACCAAGGCTGAGCTGGTCGTGGTTTCCATCAAGACCAGCGGCGGCCCGGCTCGCCTTCCCTTGGCCATAAGGGATCTGGTGCGACACTCAACGCTAACAGTCTGCTAGCGAAGTCCCCGTTTCGGATTCGGTTTGTTAACTCTTTGGTGACCATAAAGGGCACAAAGGGAGATTTGCATCGTGCCGGCCGGTCAACGGCCCGGAATACGGGGCATTTCTCTTAATTTTGACAGATTTGGTCCCCATCGCACCGACGCTGGGGCCACGCATGTAAGCCGGGCCGAGAAGGAATTTTCATGGAAGCCATGGATGCAGTAGGAGCCGCCGCTCCCCATACCGATCTGTCCATCTGGGGCCTGTTTATGATGGCCGACATCGTCGTTAAGTCGGTGATGATCGGGCTGCTCGTCGCATCGGTCTGGTGCTGGGCGATCATCATCGACAAGACGATCAGCTATCGCCGCATGAAGGCGGAGATGAACCGCTTCGAGCGCACGTTCTGGTCCGGCCAGTCGCTGGAAGAGCTTTATCAGCAACAATCGGAAAAGCCATCGGGCGGCCTGGGATCGGTCTTCGTGGCCGCCATGAAGGAATGGAAGCGGAGCCACGAGCAGAACGCCGCGAGCTTTGTGGGCATGCAGCAACGCCTCGACAAGGTGCTCGACGTCGCCATCGCCCGGGAAAGCGAGTTCCTCGAAAAGCGCCTGGGCTTCCTTGCCACGGTGGGCTCGGCAGGTCCGTTTATCGGGCTTTTCGGCACGGTCTGGGGCATCATGAATGCCTTCACCAACATAGCGGCGTCCTCCGACACCAATCTTGCCGTGGTCGCCGGGCCGATCGCCGAAGCCCTGTTCGCGACCGCCATCGGCCTCGTGGCCGCTATTCCAGCGGTTATCGCCTACAACAAGCTCTCTTCCGACGCGAGCAAGATGATCGGCCGGCTCGAAGGCTTCGCGGACGAATTCTCCACCATCCTGTCTCGTCAGCTCGAAGCGCGGAGCCGCTGACATGGGCATGGGTGGTGCAGCGGGCGGAGGAGGCGGTGGCGGTCGTCGCGGCCGTCGACGCAAAAAATCGGGCGTCATAAGCGAAATCAACATCACGCCCATGGTGGACGTCATGCTGGTTCTGCTCATCATCATGATGGTGGCAGCGCCGATGATGACGGCCGGGGTCAGTGTCGACCTGCCGCGCACGGCGGCGGGCGAAATGCCAAGCCAGACGCGGCCGATCACCGTTGCCGTCACGCCCGAAGGCGCGATTTTCGTGGACGAGAATCCGGTGTCGGAAGCCCAGCTGCTGACCAGCGTGTCCGAACTGGCGACCCCCGAGGATCGTATTTTCCTGCGCGGCGACACCACCGCCAATTACGGTACGGTCATGCGCGTCATGGGCATGCTTTCCGCCGCCGGGTATTCCAAGATCGGGCTCGTCACCGAGCGCGAGAGATAGGCCGGGCTGATGCGTACGGGCCTGACGGTTTCGATCTCCGCACACGTTCTGCTGCTGGTTCTGGGTCTGATCAATCTTGGATCGACCGAGCCGCTGCAGACGAGCGTGCAATCCATTTCTGTCGACCTCGTGCCCATCGAGGAATATTCCAATATCCGCATGGGCCAGCTCGACAGCGATGTCGTCGAGACCAATACGCCCTCGGTGGTCGACACGGATACGCCTGCGGAACTGGCCCAGCCTACGGGCAATACGCAAGAGAACCAGGTCACCCCGTCGCCTGCGGATGTCCCCACACCGGCCCCGGTGACGCAAACGGCACCGGCCCCCGAACAGCAACCCGAGCCTGAGCCCGAGCCGACCCCGGAACCAGAGCCTGAACCCGCCCCCGCACCGGAACCCGAGCCGGCGCCGGAGCCCGAGCCTACGCCGGCCCCCACGCCGACACCGATCGCTCCGACCCTGCCCCAGACCCGGCCGGCCGATCTCGTGCCGACACCCGCCCCTGCGCCAGAACCGGAACCTGCGCCGGCCCCGGAACCGGAGCCGACACCCGAGCCGACCCCCGAGCCCACACCGGCCCCGACCCCCGAGCCGGCGGCGGCGCCGCAGGTCAATGTCGCTCTGCCGACAGCGCGTCCAACCGACCTCGCTCAGGTTCGCGAGCAGGCTTTGGCCGCCGAAAGGCGTCGTCGAGAGGAAGCCGAACGCCAGCGTCAGGCGGCGGCTGCTGCGCAACAGACGCGGCCGACGCCGCCGTCGACCGCGCCAAGCGATACGGCTGCCGATCAGATCAACAATATCATCAACAATGCACCCACGACCGGGGGCACGACGGGGCAGGGGGGATCGACCACCCTGGGCGACACTACCGGCACGTCGGCGCGCCTCAGCCAGACCGCGATCGATGGATTGGTGGCGCGGATCAAGAATTGCTGGAACCTCTTGCCCAGCGATTTCAACAGCGGCCTCAACGTGACCCTGCGCGTATCGATGAACCCCGATGGCAGCGTCAACGGCACGCCGCAGGTTGTTTCCGCCGATTCCTCGCCCGCGGGACAGGGCATTGCCCGTGCCGCCCAGCGCGCGGTGATGCAGTGCGGCCCTTATTCGATGCTTTCCGCTGACGCCTATGACCAATGGCGCCAGATCGAAGTGGAACTTAGACCCTGACCTTGAATTTGCCTGTTTGGTGGCCAAGAAACGGCCCGAACGGCGAAACTGGAGACCGAACCGAGATGACTCTTGTGAACCGGCGCACTGCGTTGAAACTGGGACTGGCCGGCAGTGCGCTGCTGGCAACCGCTCCCATGACCCTGGCGCAATTGCGGATCGTGGTGGAGGGCGCCAATTTCCAGCCTCTGCCCATCGCCATTCCCGACTTCGCCTCGTCCGATCCCACTTTTGGGCGGGAAATTGCCGATATCGTGCGCAACAATCTGCGGCGCTCTGGGCTGTTCCTGCCACTTGATCCGGCATCGCTTCCGGTGCGCGTCGGCGATGTGAACGCCACGCCGGACTTCAATGTGTGGCGTACGGCCAATGTCGATGGCGTTGTCATGGGCTCGGTCGAGCGCGGTGGGCAGATTTCCGCTTCGGTGCGCGTCTGGGACACCCAACAGGCCGCGCAAGTGGTCGGCAATAGCTACGCGACCGATCCCAGTTCGGCCCGCCGGATTGCGCACATGGTGTCGGACGCCATTTATTCGCAGCTTTCCGGCGGCTCGGGCTATTTCGACACCCAGGTTATCTATGTGGCCGAAAGCGGCCCCAAGGCGAACCGGACACGGCGACTGGCAATCATGGATCAGGACGGTGCCAATGCGCGCTACCTGACGGATGGCGCCAATATGGCGCTGACTCCCCGCTTTTCTCCGGGTGGCGACCTCGTCACCTATATGAATTTTGCCGACGGCAATCCTCAGGTCTATCTGCTGCAGCTTTCTACTGGTCGTCAGCAGCGCCTGGCAGCGGTTGGCGCCATGACCTTCGCCCCGCGTTTCTCTCCCGATGGCGGCACTGTCGCTTTCTCGGTCGAGCAGGGCGGGGCGACCAATATCTATGCCGTATCGACCAATGGCGGTCAGCCCATGCAGCTGACATCGGGCGCTGCGATCGACACCGGGCCATCCTATTCCTCCGATGGCAGCCGGATCGTGTTCGAAAGCGATCGGGGTGGGTCTCCGCAGATCTATATGATGGGTGCCGGCGGCGGGAACGCCCAGCGGATCAGCTATGGCCAGGGCAGCTATTCTACGCCTGTCTGGTCGCCCACAGGGGACCTGATCGCATTCACCCGCCAGTCCGGCGGCCAGTTTCATATCGGCATCATGAACCCGGATGGATCAGGCGAACGACTGCTGTACTCGGGCTATCATGCAGAGGGCCCGAGCTGGGCGCCAAATGGCCGCGTGATCATGTTCTTCCAAGATCCGGGTGGCAATGACGGCCCGCGTTTGATGAGCGTGGACATCTGGGGACGCAGCGTGCAGACGATCGGCACCGAGACCTATGCATCCGATCCGTCATGGTCGGGTCTGCGGACCTGATTTCATCTGACAGATGCTTTCCTTCACCCCGGCCTCGTCCGGGGTGTTTTTTTTCAGGAACTGCTTCGCTGACGTGGAACTCCCTTCTCGAAAGCGACTTCTTACGTCCTGGTTTCCAGATCGGATCACTGCATCTTTTTGTCGCCACAATCGGTGTTCGCAGAGGTCTCGCGCGGGTTAAGTCATTGGTATATATTGTTAAAATATTTTTTTTGATCTCTTTTTCGTCTTGGTGATCCGAAAAAAGGCCAACCAAACCAGTTTTCGATCCAGCGCGTAATTGCTGTATCCCGCTCTGAACGGGACGAGAATTCAACAGGAAGGAAATTCCAATGACTATTTCTCTTCGCGCACTTTCCGTCGCCGCTGTGCTCGCCTTTGGTTCGATGTCCGGCGCTGCCGTCATCGCTCAGGATGCTCCCATGGTGGGCGGCGCTGCCATGCCCGCAACCAACAACATCATCGAAAATGCCGTGAACTCTGCCGACCACACTACGCTGGTCGCTGCCGTTCAGGCCGCTGACCTGGTCGAGACCCTGTCCGGCCCGGGCCCCTTCACCGTCTTCGCGCCCGTCAACGCTGCCTTTGACGCGCTTCCGGCCGGTACTGTCGACACGCTGCTGCTGCCCGAAAACAAGGACCAGCTCACTGGCGTCCTGACATATCACGTGATTGCTGGTGACATTCACTCGGCCGATCTGGTTCAGATGATCAACGACAATGGCGGCGAGTACAAGGCCGCGACCGTCCAGGGCGGCGAGCTGACCTTCAGCCTCGACGGCGATGCAGTCAAGATCACCGACGCTACCGGCGGCGTTGCCACCGTGACGATCGCTGACGTCGACCAGTCCAACGGCGTCATCCACGTCATCGACAAGGTCCTGCTGCCCTCTTCGTAAGCAGCACTTTTCCGAGGGTCGCAGCTTATCGTTGCACCGAGCGATCCTCACTACGACGTGACCCCATAGACGGTCCCTTGCACTTGTGGTCACGTCGCCTTCCCCAGCGCCGTCCGGTTCTCCCTCCCCGGACGGCGCCGGGTCCTCGTCCAAAGGATAAGGTCCCACCATCATGTACCGTCGCACCCTCATGTTCTCCGCCGCCGCAGCTGGCCTTATGGCAGCCCTTGGCTTTAATCGCCCACAGGCGACAGAAGGCGATTTTCCTTTTACCCTCACAGATGCTGAATGGCAGGCGCGGCTGGAGCCAGCGGCTTACCAGGTGCTGCGTCATGAGGACACGGAACGCCCCTTTACCTCTCCCCTCAATGACGAAAAGCGCCCCGGCATGTTTCATTGTGCAGGGTGCGAAGTTGCCCTGTTCGATGCCGCCACCAAATATGACAGCGGAACGGGGTGGCCGAGTTTCTGGGATTTTGTCCCCGGGGCGATCGGCACCAAGGTCGATACTGCGCTGTTCATGACGCGCATCGAAGTGCATTGCGCCAATTGTGGGGGCCATCAGGGGCACGTATTCGAAGACGGCCCGCAGCCGACCGGTCTGCGCTACTGCATCAATGGTGTCGCTCTTCGTTTCGCTCCGGCTGCCTAGGCCGGTTCGTCGACAGGCAGGCATGCATTGGCAGGCGGTTGCCTGCGTCTAATGTCCTCCGCTAGAAGCTATGCGGAGGTAATCGCCCATGAAGATCACCATCATCGAAGTAGGCCGCGTTCCTGACGCCCTACGCGACCGGTTCGTCCCCTACAGCGATATGTTTCCGCTGATTTTCGAGGGGGATGGCCATAGCTTCACCCACGACGTCGTGAGCGTTGTCAGTGGGCAGCAATTACCCGATCCGACGACCCTGGAAGGTATTGTGATCACCGGCTCATCCGCAGGCGTCTATGAGGATCACGGGTGGCTCGAGCCTCTGCGCACGTTCATTCGCGAAGCTTACGCGGCGCGTGTCCCTATGCTCGGCATTTGCTTTGGTCATCAAATCATGGCCGACGCGCTGGGCGGGCAGGTGCGCAAATCGGAAAAGGGTTGGGGCCTCGGGCGACATACCTATCGTGTCGTCGAGCGCCCCGATTTCATGGTGGATGCACCCCAGACATTGTCCATCGCGTGCTCGCATCAGGATCAGGTGATCGAGCCGCCTGCCGAGGCGGAGGTGATTCTCGCGTCTGACTTCACGCCCAATGCCGGCCTTGCCTATAAATCCGGGCGTGCGCTCAGCTTCCAGCCGCATCCGGAATTTGCCGATGCTTACAGCCTGGCCTTGGCAGAGCTGCGGCGCGGTATTGCCGCCGATGACGTAGTGGAAAAGGCGTTGTCCTCCTTCGACACCAAATCCGACAGCGCCCTCGTCAATTCCTATATAAGGCGGTTCTTCGCCGGCTGAGACGGTTCAGCTCTCGAGCAGAAGCGCGATCTCCGTACGCAATTGCGTTAGGCCAGTCCCTTTCTCACTCGAGGTCTGAATGACGTCGGGATGGGCAGCCGGGCGCTTGGCAATGGTGGCTATGGTGCGAGCGATATTGGTCTCGAGATCCTTGGCGGATGGCTTGTCCACCTTGGTCAGGACAACCTGATAACTGACCGCAGCGCGGTCCAGCTCGTTCATGACGCTGATGTCATTGTCCTTGGGACCATGGCGGCTATCCACCAGTACATAGACGCGGCGCAAGGTGGAGCGGCCGGTCAGATATTGATGGATGAGGTGCGTCCAGGCCTTCACCTTCGGCTCGGGTGCCTTGGCGTAGCCGTAGCCGGGCATGTCGACGATGCGCAGGCTCTCGCTCTGGCTTTCAAAGATATTGAGTTCCTGGGTGCGTCCCGGCGTGTTTGACGTCCGCGCCAGGCCCGACGTACCGCACAGGGCGTTGATCAGGCTGGATTTGCCGACATTGGACCGCCCTGCAAAGGCGATCTCGATCCGGTCCATGGGGGGCAGGTCCGCAATGCGCACGCAGCCCTTCACGAAAACGAAGGGCCGCGCAAAGAGCAAGCGGCCGCGTTCGATGATGTCGGGTGAATAATCCGGCTGGCTCATGTCCTACCCCATAAAGTTGAGGCCCGCCGGGGTGAGCGGCGGGCCCTGAATTTCGCGTATCCGGCTCAGCTCTTGCTGGCGTCGCCCGCTGGCTTGGGCTTGCGGCGGAAGCTGCTGACGATGTTGCCGAACAGGTTCACCTCGACGCCATGGCGCTTCATGATGAACCATTGCTGGGCGATCGAGAGCGTGTTGTTCCATGCCCAGTAGATCACCAGACCCGCCGGGAAAGTGCCCAGCATGAAGGTGAAGATCACCGGCATCCAGTTGAAGATCATCGCCTGGGTCGGATCCGGCGGCGGCGGGTTGAGACGCATCTGGACCCACATCGTGATGCCCATGATGACCGGCCAAATGCCCAGATGCAGGAACGAACCGATGATCGGAACCGCCATCGGGTTCCATGGGATCAGGCCGAACAGGGTGAAGATATTGGTCGGATCGGGCGCGGCCAGATCCTGGATCCATCCGAAGAAGGGCGCATGGCGCATTTCGAGGGAGATGAAGATGACGGTGTAGAGTGCGAAGAACACCGGGATCTGGATAAGGATGGGCCAGCAACCGGAGAGCGGGTTGATCTTCTCCTTGCGGTAGAGCTCCATCATGGCCTGCTGCTGGGCCGGACGGTCGTCCTTGAGCCGCTCCTGAATTGCCTTCATTTCCGGCTGTACGCGACGCATCGCGGCCATGGAGGCATAGGATCGATTGGCCAGGGGGAAGAAAATCGCCTTGACGATGACGGTCACCGCCAAAACGGCCAGGCCGAAATTGCCCAGGATGCCGTAGAGCGTGACCAGCAGCCAGTGCATGGGCTTGGTCAGGAAATGGAACCAGCCCCAGTCAATCAGCAGTTCGAGCCGATCGAAACCATATTGTTCCTGATAGGCGCTGATGACGCGGTCTTCCTTGGCGCCTGCAAAAACATAGGCTTCATGGCTGACCGAACCGCCGGCCGGGACGATGACCGGCTGGGTTTCGACGTAATTGGACTGATAGACGTGAGTGCCCGCAGGAGCGCTGTAGCCGAAGCGCGCATTGATGGCCGTGCCGGCCTTGGGCAGAACAGCGGTTGCCCAGTATTTGTCGGCCATACCAAGCCAGCCGGTGGTCGAGGCGAAATCGACCTGCCGTTCGTTCTGGAGGTCATGATATTTGCGGGCGACGTAATTGTTTGAGCCGAGGACGCCAATCGGACCCTCGTGCTGGATGAAGAAATTCTGTACCCGCGGATCGCCGTGACGCACGACACGCGCATAGGGGAACAGCGCGATATCGCCGGAGCCGCTGTTTTCCACGGTCTGAGTGACGGTGAACATATAGAAGTCATCGACCGCAAAGGTGCGGCGGAAAACAAGGCCCTGACCATTGTCATAGCGCAGTGTCACGGGCGTATCGGCCGTCAGAGTGCCGGCGTCACCCTCGAGCGTCCAGACCGTATTGCTGTCGGGCAGGGCGACTGTGGAGCCAGCGGCGGCCACCCAGCCCTGTTCGATGAAATAGGCATCAGGAAGTCCTGCAGGCTTAAGCAGGGCAATAATGGGCGAGTCAGGCTCTACGGTCTCGCGATATTGCTTG
Organism: Devosia chinhatensis; assembly: GCF_000969445.1. Lineage (NCBI taxonomy): Bacteria > Pseudomonadati > Pseudomonadota > Alphaproteobacteria > Hyphomicrobiales > Devosiaceae > Devosia > Devosia chinhatensis. The sequence goes on along the minus strand of NZ_JZEY01000061.1, from coordinate 219,762 downwards.
AGTTCGAGATCGTCGATCCGCGCGCCGGTCAGGTTGATCGAGCCTTCCAGGTCGAGCGTCGAAATCTCGACGCGGTCACTGGCGGCAATTGCCGTCTCGCGGTCGGCAAAAGTCTGCGGGCCGGTTGTGGCAGGGGCGGCGGCCCCGTCCTCCGTTCCGGCCTGCGGCACGGCCAACTGCTCGGTTTCGGCCTGCTGGGCCGCGCGCAACTCGGCCTGTCGCTGGGCCTGTTCGAGCTGCGGGCCGGCAACGAAAAACTGCCAGCCAAACAGCACGAGCATGCTGAGCACGACGGCCAGGATCACATTGCGATTGTCAGAATTCATGGTCTTGAGTTCCGTTGGCCGTGGCCGGGACTTTTGCGTTTGTCTTGCGCGTTCTGGTCGTGCACGCGGGCGATGAGGCCGCCGAGATCTGCGACCATTCTGGCGAAGGGCTGGCTCAGGGCCTCCCGTCGCGCCAGAAGGACATAGTCATGTCCGGGCTGAAAGTCACGCGCACAAGCTGCCGCAGCCGCCCGAAGACGCCGTTTCATGCGATTGCGCTCGGGCGAGTTGCCGACTTTCTTGGTGACGGTGAAGCCGATTCCGGGCTCGGGTTCCGCGGAGGGAGCAGCCTGCAGCCCAAACGCAGAGCGCCCGGCGCGATTGCCCCGGGCGGCTCTCAAAAATTGCGAGCGCCGCTTGAGGCGGCGCAATGTCGCTTGAGGCTTGGAAGGATCGGCCGTCATCCGGCCCGCAATCCTTAGGCCGACAGCTTCTTGCGGCCCAGGGCGCGGCGACGGTTCAGGATCGCGCGGCCGTCCTTGGTGGCCATGCGAGCGCGGAAACCGTGACGACGGGCACGCACGAGCTTGGAGGGCTGGTATGTACGCTTCATAACATCAGACCGCGCTTCAGCACGGTTCCTCTTTTTGATACTGCTTACGCAGGAAATGATTGTTGAGGCGCACAAAGTCGTGCCGCCTTCGGGTTGGGGCGTCTATAGGGAAAAGCGCGGTCCAAGTCAACGCGCCATGGCGCCTGAACCTGCCGGTGCACAAAGGTTGTCAAGAACCGCGTTCCCCAGCATAAGTGCTCAACTTCTCCCGGCCCAGGCGAACATGGCTGAGCAATCTCGAACCGATTTGTGCATCATCGGCGCCGGCGCGCTGGGAATCGCTTTGGCGCAGCACGCCAGACGCCTGGGAGCACGCGTCGTTCTGGTCGATCGTGGACCGCCTGAAGCCGGAGACGGTCCCCAGCATGCCATGCGCATGGCAGCGCTACAGGCCAGCGCGTCGCGGGCTCATGCGGTGCGCCAGGCCGTTCAGTTCGGCATGGCCGGCCTTGATCCCAAGGTCAGCATGAAGAACGTTCAGGAGCGCGCCGCGATATTGGCCGATGAGCTGGCGCCGTTGGCGTCGGCCGAGCATCTGGCGGCGTCCGGCATCGAGGTGGTCAGCGGAGCTGCGCGCTTTGCAGACCCGCAAACGCTGATCGTCGGCGACCGACAGATCCGGCCCCGCGCCGTGGTGATCGCGACTGGCGCCGATTGCAAAGTTCCGCCTGTCCCCGGTCTCGACCAGATCGACTATTTCACGCCTGAGACAATTCTGGGCAATAGCCGAAAACTGACTCATCTTCTGGTGGTCGGTGGTGACAGCGATGCTCTCTGCCTGGCGCAGGCCTTTGCCCGGCTTGGGTCACAGGTTACGCTGGTGCCGCAAGGTCCGATTCTCCCAGAACACGACCCTGAGGCGGTCGCCATCCTCCTGTCCATCCTGCGCCAGGAGGGCGTAGTGGTGGAGGAAGGTGCCAATGTCTCACAGTTTCAGCCGCGGACGCAGGGCACAGGCGTGGTGGTCGAGGCCAATAATGGCGCACCGCACAATCTCGATGTCTCGCACGTGCTGATCGCCAATGGCCGGCATGTCAATCTGGACACCCTTTCGCCACAGGCAGCGCGATTGCGGCGCGGCCCGGACGGTCATTATGCGGTCGGCCCGCACGGAGAAACGGGCAACAGGCGGATTCGGGTCGTCGGTGCCGCTGCAGGGGTCGCGCCATTCCACACGGCGCTCCTGCATGGTCGCGCCGTCGTAGAGTTGCTTCTGGCCGGCCGCACGCGGCAATCGTTGCAGTTCAGCCCGCTTGTGGTGATGACCGACCCTCCTATCGCCCAGATCGGTCGCAATCTTCTGCCCGCGCGAGCCAAGGCGCGCGGGCAGCGGCTTTTGCGCGCCAGCATGGCCGAAAACGAGCAGGTTCGAGCCCAAGGCGCGGTGCCTGGTCTGGCCAAGGTTGCTCTTGCCCCCGCCGGGCAGGTCCTGTCGGCAGCCTTCATCGGCTCGGGAGCCTCCGACCTGGCATCGGTCATGGCCTTTGCCATGGAGAGAGACATTCCTTTGGCCGCGCTGTCGCGGCTGACCGTGGTTCGCCCCAGCCTTCTGGCTAGTCTTGTCCAGCTCGCCGACGAGGCAGCGGACGACGAGACGGTCCCCCGCTGGACACAGAGATTTGCCCATCTCGCCCGCAAGCTTTCGTTCACCAGACGGTGATCTGACGGCGCCCGGCCGCGTATCTCTTTCATAGGCGAACTGGATTTGTGCAACCGTATGTTTCTGCGCGGTTTATCCAGTCAGGGGCTGGTGCATCGGGCCCGCCTGATTATGATCGAGGCGAGATGAACCTTCCGTCCCCCGACATCAATACCCGGTTTTCCGGGCTGTCCAGCAAGTTGATCGCGACCATCATCGCAGTCATCATGCTCGTGGAAATCATCATCTATCTCCCGTCCCTTGCCAGTTTTCGCACCACTTGGCTCGAGGACCGGTTGCGCGTGGGTATCGTGGCGGCGCGCGTGCTCGATGCCGTCCCCGATGTCATGGCGCTGCCGCGCGATCTGACCGATCGCCTCCTGCTCTCGGCGGGTGCCGATGCGATCGTCTATCGTCGCGATGGGCAGAGCCAGTTGATCGAGCTGACCGAGCCAGTAACCCCCGAGCGTGCCGTAACCGCAGATCTTCGCCAGCGCGATCTGCCCAGCCAGATTGCGGGCGCCCTCGACACCTTGTTTGCCGGCCCGGGACGCACCTTGCGTATTGTGGGGGAGGGCGACTCGAACGAAAGCCTTGTCGAGCTGCTTATGCCCGAAGATCCGCTCCGTCGGGACATGCTCGACTATTCCCGCAGCATCGTTCTGGTGTCTCTGGGCATCGCAGCGGTCACTGCCTTTGCGCTCTACATGCTGGTCAGCACCTTATTCATCGATCCCGTGCTGCGACTGACGGCCAACATGCTGGCCTTTCGCAAGGCGCCGGAAAATGGTGCCCTGATTCTCAACCCATCGACACGCCGGGACGAAATCGGCATCCTCGAGCGCGAACTGGCCGCCATGGAGAGCGAGCTCTTTGCCTTGCTGCGTCAGCGGCGCCACCTGGCCGACCTCGGGCTGGCCGTCGCCAAGATCAACCACGACCTGCGCAATACGCTCACGGCAGCGCAATTGCTGTCGGACCAGGTGGCCACGCTGGACGATCCCAAGGTCCAGCGTCTGGCGCCGAGATTGGTTCTGACCCTGGACAAGGCCATCGGCTTTGCCCAGTCGGTGCTGGATTACGGGCGCGAATCGGTGTTGCCGCCGCAGATGACACCCGTCCCGCTGCGGGCATTGGTCACCGATGCTGCCTTCGAGGCGAGGGTCACGGACAATCCCTCGCTTGTCTTTGACAATAATGTTGCCGAGGATTTCCAGATCTATGCTGATGCCGGGCAGATCGGGCGGCTTTTGGTAAATCTGCTCAAGAACGGTCGGGAAGCGCTTGAAGGCCTCAATGGCGATGCACCGGACCGTCGCATTACCGTGCAGGCCGAGGCGAAAGGCGGGGAGGCCATGATCTCGGTCATCGACAACGGACCGGGATTGCCGCCGCGCGCGCGCGAAAACCTCTTTGTCGCCTTTGAGGGGTCGGTGCGCTCGGGCGGTACGGGCCTGGGGCTCGCCATTGCCCGCGAGATTGCCGAGGCGCATGGCGGCCGTATCGCCCTCGCCACTGTGGAAAAAGGCACGCGCTTCGACGTGGTGCTGCCGCTTGGTCAGCCTGGTGCATGAGCTTTCTCCGAAAAACGTTCGGCCCCCGCTTGCAATGACCCAAGCACCCATGTATGGGTTGCCGCGCTTTCGGAGATGACGGTCTCACGCCACCCGAAACGCCCGCCGCACAGTCGGCATGCGCGCCCGTAGCTCAGCTGGATAGAGCACCAGACTACGAATCTGGGGGTCAGGAGTTCGAATCTCTTCGGGCGCGCCATTTCCCTTTTTTGACCTTAAAAAACGCGACCCGCTGTTTGTCATTGCGGCTTGAGGCCGAGACAGCCCGACGCAGTGGTCAGTGCTTGCGAATGTTGAACATCTTCAGCGATGATGCGTTATGAGGGGCGGTGCGGATGTGCAGGTCCGCACTTTGCCTTGGAGACATGCGTGGCTGACCGTTCCGTATCGAGCGAACTAACACACTACATCGAGGGTGCGCGTGTCGCACTAGCGCTGGCCGATGTGAGTGAGGACAACAAGCTGCTTTTGGTCAACGACGCCTTTTGCACATTGACCGGTTATGGCCTTGATGAAATTGCCGGTCAGAATTGCCGTTTTCTCCAGGTTTCCCCCCGATATGGGCGCGTGGACAACCGTGAGGCGCGCAACGATCTGCGCCAGTTTCTAGACAATCGCAATCAGCAGTCGGTGCGGACGCCGATCGTCAATTTCACCAAGGAAGACAAGCCGTTCGTCAATTTGCTGTTCATGTCGCGCCTGCGTGACCACAAAGGCGACCAGTGCTTCATATTCGCCTCCCAGTTTGACGTGAGCCGTTCGCATCCGGCGTTACTCGCTCAGTATGACGACGGGCTATCGGGCGCTCTTGCGGGCCTTTCTCCCGTGTTGCAGGAAAGCGGCCTTGTGATCGAGGGATCCCTGGCAACGCTGAGCAATTCTGCGGCCATCATCGCCCAAGCCAAAATGATCCTTGCCCAGTTCGAGGATGTGCGATCTTGAACACCGCCCCGAAGGAGCCTGAGGCAACGTTCCCGAGTCGGGCACGGGTGCCGGTGGTCGGCATCGGCGCATCGGCCGGCGGGCTCGAGGCGCTACGCGACATGTTTGCGGCGGCCGGGGCCACGACAGGGATTTGCTTCGTGGTGGTTCAGCATCTCGACCCCAACCACGAAAGCATGATGGCGCAGCTCATCGACCGGCATACGGATCTGGTCGTCAAGCAATGCGAGGGTGGGGAGAAGGTTGAGGCCGACACGGTCTATATCATTCCTCCCGGCCATGGCCTCGCTATCGAGCAGGGCCGTCTTATTCTCACCGATTTCGAGCAGCCGCGCGGGTTGCGTCGGCCAATCGACGACTTCTTCATCTCGCTGGCCAACGATCAATTGGCCAATGCGGCCTGCGTCATTCTCTCGGGGACCGGTGCCGACGGCACGACTGGCCTGCGCGCCATCAAGGAGCATGGCGGCATCAGCGTGGTGCAGGACCCGTCCACAGCCAAATACGACGGAATGCCGGTATCCGCGGTCGGCACGGGCCTCGTGGATTTCGTTGCGCCCCCCGGCGAGATCATCGATCGTCTTCATGCTTTCTTCAACCGTTATTCGGGAGCCGAGCGACAGGAAGCCTCGGTGGTCGCCGATCATGTCGATGATCTGTGCCAGGTGTTGCGCGCCGCGGTCGGGCACGATTTTTCGGGATATAAGCGCTCTACCCTGGTGCGTCGGGTGGAACGGCGCATGCATGTACTCGGCCTGACCAGTGGCCGGGATTATCTTGAGCGCGCGCGGGCCGACAGAACAGAGTGCGAGGCGTTGTTCCGCGACCTGCTCATCAACGTCACGCGTTTCTTTCGTGACGAGGCTATCTTCAAGGAAGTCGCCGAGCGGGTCATCGGTCCTCTCGTGGAAGAAGACAGCGATGAGGATGGCATTCGCGTCTGGATTCCGGGCTGTTCATCCGGCGAAGAGGCCTATTCCTACGCCATGCTGTTTGCCAACGCGGCCGAGCGGCTCCGCCGCCCGCTGTCATTGCAGATTTTTGCAACCGATATCGATGAGCAGATGCTCCAGATCGCGCGAAATGGGGCCTATCCCATTTCGGCCATGGCCGACATTCCCCTTGCCATGCGGGAGAAATATACGATCCCGCACAATGATCATTTCACGATCGCCCCCCAGATTCGCGACCGCATCCGCTTTTCCAATCACAGCGTGGTCAAGGATCCGCCTTTCTCCAAGATCGACCTGATCTCCTGCCGCAACCTGTTGATCTACTTCAACGACAAGCTGCAGCAATCGGTGCTGCCGCTTCTGCATTATGCGCTGAAGCCGGGTGGGGTCCTCGTGCTCGGGCCGTCCGAAAGCGTCGGGCGGTTCGATCATCTCTTCAACGCCATCAATGCTCCAGCGCGCATCTTCCATCGGTCCAGTACCTCTCCCAGCTATCCGATGGAGCTTCCCGGAGGGCGCAGCGATGCCACAATGCGTCGCTCGGCACGCGAGACGGAGCCCGGACGTCGTGCGGAGAGACAAGAATCGGCCGGGCGACAACGGCTTATGGAGCGCTACCTCCCGGCGAGCCTGGTGGTGGACGGAGAGGGGTTGATCCTTTCGGCTTATGGCCGACTTGGGCGGTTTTTCGACTTTCCCGTCAGCCCCATGGACAGCGTCAGCGCCATGTCGCTGGCCCGACCCGGGCTGCGTCAGGTCATTACGCCGCTTTTGCGACAGGCGAAGGAGACGCGGCGGCGCGTGGTCTCGCGCGATGTCAAGATTCAGGCCGATTTCGGCATCGTCACCGCCGAGGTGGTGTGTGATCCGCTGCCCGACAGAACTTTTCTTTTCGTGTTTCAGGAATCGGCGCCCTTTGCCACGTTCAGCGACGACGAGGCCATGCAGGCCAGCGCCGGGGACGAGCAGCTCGAGGCCATGGAAAGCGAGTTGCGCCAGACGCGGCATCGCCTGCGCGCCGCGGTGGAAGAGCTCGAGACCGCCAATGAGGAACTGAAAAGTTCCAACGAAGAAATGATGTCGATGAACGAGGAGCTCCAGTCCACCAACGAGGAACTGTCCACGGTCAACGACGAACTCAAGACGAAGGTGGATCAGGTCTCGGTCGCAAATGCCGACCTGCGGAATTTCTTCGATTCCACCGATCTGGCGGTGGTGGTGCTTGATCGCGATCTCAACGTTCGCAGCTTCACCAATGCGGCAACGAGCATCTTTCCACTCAAGGACGGCGATAAGGGGCGTGCCTTTGCCGAAGTCGCGAGCCGGCTGTCTTCATCGCAGTATCTTACCGATGCGCAGGAGGTGGCCAAAACGGGCAAACCGGTTCAGCGCCGTGTTTACACCCAGGATCGCTCCCGCACCTTTGCGTTGCGCATCCATCCCTATCGACTGACGGCAACCGAGAACGATGGCGCGATCCTGGTGCTGACAGAGATCAGCGACCTGCTGTCGATGGAGCGCGAACTCGAAAGGGGCCGCGAACGGTTGGACATGGCTGTGCGTACGGCCGGGATCGGGGTATGGGAATATAGTCCGGCTTCTGGCCGTGCCTTTCTCGACAGTGGCGAACAAGCCATTTTCGGAACTGCTGAAGCCGATGCAGAGCTCGACGACCTCATGGCCCGTATCGTGCCTGAGGATCGGCCTATGGTCATCGGCAAGCTCGAGATTGCTGCCGAAGGAAGATCGGACTTCGAGGCGACGTTCCGGCTCAAGGCCGGTGACGGCGCCTATCGCTGGATCCGAGGCTTTGGTCGGCTGGTGGAGGAAGCGGGCACCAGCCGCATGGTGGGTGTCTCGATCGACGTTACCCCTGAATACCAATTGGCCGAAACACGCGACGTGATGTTGCGTGAAATGAACCATAGGGTGAAGAACCTCTTCGCGCTGATCGCGGGCATGGTGCGCATCGCCGCCCGAAATTACGACACCGTCGACTCGATGGCCCAGGATATTGGTTCGCGCATCGCTGCTCTGGGACGCGCCCATTCCCTGTCCACATCAGCCCAAGGCGAACACGCGTCCGGCCTCCAGGAACTGATCGAAGCCACCTTGGCCCCCTATGACGGACATGCCCATGTGGAAGTTTCAGGATCCAAGATCCTCCTGCGCGCAGCCTGCATCTCGTCTTTCGCTTTGATTGTGCATGAATGGGCGACCAATTCGGTGAAATATGGCGTCCTAGGGCCTGAAGCGGGGAACCTTTCCGTGCGATGGGAGGTTATGGGCAATCGACTGGTGATCGTGTGGACGGAACATCGCGCGACGCCTGTACCAAATGTCGAGAATGCCGGGTTTGGGACCATTCTGGTCAGGACATCTGCGCGGCAACTCGCTGGGGATCTGCACACACATGTCGACGGCAATCGGCTTCACCACGAATTGTCCGTCCCGCTAGCGGTTATTGAATTCAATGGATAAACACATTCTGCTGGTCGAAGATGAACTTCTGACCGCAATGGACGTCGAGGACAGCCTTCGAGAAGCGGGCTGGGACGTAGACGGGCCCTTCACCAGTGTCCGCTCGACTTTGTCCTATCTGGAACAGAACCGGCCGGCCTGTGCCGTGCTCGATGTTCGCCTTGATGACGGCGAAGTCTTTCCAGCGGCGGATGTTCTGGTCGAAGCGGGCGTTCCGATCATCTTCCACTCCGGTCATGCAGGCCGGCATAGTCTGTCGTCACGCTATCCAAACGCAGCCTTCTGCGATAAGCCCAGCCTGCCAGAAGCGCTCGTGCGTGCTGTCCGCCGTGCACTGGAGACGGGGAACGAGAACTACGTCGCCGAGGAGCACAAGGTGGCGTCCTCCGCATAAGGCCGCCGCGCCGGAACTAGTCGTGCTGGCTGCACCCGAGCAGAAGTGCATCGTCGAACTCACCGGTGTGCAGAATGGCCTCGATGCGTGCCTGGGCAGGCGCGATGTCGATCTGCTGCCGGGCCAGCCAGGCATCATCGTAATAGGTTCGGACATAACGTTCGCCACTGTCGCAGATCAGCGTCACCACCGAGCCGGCCTGTCCCTGTCGACGCATCTGGCAGGCTGCCCAGAGCACCCCGATGAAGTTCGTACCGGTGGAGGCGCCGACCCGCCGTCCGAGCAGGCGCGACAGCACGCGGCTAGCGGCAATGGATGCGGTGTCGGGCACTTTGAGCATGGCGTCAACGACGTGAGGCATGAAGGAAGCCTCCATGCGGGGCCTGCCGATCCCCTCTATGCCGCTGCCGCGGTCACAGGTGGCGTCTGGATCATTACCGATCCAACCCTCATAGAAGGCCGAGAATTCCGGATCGGGAACGCACAGGCTGGTGTCGAGACCTCGATAAAGGATATAGCGACCGATGGTGGCAGAAGTCCCACCCGTGCCGGGGCTCATTATCACCCATGCGGGCACCGGGTGCCGCTCGAGTGTCATCTGCTGAAAGATAGATTCGGCAATATTGTTATTGCCGCGCCAGTCGGTGGCACGTTCGGCATAGGTGAACTGGTCGAGGTAATGCCCGCCCAGGCTTTTGGCGAGACGCTGGGCCTCTGCGTAGATCGCACCGGGCGCATCGACGAAATGGCAGGTTCCGCCTTGCTGCTCGATGGCATCGATCTTGCTGCGCGTGGTCGAGGACGGCAGCACGGCATAGAACCTGAGACCAAGCAGGCGGGCATAATAGGCCTCGCTTACGGCAGTCGAGCCGGACGAGGCCTCGACCAGGGCGGTCTCTGGACCGATCAGGCCGTTGCAGATCCCGTAGAGAATGAGCGAACGCGCCAGACGATGCTTGAGGCTGCCAGTGGGGTGGCTCGATTCATCCTTGAAATAGAGGTCTACATCGGTGAATGCAGGCAGCGGCAGAGGAAAGAGGTGGGAATCCCCGGAGCGATGCGCGTCAGCCTCCATGGCCTTTATCGCGCGGCAGTGCCATGAGGCTGCCTGTCCTAAAATAGTCCCTTCAATGAGCATCTCATACCCTAAATCTTTTACACTAGGGTACTTCCTTCTAAATTTTCCGTCAAATGGAGAATAATAAGCGCCAGAGCTAGGGTGCTCGCATCCGCAGGGCGCTGCGTGCTGCTTCCAGTCCGCCGACGGCGTCGCCATAGCCTGTCGCCGCGACGGCGGAGAAAATCCGCTCGGCTTCTGCGAAGCGCCTCAGATGATAATAGCTCCAGGCTCGAAGCGTCAGCAGGTCGTTGCGCTCGGCGGCGAAGCGGGCTCTGGCATCGAGCAGGTCGATGGCGCGGGCGTAGTCGCCGATGCCGTAGGCGCTTGTGGCCTTCTGCGTCAGAATGGCAATTTCGAGTTCGGCAGCACGTTGCTGGCTGATCGGTGCCGCTGCGGCAGCCACCGCTGCCTCATTGCCCAGGCCGAGGCGGATAAAGGCAAGGGATTGGCCATAGGCGGCATCCGAGCGGGTGTTTTCGGAGCCCGATTGCAGCGCGCGTGCAAAGTGATCGACGGCTTGGGCAGGGCGGTTGAGGCCCATGAGGCACCAGGCGTGGTTGAGGGCAGCACCGGGCGACAGGCTCGCGGCGGGAACATAGTTCTGACAGGACCGCGCCCCGGAGGATGTCCGGGGCGCCTGAGCAGCGGCTACCGTTTCGGTTTGCGGCGCTGTGGCGGGCCGGCTCGCGGCCTGCACGGGCCTTGCCTCCGCCGGAGTGGGCATGGCCACAGGCGGCGCAGTCGACGTTGTCGCGCGACCAAATTCGGCGATGCGCGCTGATCGCCCGCTCCATTGCGTTCGGATCGTCTCGACGGTTGCGGTGTCGCCCAGAGCGTTGGCGGCGACCATTCGGCCATAGGCAGCCGGTTCCAGGTCGGCCTGCCAGGTCAGCGCCAGCGCGAACCACTCCGAGGCGGTCTGCACCTGCTGGAAGGCGTAGGCGTACCAGCCCAATTCCTGGGCCACATTGGCACTGCGCGCGGCCATGGTTGCATCGACGATCCGCCCCAGAGGCGCCTGTCCGATGTCAATGCGGGGCTCCTGCGATAGCATGGCGGCGGCAACGGCCAAATAGAGTTCGCCGATCGTGTCGTTCTCGCTGCGATAGTCGGCAATGGCCGCCTCGGCAGCCACAGGATCGCGCAATTGCAGTAAGGCGACACCAAGGGCCTCCGCGGACTGCGCCGAACGGTCCGAATCCAGCGCGCTCTGGAACAGGCGTCGGGCTTCGTTGGGCCGGTTGCGGGCCAGCTCGTAATAGCCAAGCAGCCGCAAATCCTCTGCATTGCCGCTGCTGGTGGCATCCTGGCTCAGCAGCGTCACGTCGGCGGGAAGCGGCTGTGCGCCATTTTCCTCGAGAGAAGCGGCGATGGCCCGTCGGGCCAGGTCGACGCGCAAGTCGGCGAATTCATGCACACCTGCCGCGTCGGTCCGCTCCAGCGCCAGAAGAGGCTCAAGATCGGCACGATCGAGAAGTTCGATGGCCTTTTGCAGCGTGGCAAAGCGCTCGGCCTGATCGGTGCAATTGGTCAGAATATAGGTGTAGGCGTCTATAGCCCGCGCCTTGGCGTCGGTGCGAGCGAAGGCTTCGGCCAAGGTCCAGAGATTATCGATGCTCGCGCAAACCAGCAATTGCGGGTTGTTGGCCGCAATTGAGATGACAGTGGCATGTTCACCGACGGAGGCGGCGTTGCGCATGCGGGCAGCTGCCTCTCCCAAAGCCAGGCTCTGGAGAAGATCCGGGGAGGGCACAAAGCCGGGATCGCGCTGCTGGCGTTCGGCAATCAGTGCCCGGGCACCGGCAAAGTCGCCGGCGCTGTAGAGTTCCCACAAGCGGATGATGTCCTCGTCGGGCGCATAATCGTCCGCCAGCGGATCGGCAGGAGGTTGCCAACCCGGATGGAGGGCCTGCAGGCGCTCGATCTCGCGCTGCAGGCGCTCTGTATCGCCTTGGCGAGCAAAATAGCGCAAGGCTGTTTCGTCAACCGCATTGGCCTGTGCCGCTTGTGGCGCGGGAGTGGCGGTCGATGTGTTGGCTGGTGCCGCGGGTTGTTGCTCGGCAGGCGTATCGATCGTTGTCTGGATGGGCATAGGCGCCTGGGCGACCAGCGGCGAGGACCGCTCGGTGGCCTCGATCCGAGCGGTATGGGACGAGCCGGCCACGAAAACGTAGAGAAAACCGCCGATGCCAGCCAGGGCGATAAGAAACGCAATCCGGCTCATGGCTCCTCAACTCCCAGGCATGCGGGCTCGTGCCGACGCAGGTGGTCGAGCAGCAGCAGGTGCAGCGTGGCCGAGTAATAGCTGGTCGCCGCCATCACCCTCAGGTCCTCGGGAATTTCAGTCCCGTCGATCACGCAATCCATGGTCGCCGCGATCAGGCGGTAGCCGGGCTCGGTGATTGGCTCTATGGCTTCGTTCGTCGTCACGTCGATCTTGGCAAGGCCCTCCGGCCCAGCATGGCGCCGAAACGGTTCGAGCAGTTCGAGCGCCAGGTCGGCCCGCATCAAATAGACCGGCACCCGAATACCGTTATAGCCGAATTCTGGCGGAAAACCTTCTGCGGGGCCTTCGCTATCTGCGCCGTCGAGCTGGATCCAGTCGGCAGGAATGCCGGCGGCAGAATTCTGGGCCCGCCGGAGGATATCGAGCCCGGTATCGCTGACCGCCATCCAATCGATCACCGGATCGATTTCTGCGAAGACGGGAAAGGTCTCGAAAATCCAATAGGACGGGTTGAGCACCGGCCCGCCTGCATCAGCGTCGCGCACGAAACCTTCGGCACCCGGCAGGATGGCGGGCATGCCCTCCGCTTCGATCAGCATGGTGCGCCCAATGGTGCGGATAATGGGCAGCGCCAGGTCAGAATAGTGGCCGTCATTCCATGCCCGTGCGCCCAGCAGCAGGCCATAGGCGATGAGCATGTCACCATCGGTGGCATTGTTGCTGTCGGTGACGCGGGGCCGCTTGTCCGGCTCCCAGCGCCAGGCCGACAGGCCATCGGCACGCACCAGCATTTCGGTGGCGGTAAAGCTCCAGATGCGTTCAAAGGTGGGGCGGTCACCCGCGAGGGCAGCGAGCATCAGGCCATAACCTTGGCCTTCGCTATGACTGATATCACCGTTGCCGGTATCGATTACCCTGCCTTCTGCGGACACATAGGCCTCGACATAGCTCCGCCATTCTTCGGGCGTGATGACGGATTGCGCCATTGCCGGCATGGCCCCCAGCAGCCCGATGAAAACAAGTGCGGCCTTGAGCGGCTTCATTGGCGTCGCCCCAATTGTGAAAGCACCGCGGAGGAAGCCAATGTCAAAAGGACAGCTGCTGCGATGATGGCCAACGTGAAGTAGACAATATTGCCCGAGAACCAATTGGCTGCAATCAGGCGCGCATTGGCAAAGGAAAAAGGCTGAGTTTCGGCCAGCATCACCTGCGAAGCGGGCACGACGGTGAGCGCATCGCCGCCGCTTGAGATCGCGCTGATCCGCCCGCCGATTTCTCGCCAGCGCTGGGTGATGATCAATTGCTCGGTGCCGCTGCGCAGGCTGCGCGCATCGTTGGCGGTCAGAATGGTCCAGATGCCGCCTTCGCCCTGGCGCATTTGCGATAGCACGGTCGTATTGGCGGACACCTCGAACAGCGGTTCGGGGCCAGCAAACAGGCGCAGGTCTGAGCGTTGCAGGCCAAAGTAACCCAGCACCGCGTCGACCTGTTCGGCAAACGGCACGTCCTGACGCTCGCCGCTGAAGCGGTCGAGAGCGCTGGTATCGCTCGCGGTCATCGCCGTGGCGATGCCGGTGCGGGTGCTGATCGGCGGGGGCATCTCGCCCAGTGGCATGATCACAAGGCCATCTCGGTCCGGCGTGAGTTCAGTAGCGGGCACGATATCGAGCGGCAGAATCCGGCCCGAGGCAGCGGTAATACGGGCGACGAACATCATGGCTGAAAGCACTGAATCAGCGCTGCCACCAACGACGAGCGGCACGGATTGGGCATCGGCATAAGGCCAGCCCGAGCCTGCAAGGACCTGAAGGTCCGGCACCTGGGCCACCCGCGCATAGTCGGGGAAGCGCAGCTGGGAACTGTTGGACAATACGAAGCGCACCGGCGCCTGGCCGGTCCAGCCGGGGCTGCAGACCGCGTCCGAGGCCGATTGCAGATTGATCGCGATAACCCCTTCGTTGCGTCCGGGGCGCAGGCTGGTCATGGGGATGCGGATGACCGTGTCCCGCAATTGCCCGCCATCGGTCCGCAGCAAGGGCGTTGCCGAAGCGATCTGGCCATTGGTGTAGATGTCGATCTCGCTGTTGGGCAGGATGTCGGACGAATAGGCGGCGTCCAGCACCAGATCGAGCGCACCATAGCGATTGGCGTAGAAGTCTGCCGGCAATTCGAACTGGAAATCAGCGGTGAGCCGGCGCCCGTTGAATTCGGCGGTCTCGGTGCCAAGGGCTGCGAGGGAAACCGTCTGGCTGCCGAGCATGACGGGATGGGGATAGACGAGATCTATGCGTGGCACCGAGGCCAGTGCCGTCTCGCCCGGATGCAGGGCTTCGCTGGCGCGGGTGATCGAGGCCCAGTCCGGGCCGCTGATGACCAGCGTACTGGCGCCGCTTGCCAGGGTCGTCAGCACAGCGATCGGGCCGGCCGAGGCTTGGCCGCGCATGGCATCCAACCCAGCCGGCAGGTCGTCGGCCGGCAGCAGGATCACATCGAGCGTGCCGCTCTGAAAGCCTTCGGACAGCGTCTCGGCTTCTTCGAGCACCAGTTCGGGTACCCGCATGGCCAGCGCCAGATATTGCGCCAGCTTGACGGCGGCTTCCGCTGTTTCCGGATTGGTCAGAGGCGCGCTGATCAGCCGGATATGGGTCTCGCCATCGGCATCGACGCCGATGGCCGGCAAATCGGACAGGCGGGAGAGGCGGGAGAGGTTGTCGCCTTCGAAAAGCAGGCGCACAGCGTTGCTTTCGATCTGGGTCCACAATTCATATGTGGAGTCGATCGAGCAATCGGTGCGGTGCCGCTCGGTCGCGCGGAACTCGATGACATTCGGCCCGGCTTTGAGAATGCCGGCAGGCACCTGGATGGACCGACTGGCCGGTTCGGAGGAGGCGGCGAGCGGCGAACTTGAAATCTCGGTATTGTTGAAGCGCACGCGCAAACTAGAATATTCCGGCGCCACAACCAAGGAGTTGAGAAAGCTGAATTCGAAACGCGCAGGGGCGGCAGCCTGGGCCTCGGTCAGATAGACGATCACCGATTCCCGGCTCTCCTCTCCCTCGAGGCGAATGGCGGAACTGTCGTTGATGTAGCGCGAAAACGGCTGGGACGGCGCTGCGACAATGGCCGGGGTGGGAACCGGACTGGGCGCCGGCGCAGGCTCGGGCGTCGGGATACGCAGGTCGCTTTCCGGCGTCATGTCGAAGGGGGCCGGCTGGGCATGGGCCGAAGCCATGAGTCCGGCCAGGAAAAGCAGCGACAGGCTGGCGCGCTTATTCATGTTCGACAGCCTTTCCGCGACCAAAGCGCAGTAGGTAGCTCAGCCCGCGGGCCGTCTGGTAGGAGGCTATAGCCAGGAAACGCACTGTGCCGCGGATAATGCCGATATTGATCTGGCGACTGCGCTGGCGCTGTTGCCATGTCGCCGAGTTGGCGTAGAGCAGATCCGCGATGAGGCGGTAATCCTGTCCGCGCTCGGGCATATAGCGGCAGCCCAGGACCGCACCTTTGGTTTCGGGGGAAACCGAGCGGATGAAGATGGCCAGTTCGTTGGCACCCGTATCGGAAAGGGGATTGAAGCGCAGCGTGGTGGGTGCACCGCGCGCCAACCCGGCCGAGCCGGCGGCCAGCCGAACGCCCAGTCCCCCGCTCGACACATTGGTGATCGTGCCACGGACCCAAGCGCCGTCCGCTCCGCGCACCTCGCAGCGCCGCTCGATATTCACACGGCGGCTGGCGCGGATTTCGCGCCGTTCGGACACAACACCCAGGGCGCAACCGGCCAGGATCAGGTTGAAGATGTTCCAGCCCCCGACCACCATGGTCACTTCAGCCCGGTACGGCTCGGCCCCGATCTTGTAGATCGTCATGGCCACGGCGAGCAGCAAAAGGAGAAAGATCAGGTAGAATGGCCGGGCCAGTTCGGACAGGCGTGACTTGTCAACGCTTTCATCCTTGGCCGTCACCTTGAAGGTCGGCTTGCTGGGATTGCGCAGCACCGAGAGCAACGCGCCCAAGAGGTGCACGGACTGGATATATTCGTAGAGCTCCGAGATCCACGGCCAACGCCAGCGCCCGAACAACGAATTCTGCAACACCAGGTTCACGAGCACATAGGTGAGCGTATAGGCGGCGAACTCGCCACCCGAAGCGGTGAAGATCTGCAGGTCAAGGAAGAGGTAGCAGAAGGGGGCGAAGAGGAAGATCATCCGCGGCAGCGGAAACAGCCAGAACATGGTGCTGGACATGTAACTCAGCCGCTGCACCAGTTTGAGCCCAGGCTTGAACAGAGGGAAGCTGAACAGCATGATCTGCATCATGCCCTGGGCCCAGCGGGTCCGCTGGCCGATAAAGCTGGCAAAGGTCGCCGGCTGCAATCCGGCCACCAGCGGTTTATCGACATAGATCGAGTTCCAGCCGCGGCTATGCAGTTCGATGGCGGTCTCGCAGTCCTCGGTGATGGACCGGCCAGCAAAGCCCTGGGTGACCTCGAGCGCCTCGCGGCGTAACAGCGCTGCCGACCCGCAGAAGAATGCGGCGTTCCAGCGGTCGAGGCCACGCTGGATAACGCCATAGAACATCTCGTTTTCCGAGGGCATCACCTCGAATGTGCGCAGATTGCGTTCCAGCGGATCTGGATTGAGGAAGAAGTGCGGCGTCTGCACCAGGAACAGCCGTGCGTCGCGGCCGAAATAGGGGACGGTTTCCTGAAGAAAGTCGCGGGCCGGAGCGTGGTCGGCGTCGAAGACGGCGATGAATTCGCCGCTTGAATGGGCAAGTCCGTTGTTGAGATTGCCCGCTTTGGCGTGCTTGTTCTCAGCGCGAGTGAGGTACCGACAGCCTAGTTCGTCGCACAATTGCCGCAGCTGGTTATAGCGATCGAGGGCCTCGGCTGCGTTGTCCGGATCCGGATCGTTGCGCTTGGCCTCGGTGCCCCCATCATCGAGCAGCCAAACGGTGAAGCGATCGGCGGGATAATCCATGGCCTTTGCGGCGGCTAATGTGCCGGCCAGCAAAGCGTAATCCTCGTTATAGGTCGGGATGAAGACGTCAACATGGGGGACCGCTTCATCCGGAGCGAGTCTCATGGAGGGGCGCGGAGGAATGGGTTTGATCACGACGAAGAGGCTGAGGAACAACATCAGGATGCAGTACATCTCGGCGAGGTAGAGGATCAGACCGGGAATGAAGTCAGCCAGCTGGGTGACCGGGGGCAGGGTGCTCGTGGTGCGCCAATAGGCATAGCGCAGCACGATAATGGTGCCCAGCGCGAGCAGCAGCAGGCGCCAATTGCCTTCGAGGCGCAGTAGCTTGATCACCGCCATGAGCAGGATCAGCAGCGCCGCCATCACCAGGTGCACCTGCAGGCTGACCGGGATGGTCAGCAGCACAAAGGTCGTTGCCGACACCAGGAGCCAGATCAGAATGGAAAATGCTTTGGTCAACTTGAACTTCCGCGGCGCGAGCAGCCTAGTTTGATCCACCCGGGGGCGAAGGGACGATGACGGAGCCGGACGACGGGGCGGGAACCTGAGTTCCGCTGCCTGCTGAGCCCGATGCAGTGGGTGACGGGACGATCGGCGCGCCCGGCGGTGGTGCCGCGATGACGGGCGCAGGCGCGGGTGTACTCACCTGCGGCGCTGGGCGAGCCGGGGTCTGATTGCGGACGACTGGCCTGGCGCTGGGAATGACTTCCTCGAAACCAAGCACGCCCACCGGCACGATCGGCGCGGTCAGCGCCCCGACCCGTGCGGCGCCCCGGCCGGGCGGGAAGACACTGACGTCGAGGCGTAGCTGGTACATGATTTCGAGCAATTGCCGCTCGCTGGAATTCTGGCGGCACAATTGCAAACGGATAACGATAGTGCCGCGCTCGGTGGCGCCGGAGGGGCGTAAGGTCGGCTCGATCCGCTGCCAGGCATAAATGCAGGTATCACCATTGGCCGGCTTGCCGATGGCGTAACCGAAGGGACCATAGGCATTCTGGACGTAGTAGGGCGAAACGGCCATCCCGGTATCGGGCCAGGCGGTCAGCGCTTCCTGGGTCAGGTTCACATTGGTGAAGGGGATATCGCGCAGGCGCGCGTCGCTGCCGTCGCCGCCGCGGTCCTGGAACAGGATGACCGAAATCTTGTTCTCCCCGGCCGTGCGGGCCTGGGTCACGAGCGAGATGTCCTGCCGGATGGCATTGGGGAAGGTGGTCGACACGACCTTGGCAATGCCTGGTCCGCCCGGTGGGGGAATGATCACGGCGGCGGCCGGGTTGATGATGCTGGCCTCACGCGTCGGCAAATCACGCGTCGAGGCGCAGCCGGAAAGGAGGCATGCAAAGGCGAGGGCCAATGCAAGGCCCTTTCCCAGCCGTTGGGCCGATGCCGCCGATAAAGTCCTGCCGTGCATGTGACGAGGATCCGGTTACTGCATTAAACTGCTGCAACAACGGCGTTCTGCCTGCTGATTTGCACGTTTTAACCTTGGGTAACGAAAGTAAACCAAAGGCTAATTTTTGTACAAGATACGGTTTAGCACTGATCACAAAGTGGCTCAGTTGATGCCGCGACGACCCGGGCCTCTTCCGACCGCAGTCAGCGGAAGGCCGGGATGACGTGGCGCCCGTAATTGGCGATGATTTCTTCTTCGTCACCACTGTCGAGATAGATGTTGAACTGGGTAACGCCCGCAGCTTTGAGCTGGCGCACCTTGGTGATGTGGTCTTCCGGCTCTCCCAGGACGCAAAAGCTCTCCACGACATCGTCGGTGATGAAGTCGAGATAGGGGTTATCGGCCTGGCCGTGTTTGGAATAATCGTAGCCGCGGCGCTTCTCGATATAGGACGTCAGGCTTGCGGGAACCTTATCACTGTCAGAGCCATACTTCTCGACGATATCGGCAACGTGGTTGCCGACCATGGCGGGAAACCATTTCACCTTTTCGATGGCGCGTTTCTTGTCACCGAAATAGGCGGGCGCTGCAGCCATTGAGCGATAAGCGGACATGTCCCTGCCAGCGGCCGTGCCGGCTTCAATACATTGGTCGGTGAACCATTTGCATAGACCCGGATCGGCGATCTGGAGAACAACGCCGTCCGCACTTTCGCCCGCCGTCTTGAGAGCAAGCGGCCCATAGGCGGCAATCCAGCTGGGCATGTCATGGCCCACGGCCCAGGGGAACTGCACGGCGGCAGGAATTTCGCCATAGGTCACTTCTTCGCCGCGCACCATGGCTTTGGTCTTGTCGATAAATTCGGCGACGCGCTTCAACGTCGCTGGCTTCTTGCCCATGACGCGCATCGAACTGTCGCCACGACCGACGGCAAGATCAAAGCGCCCGCCCGATTGCTTGGACAGCGAGCCGAAAATGGAGGCCGCGACGGACCAGTCGCGCACGTCGGGATTGGTCACGAGCGGTCCGAACCGCATGTCGGTGGTGTGTTCCATGCACATGGCAATGGCGGAATAGCAGTCGCGCCAGAGAATATGGCTGTCATAGAACCAGCAATAGGAGAAGCCGGCAAATTCGGCGGCCCGCACCAGATAGCGCGCCCGTTCGTGCTCGATGAAACCCTTGAAGGTGATACCGAATTCCATGTGTTCCCGCGCTCCCTTGACGGCCAATAAATTTGACCAGCTGATCAAATTTTTAGGGGCGTGGTGAAGATTGTCAATCCGGTTTCGCAGCCGCAGCCTCGTCATAGACGAGGATCGGCCGGCCGGTGATCGGGTCTGCGACCGTCCGGGCGCGGACATTATACGCCGATTCCAGCCAATGCGGCGTCAGGATCTCTTGGGAAGATCCGGAGGCCGCGATTGTGCCACCGGACACAAGGACAAGATGGTCGCAGAAGCGCAATGCCAGGTTGAGATCATGGAGTGCAATAATCACCGTCATCCCGCTTCGCGCCTTCCGTTGCAGCAGGGCGAAAAGCTGGAGCTGGGCACTGATGTCGAGGTGGCTAGTTGGTTCATCGAGCATCAGCAGGCGCGGCTGCTGCGCAAGGGCCCGTGCCAGATGAACGCGCTGCTGTTCGCCTCCGGAAAGCATGTCGAACCGCCTTGACGAGAATGACAAGAGGTCAGTTTGGGCGAGGGCGTCATCGATGATCGCGGCGCCCTCGCCATCCTCCAGCAGAGAGAGGGCCGATTGATGGGGGATGCGCCCCAATCCCACCACGTCCCGTACGCTGAGGCGCTCTTCTGTGAAGGAGGATTGCTCGACCAGGGCCGCGAGGCGGGCCCGGTCGCGCCTGGGCATCGCGAGCAGGTCCTGCCCATCGAACCGAACCGACCCACTGGCAGGAAGCAACCCAAGCAGAGCACCCAGCAAGGTGGACTTGCCCGCGCCGTTAGGCCCGATCAGCCCGGTGATCGCTGCCGATGGAGCTGAAAAGGTGGCTCTTGAAAGGATGGCCCTCCCGCTGCGGGTTATCTCGAGCCCTTCCACTTCCACGCTCATGTTACCCTCCGGTAGCGCAGCAGAACCAGGAGGAAAACCGGAGCCCCCACAAGAGCCGTGATGATGCCGACCGGCAATTCGCGTGGGTCGAACAGGGTGCGGGCGGCTGTATCGGCCCACAGCATGAATATTGCTCCGACCAACATGACATGCGGTAGCAGGCGCCGGTGCTGTGACCCGATCGCCAGCCGCACGGCGTGCGGAACGACCAGTCCGACGAAGCCGATTGCCCCGCCGATCGCGACCATAAGTCCGGTCAGCAAAGCGGTGATGCCCAGCAGCGTCCAGCGCAGCCGAGGCACGTCAATGCCCAGAGCTGCCGCGGCCCTGTCACCGAAAGCGAAGGCGTCAAGCGCCCTGCCGCACACAAGGATGATCGGCGCGCAAACCAGGAGCGCTGCACCAACCAGTGCTGCGTCTCCCCAAAGCGACCCGGATAGCGATCCCAGCAGCCAGGAGAGAATTTCGCGGTAGCTGTCGCCCGTCGCCGACCAGAAGATCAGAAATGAGGTCGCCGCAGAAGCGAGCGCCGAAATGCAGATGCCGGCCAAGATAGCCCGGGACGGAGTTGCGCCGCCAAGTAGGCCTGCAACCAGAAGCGCCAGGCCCAATGCCACCAAGCTGCCCAGAAAGGCGCCAAACGGCATGAAGAGTGTAAAGCCCGCCAGCAGGAACAGCACGGCGCCGAGAGCGGCTCCCGATGACAGACCGAGGAGGTAGGGGTCGGCCAGGGGATTGCGGGTCAATGCCTGCATCACCGTGCCCGATAGTCCAAGTCCTGCGCCCACGGCCATTGCCGTCAGCACCCGAGGAAGGCGCAGTTCCCAGACGATGGCATCGCGCAGCCGCGACACCGGGCTCTCAGCAAGCAAGCCCAGATGATGCAGGATAACCATGCCCACTTCCTGCGGGGTAAGGCTTGCCGGGCCCATCGTCACCGCAGCGACGGCGCTGAGCAGCAGCAGGACACCAAGCCCGGGCAGGACGAGATGCTTCACGATTGAGCGGTGCCGATTGGCATGCGTCTCGGCGCGATTATCTGCCCGTTCCGGCCCCTATTGAAAATACGGTCTTGAATAGAGTCGAACCATGTTTTTTGGTTCGCCCCGCCTTTGCCAATAGACGCGAGCGACCAGATCCTGACGCTTGCCGCTGCGAAACACATCGATACCCAGGACCCTGCGGGCTGCCTCCTCTGGAGATGCTGCGCCCTCGACCATTTCAGACGCGCAGATAAGGTCGGTCCGAAGATCGACCACCTCGAATTGCAAACCCATGCCCCATCCTTCCGAATCGGCGGCCATAAGACACGATCCGGGCCAATGGGACATTTAACTAGTTTAACTCGAGGCTCAGCGCTCAAAGGACAGCTTGGCCAGTTGCGCGGCCATGTCGAGCACTGCCGGGACATTGCGAATGCCTGCTTCCGATGCCGGGAAGGGTATGATGAGGTAGCGCTCGTTGACGACGGCATCGAGCTTGTTGGTGATCGGGTTTTCAGCGAGCAGAGTCTTCTTTTGTTCTGCCGGGTTCCAAGCGGCGTCGACCAACACGATCACGTCGGGATTTTCATCGACGATTGCCTCCCAGCTGGCCGAAGTCCACCCCTCGCCCACCGCGCCATAGATGTTTTCCAGTCCCAGCGCCGACATGATCATATCGGGCGCATTCGTGCCCGCCCCGACGTAAGGCGTCTTGGTGCCCGAAGAATACCAGAGAGCGGTGAGCCCTCGCGGGTCTCGTGTCACACCGTCGAGCAGCGCCTGCTGTTCGGCGATCAGCGCGTTGGCCGTGTCCTCGATGTCGAAGATGGCGCCCATCTCTGCGATCTGCGCAAAGAGGCCGTCAAATGTGAGCTTCGGGGGGGCAATGGAGCGACAGGCGGCCGGCGCGACGTATGTGTCGACGCCCAGTTCGGCCAGGATCGGGCGTTCGCCTGCTCCGTCGGCGGCAAAATTGCTTTCCCAACCGCCATAGATGAAGTCCGGTTCGCTTTCGAGAACCACTTCCTGGCTCGGAAGCTTGTCGGATAGAATTTTCAGGCCTTCACCGGCAGAGGCCAAACTCTCGGGGAGGGGGCCGTCCTGAAAGCCGATGCCGACGATGCGATTGGCGAGCCCGAGGGCTAGAAGCAATTCGGTTGCCGTAGACTTGAGGGTGACGACCCGTTGCGGTGGACCGTCGAATTCGACAACTGTCCCGCAATTGTCCAAAACCAGCGGATAGGGTGTAGCCGCATGGGTGGGCGAGGCTGTCAAAGCCAGCACAAGGGGAATAAAAGCCGCGTATCTCATGGCATCTCATCCTGTTTGACGCTCTTGGCCTTGATCTCGGCCATCGCCGCCTCATAGCCGAGGCGGTAGGCTTCGGCACTGCCGAAACGGAACATGTCATCATCGCCGGTGCGGGTGAGGCTGCGGGCGCCGGGCGCGTCCAGGTCGCGAACAAAGCGCCCCATGCCGCGTACGACCGCCACCGGAATGCCGGTGGTCTTGCCCTTGACCAGATCAGCGGCCCCGGCAATCTCGTCGGCAATCACGGCCTGGGTTACGTGCAGGGGGCGGCCATTGGCGTCATTGGCGCCGCGCAGGTCGTCGGTCAATTGCAACCCGGCCGCGCCAATCGCCATGTCCGTCTGCCCCACGCGCCAGGCGCGACCGATCGTATCGGTAATGATGACGCCGATATTCATGCCAAGCCTTTGCCGAAGGCCGGCGCACAGGGCTCGGGCCGAGGCATCGGGGTCGGCTGGAAGGCGCAGGGCCACGCCTTCGGGAACATTCGACATATCGATGCCGGCGGCCGCCATGACGAGGCCCTGGCGGGTTTCCACGATCTTGAAGTTGCCACCAGGATGGACGCGCTCGGCTACGACGCGGACAGTATCAGCGGCTATTGCCTGCTCGCGCTCGGCGGCCGGCACCTGCATGCCTTCGGATTTGGAGACGATTTTCGAGGTAACGACGAGGATGTCGCCCGATTGCAGGGCCAGATCGGGGTCGGTGGCGGCCTGGGTAGTAACCGCGCCAGCAATTATGGCAACAAGGTCATCACGGGGAGCGATTTCTGGAAGCCCCGTAATGCCCCATACGGAGATGCGAGGGGTCACGGCCTGCACCCCCAGCTATCCCCCCCCTGCCAAGGGGGGAATGGGTCGCGGTATTGGCAAATTCGGGGCGTCGTCATCTATCCCACCAGCTTCCGAAGCCGGGGCAGAATTTCCTGGGCATAGAGGCCCAAGAACCGGCTCTGGTCCGTCCCTGGTGCATGGAAGACCAGATGGTCGAAGCCGTAGTCGATATAGGTCTTGATTGCCGCAACGTGCTCATCGGGATCGGAGGACACGATCCAGCGTTTGGCCACGCGCTCAATCGGCAAGGCGTCGGCCAGGCGTTCCATTTCCTCGGCATCCTGAACAGAGTGCTTTTCTTCTGCAGAAAGGGAAAGCGCCGCCCAATTGCGCGTGTCGTTCAGCGCTCGCTCCGGGTCGGTGTCAAAGGATACCTTGACCTCGATCATGCGCTCGAAGGGCTTGTCCCTGAGGTCGCTTTCGGCCCGGCCGGTTTCGACATTGGGCAGGAGCTGATCCACATAAAGCTCTGCGCCCTTGCCGGACGTGCAGATGAAGCCGTCACCGGCGCGGCCGGCATATTTTGCGTTCAGGGGACCACCGGCGGCAATGTAGATCGGCACGGGCTCGACGGGCTTGTCGTAGATGGTGGCGTTGACCGTCTTGTAATATTGCCCCTCGAAGGAAACGCGGTCCTCTGTCCAGAGCTGGCGAATGAGTTTAACCGCTTCGCGAAGGCGCGCCGATCTCTCCTTGAGCTCAGGCCAATCCATACCGGTGGCCGGGACTTCATTGAGACCTTCGCCCGTGCCGACGCCGAGGATGACACGACCGGGAAACATCGCGCCCATGGTGCCGAAGGCATGGGCGACCACCGTAGGATGAAGGCGGAAGGTAGGGGTGAGAACCGAGGTGCCAAGAATGATCTTTTCGGTACGGGCGAGGACCGCAGACATCCAGCCCGGGGCGAAAGGCGCGTGGCCGTCAGTATGTTTCCAAGGCTGGAAATGGTCGGACACGAAGACCGAGTCGAAGCCGGCCTCTTCGGCCTCGACGGCGAACCGCAGGAGGTCGTTGGGGGCAAACTGCTCCGCCGATGCCTTGTATCCGAAGCGCATGGTTTCCCTCCCGAATGCCGACGATCTATTTTTGATCGTTTGGTCAAAAAACGTCGATAGTCAAGCGGCTTGATGCTAGAAGAGCAAACAGACAATAAGACGAGACCGGGATAAAGCCTATTCCCGACCAAAGACGGCGATGTGAATGAAAGTTATTTTTGATACCGACCCCGGCATCGATGATGCCATGGCTTTGCTCTACCTGAGCAAGCTCCCTGAAATCGAGCTTCTCGGCATCACCACCGTCGTGGGCAATGCGAGCATTGCGGACACTACGCGCAATGCCCTGTTCCTGCGACAGAAATTCGGCCTTGTGGCGCCGGTGGTCAGGGGTGCGGAATTTACCCTCGATGAGGTGGTCAAGGAGGAACCCGCTGCCGTCCATGGTCACAACGGCCTAGGCGACATCGATATTCCTCCAGTCGACGAAGCTGGTCTGCATGCCGGCACGGCCAGCCAGTTCATCATCGATACGGTCAGGGCGCATCCAGGCGAGGTCACGATCATCGCAGTGGGTCGCATGACCAATCTGGCTCTTGCCCTTCGCCAGGCACCGGACGTGGCGACGCTGACCAAGCAGGTCATCATCATGGGTGGCGCCTTCGGCTATCAGGGGCGCAGCGGCAACATCACCCCGCTGGCAGAAGCCAATATTCATGGCGACCCAGTGGGCGCCGATGAGATTTTCATGGCCGAGTGGCCGGTGACCGTGGTGGGGCTCGACGTCACGCACGATATCATCCTCGACAGTGATTATCTCGCGCGCCTGGCGGACGAGGCCGGCGAAAATGCCGAACTGCTGCGCCAGATGTGTGGTCACTACGCCAAGTTCTATATGAACGTTATGGGTCTCTCCGGCGTGGTCGGTCATGATCTTCTGGCGGTGACCTACGCGCTCCACCCAGAATGGTTCGAGGTCCGTCGTGGCGCCATCGCGGTGGTGCGGGAGGGTCTGGCCGTAGGGCAGACAGCGCTCTGGCCCGCCGAGCGCGGAGGCGTGCATTCAGCCTGGGAGGGCCGTCCGCATCACACGATCTGTGTCGGCGTGGATGGGGCGAAAGTGCTGGAGCACTACCATTCTGCTGTGACTCGCGGCTGAGCAAAACCTTCGCTCTTACAGACGCTAGGGGCATTTCGAGGACCTTCGGAATGCCCCATTTTACGCCTAAACAATCCTACTTTACATATAATAGTACTTTATGTAGCGTCCCTTTACCGCCTGAAGCGCAAACGCCGGGCGGCTTTTGGGAGGATTCATCGTGAGCATCATTACCAAGCTCGCCATCGCGGCGAGCCTCGCTACCGCCTTGTCTTCTGTTGCCTTGGCGCAGGACATTTCCGGCAAGGTTGTCGGCTTTTCGCAGATCGGTTCCGAATCGGGCTGGCGTGCCGCTGAAACGTCCGTGACCCGCCAGCAGGCAGAGGAGCGCGGCGTCGATCTCAAATTCGCCGACGCGCAGCAAAAGCAGGAAAACCAGATCAAGGCGATCCGCGGCTTCATTGCTCAGGGCGTCGATGCCATCCTCGTGGCTCCGGTGGTGGCCACGGGCTGGGATGACGTGCTGACAGAGGCCAAGGAAGCTGAAATTCCCGTCGTGCTGCTCGACCGCGGTGTCGATGCGCCGGAAGAACTTTACCTCGCCTCCGTCGCTTCGGACCAGGTGGAAGAGGGTCGCGTGGCCGGCCAGTGGCTGGTGGACAATGTTGCCGGCGCCGACTGCAAGGTGGTCGAATTGCAGGGCACCGTGGGTTCGACCCCGGCGATCAACCGCAAGCAGGGCTTCGAGGAGGCCATTGCCGGCGCCAGTAATATTACCATTGCCCGCAGCCAGACCGGCGATTTCACCCGCTCCAAGGGCAAGGAAGTGATGGAAGGCTTCATCAAGGCGGAGAATGGTGGCGCAGATATCTGCGCGGTCTATGCCCATAATGACGACATGGCCGTTGGCGCCATCCAGGCAATCAAGGATGCCGGCCTCAAGCCCGGTACGGATATCCTCGTGGTCTCGATCGACGCCGTGCCCGATATCTTCACCGCCATTGCCGCTGGCGAAGCCAATGCCACGGTCGAACTGACCCCCAACATGGCCGGTCCGGCATTCGATGTCCTGGCCGCCTACTGGGCCGATGGCACCGAGCCGGAAAAGTTCATCATCACCGAGTCCAAGCTCTATACCTCTGCCGACGATCCGGCCGGTGAATACGAGCGCCGCAAGGACCTGGGGTACTAAGACCGCCCCGTCCGGCTGAACGCCGGATCCGCAACAACGTCACCACCCGGCCTGTCCGGGTGGTCCACCTTCGCAAGTTGGATTGCCGTGAAAACCAGGCAATGACGACGCCTAAAGACTGGTGCAGACTGCTCACAGGCAGGGAGGGGCACATGCCTGACGACGATTATGCACTCGAAGCCCGCGGGATCATCAAGGTCTTCGGCAATCATGTCGCGCTCGACTCCGTCGATTTCGGCCTGCGAGCCGGCGAGGTCCATGCTCTTCTTGGTGAGAATGGCGCAGGCAAGTCGACGCTGATCAAGATCCTGACCGGCGCCTACCAGCCGACGACCGGCCAGGTTCTGGTCGATGGCATCCCGGTGACATTCGACAATCCTCAGGACGCCCAGAAATACGGCATCGGGACGGTCTATCAGGAGGTCAACCTGCTGCCCAACAGGTCGGTGGCGGAAAACCTCTTTCTGGGTCATCAGCCGACGCGGTTCGGTCTGGTCGATCGGCGTCGGATGCAGCGGGAGTCCCGTGTCATTCTCGAGCGCTATGGGCTCGATATCGACCCAGCCAGCGAGCTGGGCGCCTATTCCGTCGCAGTGCAGCAGATCGTCGCGATAGCGAGGGCCGTGGAGCTTTCAGGCAAGGTGCTGATCCTCGATGAACCCACGGCCAGCCTCGATCGCAAGGAAGTCGAGCGCCTCTTCGAGATCATCCGCGGCCTTCGGGCGAAAGGTCTGGCCATCGTCTTCATTACCCATTTCCTGGACCAGGTCTTCGCGTTGGCCGACCGGGTCACCATCCTGCGCAATGGCAGGCTGATCGAGACCCGCGCGCTGGACAATGTCACCCGTACGGATGTGGTCAGGCTGATGCTGGGCAAGGATGTGGCATTTTCCGGCGCCACCGGCGTGCAGGACGCCCGGCCGTTGGGCGAGGTCCTGCTGGATTTCAAAAATTATGGTCGCAAGCGCGGCGTGCAGCCGTTCAACCTCACCATCCACAAGGGCGAAGTGATCGGCGTGGCGGGCCTGCTGGGCTCGGGGCGAACGGAAATGGCCCGCATCATGTTCGGAGCCGATGTCGCCGATGAGGGCGAGGTGACCTTCGCTGGCAAGCCGATCAGCATCACCAGTCCTACCGACGCCATCGCCAGGGGCTTCGGCTTCTGCCCCGAGGATCGCAAGGCCGAGGGCATTTTTGGCGATCTTTCGGTGCGCGAAAACATCATCATCGCCCTCCAGGGCAAACTGGGCTGGTTCAGCGCCCTCAATCGCGACGAGCAGATGGAAATTGCCGGCAAGTTCGGTGAGGCGATGGATATTCGCGCTGCCTCACTCGACATGCCCATCAAGCTTCTCTCGGGCGGAAACCAGCAGAAGGTCATCCTGTCCCGATGGTTGGCCACCGACCCCGCCTTTCTCATTCTCGATGAACCGACGCGGGGGATAGACGTGGGCGCGCACGCCGAAATCGTCAGGACCATCAATCGCCTGCGTGACGAAGGACTGGCGCTTGTGGTGATCTCGTCCGAACTCGACGAGGTCGTGGCCTATTCCACGCGTATCGTCGTGATGCGCGAGCGGGAACTCGTGGCCGAGCTTTCCGGCAAGGACATCAATCCCGGCGTCATCGTGCAGGCGATCGCCAACCACAAAGAGGGCACAGCGTGATGACGCGGCGTGTTCTGGCCCGCATGGCCAATCCTCAGGTCCTGGCCCTAGCCGGCATCCTGCTGATCAACTGGCTGCTTTTTCCGAACTTCTTTCGCATTACCTGGCAGGATGGCCGCCTTTTCGGCAGCCTGATCGACGTGCTCAACAGGGGCGCGCCCGTGGCGATCCTCGCCATCGGCATGGTGGGTGTCATTGCCACAAAGGGTGTCGATCTTTCCGTCGGCGCCGTCATGGCCATGGCCGGCGCCGTGGCCGCGACTCTTGTCGTTGCCGGCTATCCGGCGCCGATCGCCGTCGCGGCCGCCCTTGCCGTCGGGCTGCTCTGCGGCTTGTGGAACGGCTTCCTTGTGGCGGTGCTCGACATTCAGCCCATTGTAGCCACGCTGGTGCTGATGGTGGCCGGGCGCGGCATCGCCCAGCTCATCACCCAAGGCTTCATTGTCACTTTCAACGATCCCTTGCTGATCTTTATCGGCACCGGTTCCTTCCTTGGCCTGCCCATGGCCGCAGTCATCGCCATCGTGCTGCTGATCCTGGTGACGCTCCTGGTGCGCCGCACGGCTTTGGGCCTGTTCATCGAGGCTGTGGGCGTCAATCGCGCCGCGGCGAGCCTGGCCGGCATCCGCAGCCGCATGCTGCTGATCATGGTCTATGGGCTCTCCGGGTTCTGCGCTGCGGTGGCCGGCATCATCGTGGCGGGCGACATTCGGGGGGCCGACGCCAATAATGCCGGGCTCTGGCTCGAGCTCGACGCCATCCTCGCCGTGGTCATCGGCGGCACCTCGCTGCTTGGCGGGCGGTTTTCCGTTCCCCTTGCGGTGATCGGCGCGATCATTATCCAGGCCATGAATACCGGCATCCTGGTTTCGGGGTTTCCTCCCGAGTTCAATCTCATCGTCAAGGCGGCGCTGATCTTCCTTGTGCTCATCATCCAGTCGCCGCTGGCGGGCAGATTGTTCCCCACTCGTCTCCGCCCTGTGGCGCAGGAGGCCCGCAAATGAGCCGCTCGCTCCGTCCGCTTGTGGCGACCGCCATCATTTTCGTCATCGCCTATTCCCTGGCGGTGTTGCAGTTCCCCGGAATGTTCTCGACACGCGTGCTCGGAAACTTCCTCACCGACAATGCCTTTTTGGGAATTGCGGCCGTCGGCATGACTTTTGTGATCCTCTCGGGAGGTATCGATCTTTCCGTCGGAGCAGTGATCGGCTTCACCGGCGTGTTGGTAGCAGTGCTGATCTCCTGGGCGGGTTTTCATCCGCTAGCGGCCTTTGCGATCGCCCTGCTGGTCGCGGCTATCTTTGGCGGTGTCATGGGGTTGGCCATCCATTACCTCCAGGTGCCAGCCTTTATCGTCACCCTGGCCGGCATGTTCCTGGCGCGAGGCGGCGCATCCGTCATCACCCAGGATTCGGTGCCGATCAGCCACGATTTCTATGGCTGGATTTCGAGCCTCATCATTCGCCTTCCCGGGGGCGGGCGGTTGAGCTTCATCGGCCTCACCATGGTGGCTATATTCATCATTGGCGCCTTTGTTGCCCACCGCACCAAGTTTGGCTCCTATGTCTATGCGCTGGGCGGCAACCCTGTCTCGGCTTCGCTCATGGGCGTACCGGTTGCCCGAACAACGGTAGGCGTCTATGTGCTCTCCAGCGTTCTGGCCGCGTTGGCGGGAATCGTCTTTTCGCTTTATACTTCCGCCGGATATCCGCTGGCGGCCGTAGGTGTCGAGCTCGATGCCATCAGCGCCGTAGTCATCGGGGGTACATTGCTGACGGGCGGCTATGGCTTCGTGCTGGGTACGTTCATCGGCGTGATGCTGTTGGGTCTGGTCCAGACGTACATAATATTCGACGGGACCTTGTCGAGCTGGTGGACCAAGATCGTCATCGGCATCCTGCTGTTCCTGTTCATCGTGTTGCAGCGCCTGATCTTTGCAGCGTCGGCGCCCGGAGAAAAGGTGGCCGAGAAGGGCTAGGATGATCGAAACAGGCAGCCTTATCCGGTCCTTGTCCGGGCGGCGTGCTGCGCGGAATTTCCACACCTTCGTCATCAACGAGATCGGCCAGTCCATCGTCGCTGGCCGGTTTCCAATTGGGTCGGTGCTCGCCAGCGATGCGGTGATGATGGAGCAATACGGCGTTTCCCGTACGGTGCTGCGCGAGGCGTTAAAGACTCTCGAAGCAAAGGGCCTCGTCGAAGCCCGGCCAAAAGTGGGAACCAGAGTGTCACCGCGTGGGCGATGGAATTTCTTCGACCCCCAGGTGCTGGCCTGGCATTTTGACGCTCCTGTCGATGCCGAATTCCTGGAGAGCCTGTTTCGCGCACGGGCCGTGCTCGAAGCGCCCATGATCGAACGGGCGGCTCGGCACCGGACGGCCGAGCATGTGCGCCTGCTGAAATATTGGTGCCACCAGATGGAGACGGCCGGTGAATCCATCGAGCAGTTCGGCTTGGCCTGTCTCGAAGTGCACGGCATCCTTGCCGACAGCGCACAGGACATGCTGCTGCGCTCGGTGATCGGGGTGGTCGAATTGACCCTGGCCCTGGCGCTGACGAAAGATGTCGCCATGGCAGGGCCGACCTATCGCACGCGCTCGACTGCGCTTTTCGTCGAGCTCATTACCCTGATCGAAGCCGGCAAGGTTGCCGAGGCGGCAGACGTTTTCACGCAGTGCCGTGAGCTGGATCGCCTCCAGGTCTGTCTGGATACCAAAAACGGTTGAGCCAACGGGGTAATTTTTCCGCACGGCTGGAAAGAGAGCCGGGCTCGTGCTGGAATGGTCCGTCACTTCTGACATGGAACGATCCCTTGCCTTTTCCCGATCTTGTTCATCCCCTTCTTGATGCTTATGAAAGCTCGGTGACTCTGCCCGAGGATTTTTCCGCCTTCTGGGCGTCCACCCTTGCAGAAGCACGTACCTTTTCCACAGAAGTCAGCCTGGTTCCGGCCGATACGACACTGCGGCTGGTGGAGGTCTTTGACGTGACCTTCCCCGGTTTTGGCGGACATCCTGTCAAGGGCTGGCTGGTCCTGCCTCGCGACCATGCGGCGGCCTTGCCCTTGGTAGTGCAGTATGTAGGCTATGGGGGTGGCCGGGGCTTTCCGCATGAGGGTCTGCATTGGGCGGCATCGGGATTTGCCTATTTCCGCATGGATACCCGTGGGCAGGGTTCGGGCTGGAGCACCGGGGCGACACCCGACCCTGTGGGGTCAGCCAGCCAGATCCCCGGTGTGATGACCAAGGGAATTCTCGACCGTCATGACTACTATTACCGCCGGGTGTTTACCGATGGCGTGCGCGCCATCGATGCCCTCGTCGACCTCGACGCCGTCGATGCCGACAGGATCGCCGTTTGCGGCGGCAGCCAGGGCGGCGGTATCGCCCTTGCCGTGGCCGGCATCGACAATCGGGTAAAAGCCGTTATGCCCGACGTGCCGTTCCTGTGCGACTTCCCGCGCGCCGTCCGCGTTGCGGGGCGCGACCCCTATCTCGAGATCGTCCGCTTCCTGGCCCAGCACAGGGAGAAGTCCGAAACGGTCTTTGAGACCCTGCGCTATTTCGATGGCGTCAACTTTGCTCGCCTCTCCAAGGCCGCGGCGCTGTTCTCTGTCGCGCTGATGGACGACATCTGCCCGCCTTCTACCGTTATGGGTGCATTCAAGGCTTTCGCTGGCCAGGAGAAGAGCATGGTGGAATATGAGTTCAACAACCACGAAGGGGGCGGGCCCTTTCAGGAGCAAGAGCAGATGCGCTGGCTGTCGGCGCGCTTTTCTTAACCTATGCATGTGATCGGTGCGGGCGGAACCTCGCACCAACTTCACCGTTTCCCGGCCAGCGTCATCAACCCATTCCGATACCGGAGCTGAGACAATGGCTGACAAGCAACTGGACGATCTTTTCCTCGATACGCTCAAGGACATCTATTACGCCGAGCGCCAGATCCTCAAAGCCCTGCCGAAAATGGCCAAGGCGGCACAGTCGGAAGAACTGAAAGCCGGCTTCGAGCAGCATCGCGCCGAAACCGAAGTCCATGTCGAGCGCCTTGAGCAGGTGTTCGAGATGCTCGGCAAAGCCCCGCGCGGAAAGACTTGTGACGCCATCCTCGGCATCATCGAGGAAGGCAAGGAGATCATGGACGAGTTCAAGGGAACGTCCGCCCTCGATGCAGGCCTCGTTTCCGCAGCGCAGGCCGTAGAGCACTACGAAATGGCCCGTTATGGCACCCTTGCAACGTGGGCCAAGCAGCTTGGGCACAAGGACGCCATGAACCTTTTCCTCGAGACGCTTAAGGAAGAACAGGCGACCGACGAAAAGCTCTCTGGCCTCGCCAAGTCGTCCGTCAATCTCAAGGCCGCCTGATCGGCTTTAGGGCTGCCAGCTCATGCTCAAGAACTCGGCCGTCGCGGAACGCATTAGGGAAACTGCCTATTTCCTTTCGGAACAGGATGGTCACCCTGAGGGCAAGGCCATGGAATATTGGCTACGCGCAAAGGAAATGCATCAGCGCCAGATCGCCTATGACAGTTGGTTGGCCGATGGCGCGCCGGCCGACCGGTCCAATCTGCACTGGATTCAGGCGGAACAAGACCTGGAATGAAAAAACGGGCCCTCGCGGGCCCGTTTTTCACTAAACGAAAGGCTCGGTCAGTCCTTGGCGCGCTCGACGTAGGAATTGTCATCGGTCAGGATGACGATCCGGGTGCCGGCATCGATATGCGGGGGCACCATGACGCGCAGGCCGTTATTCAGCACGGCAGGCTTGTAGGACGACGAGGCCGTCTGACCCTTCACCACAGGCTCGGTCTCGACGATTTCGAAAGTCATGCGCTGGGGCAGCTCCATCGAAAGCGCGATGCCTTCATGGGTCATCAGATGCACCTTCATGCCATCGGCAAGATAAGCCTTCTGGTCGCCGATCACGTCGTCGCCGACGGTGATCTGCTCATAGGTGGCCGGTTCCATGAAATGGTGGCCTTCGCCATCGGAATAGAGATAGTCGTATTCACGATCATCCACGTCGGCCTTTTCGACCATCTCCACGGTGCGCCAGCGACCAATGACTTTCACGCCATCGGAAATGCGGCGCATCGTGACGTTCGTCACCGAATTGCCCTTACCGGGATGGACGTTTTCAGCGGTGAGCACCACGTGGAGGTTGCCGTCCTGCTCGACCACATGGCCTTTGCGCAGCGACGAGGCGATGACCTTGACCATAATTCTTCCTTGTTCGTATCGGCGGCGCGGTTTAGAGGCTGGGCCGTCGTGGCGCCGCAAAATGTACTGTCGAGCGCCCGATAACCTATTCCGCGCCATTTCGCCAGACCGGACCGCAAGAAACCCGCTATGACGGCTCTCCAGACATCGCCCTGGTGGACACCCGATCGCCATGCCGACCGCAGGCCCGCGCTGCTGGCGCGCGCGCGGATCGATGCGGCCATGCGCGTCTGGCTGGCCGAACGGGACTTCATCGTGGTCGACCCTCCCGGTTTGCAGCGTTCGCCGGGCAATGAAACCCACCTTCATGCCTTCGGTACCACGATGATCGGTAACGATGGTCTGGGGCAGGGCATGTATCTGCACACATCGCCTGAATTCACGATGAAGAAACTGCTGGCCGCCGGCGAAGAGCGCATCGCCAGCTTCCAGCATGTGTGGCGCAATCGGGAGCGCAGCGCGCTGCATCATCCCGAATTCACCATGCTCGAGTGGTACCGGGCAAACGAGGCCTACGACGCCGTCATTGCCGACACCTTGGCTCTGATCCGCCTGGCCGCCGAAACGAGCGGCGCCGGAATGTTTTCCTTCCGCGGCCGCGACTGCGATCCCTGTGCGGAGGCGCAAAGGCTCAGCGTCGCCGAAGCGTTCGCCGAATATGCCGACATCGATCTGCTTTCCACCCTCGATGGGGAGGGAATCCCAAACGACGCCGCGCTTGCCGCGCAGATGGCTCGTATCGGCATGGCAGTGCCCTCCGAAACGACCTGGAGCTATCTCTTCACGCAGATCCTCGTGGATAAGGTGGAGCCGCGCCTGGGCAATGGCCGGGTGACGGTGCTCGACCATTATCCGGCCTGCGAGGCAGCTCTGGCCAGAAGGGTCCCTGGCGACCCCAAGGTGTCGGAGCGTTTCGAGGTCTATGCCTGCGGCGTCGAGCTGGCCAATGGCTTTGGTGAACTCACCGATGCTGGTGAACAGCGCAGGCGCTTCGAGGCCGAAATGGCCGAAAAGGCGCGCATCTATAATGAGCGATATCCGATCGACGAGGATTTCCTGGCAGCCCTTGCCCATATGCCGCAAGCGAGCGGGGTGGCCTTGGGTTTTGACCGCCTGGTGATGCTGGCAACCGGCGCGCAACGGATCGAGGCGGTGCTCTGGGCGCCGGTTGCGGAATGAGTGCCATCAAGTCGGTATCCGGCCTGCTCGATGCCGGTCTTATCCAGGAGGCGGCGGGGCTCGACGCCGTCGCTGCCAAATACGCCATTTCCATCACGCCCGCTGTGCTGGCGCTGATCGATCCCAGCGATCCCGACGATCGAATTGCCCGCCAATATGTGCCCACCATCGCCGAACTCGACACCACCCCGGACGAGCGCGCAGACCCCATCGGCGACCTGACACACGCGCCGGTCGAAGGCATAGTGCATCGCTATCCGGACCGGGTGCTGCTCAAGGCGGTCCATGTGTGCCCGGTCTATTGCCGCTTTTGTTTCCGACGCGAAATGGTTGGGCCGCAGGGGCTGGGCACGCTAAGTGCAGCCGAGCTCGACGCCGCAATCGCCTATATCGCGGCACACGCAGAAATCTGGGAGGTTATCCTCACCGGCGGTGATCCGTTGGTCCTGTCGCCGCGGCGTCTGCGGACGATCATGGAGAAGCTGGCCACTATCGACCATGTGAAGGTCTTACGCTTCCATACCCGCGTGCCTGTCGTCGAGCCTGAACGTGTGGATCACGCGATGGTGGATGCCTTGAAGGCCAGCGGCAAGATTACCTATCTTGCAGTTCACGCCAATCATCCGCGGGAACTGACGCCGGTGGCCCGAGCGGGGTTCGATCGATTGATCGCTGGTGGCATCATGCTCATCAGCCAGACTGTCCTCCTCAGGGGCGTCAATGACGATGTGGAGACCCTCGCGACGCTCATGCGCACCTTCGTCGAAAACCGTATCCGTCCCTATTACCTGCACCATCCCGATCTGGCGCCCGGCACCCGCCATTTTCGCGTTTCCATCGAAGAAGGCCAGGCGCTGGTGGGTGCCCTGCGCGGGCGTATTTCCGGTCTCTGCCAGCCGACCTATGTGCTCGACATTCCCGGTGGACACGGCAAGGCCGATATAGGCTCGGCCGCCATTTCAGGAACGGACGGGTGCTTTACGGTGCGGGACTGGCAAGGTGGCGCACACGCCTATCCGCCGAAATGAAGAAGGGCGCCTGAGGCGCCCTTTTCGTCTACTCGACCACCCGCGGATCGACATCTTTCGAATAATCGACGCCGCCGACATTGAAGCCGAAAAGCTTGAGAAATTCCTCGCGATATTTCGTCAGGTCAGCCAGTTCCGAAAGGTTCTGGGTGTCGAGCACGGCCCAGCGCCTTGCAAGTTCGGCCTGCATCGGTGCGGACAATTCCCAGTCGTCGACACGGATGCGGCTCTGCTCATCGAGCGCGATTTCACCCCGCAGCTTCTCGCGGAACAAGCGGTCGATCTGGTGGATCGGGCCCTCGCTCAATCCCATCTCATCCTCGACCTTGATGAGCACCGTCCCGTAAAGCGGCACGACTGGAATAGCTGAGCTTGCCTGGGTAACGACCGCCTTGAGCGCCACGACATTGGCGGCTGCCTCGCCATGAGCGGCGCGAATGGCAGCAGCGGCCCGGTCGAGATCGCCCTTGGCCTTGCCGAGCGTGCCCTTGTGATAGATGGGCCAGGTCAGTTCCGAGCCCAGATAGGTGTAGTTGAGCGTCAGGAAATCATCCGCCAGCACGCCCGCATCGGCCAGAGCGGCGATCCACAATTCCCAATCTTCGCCGCCCATGACCTTCACGGTGGCCTGTGCCTCTTCCTCGGTTGCTGGCTCGACGGTGATTTCGGACACTTCGCCGGTGCCGGTATTGAGCGTCTTGGAGGTGACCTGGCTGCCATAGGGCTTGATGGCCGAGCGATAGGTCACACCATCCTTGGGGTCGGTCCGAACAGGGGAGGCGAGCGAATAGACCACTAGGTCCACCTGGCCCAGATTGTCCTTGATGGCGGCGATGGTTTCGGCCTTGACCGCGTCGGAAAACGCATCGCCTTCAATGGTTATGGCCTTGCGACCGGCAGCGCGGGCGCGGTTTTCAAAGGCACGATTGTTGTACCAGCCTGCCGATGCCGGCTTGGTTTCCCCCGGCTCGCGCTCGAACGACACACCAATCGTGTCGGCGTCAGAACCGAAGGTGGTCACGATACGCGATGCCAAGCCGTAGCCGGTCGAGCACCCCAACACCAGTACACGCTTGCGCGCAGAGGGGATCGCCCCCTTGATCACCACATGGTCGATCTGGCGCTGAACGTTGGTCGCGCAGCCGGTTGGATGGGCGGTGGTGCAGATGAAGCCACGAATCTTTGGCTCGATGATCATGGGATTTTCTCCTCGTGTTCTTTTTGCCAATAGCCCGGATGCCCGCCAAATTCCAGCGCGCAGCATTTCTTTCGTCGCGGACTTGACGCGTTCTGTTTCTAGCTTATATGGTTCGTTGGTCAAGTAATGAACCATTGAGGCCGAGAGTGTTTGGCGATCATGCTCCAATCTATCGGCAAATCGGGGACCGGATCCGAGCCGATATCGTGACGGGAACGCTCGCGGCGGATCAGCAGGTCATGTCGACCAATCAATATGCCGCCTTTTACGGCATCAATCCGGCGACGGCGGCCAAGGCCTTCCAGGACCTGATCGAGGAGGGGCTGCTGTACAAGCGGCGGGGGATCGGAATGTTCGTTACCGCCGATGCCCGGGAGCGGCTCCTTATGCAAAGGCGCGAGCGCTTCTTTGCCGAGCATGTCGCGCCCCTGATCGCCGAGGCAAAGGCGCTCGGGATTTCGCTCGATCAGGTTGTCGACGACATCCGCAACGCCGTTGGAAAATACGACCAGAACCCGGAGAAGGATACACAATGAGCCCTCTTCTCACGATTAGCGACCTCGCCGTCCGCTATGGAAACGACGTCGCCATTGATGGCCTTTCCTTGACGTTGGAAGGTCATGGCATTCACGGCCTGTTGGGCCGAAATGGGTCGGGTAAGTCGTCGCTTCTGTCGGTTATCGCCGGTTTGCGCAAGGCAACCGCCGGCACGGTCATGCTCGATGGGCAGCCGGTTTTCGAGAATGAGGCCGCCACGACACGGATTTGTCTCATTCGCGAAAGCGGCGATACGGTCGAGGATAGTGAAACCATCGCCACGGCGCTGCGCTATGCTGCCGATATGCGCCCTCACTGGGATCAGGCTTATGCAGAGCGTCTTCTGGGCACATTCGGTCTTGAACGCAAAAGTCGTGTCGGCAAGCTCTCGCGCGGGCAAAGATCGGCGCTCGGCTGCGTGCTTGGTCTGGCCGCCAGATCGCCAGTCACCTTGTTCGACGAGGTTTATCTCGGTCTCGATGCCCCCTCGCGCTACGCCTTCTACGAGGCATTGCTTGCCGATTACCTCGAGCATCCACGGCTCATCGTGCTGTCCACCCATCTCATCGAGGAGGTAGCAAGGCTCTTTTCCGACGTCATCATCATTCATTGCGGCAAGCTGGTGTTGCGCGAGGATGCCGAAACGATGACTACGCGCGGGGCCAGCCTGATCGGGCCGGCGGATGCCATTGGCCGCGCCACCTTGGGCATGAACGTGCTGGCCGAGCGTTCGCTCGGACCGACCCGGTCGGTCGCTGTTTATGGTGCGACCGAAACGCTTCTGGATCGGGCACGGGACGAAGGGCTCGAAATCGGCCCTCTCTCGCTCCAGGACCTTTTTGTCCATCTCACAGCCCAAGGAGATCGCAAATGACCTTCGCCCCTTTGAACCAAGCCAAATCGCGCCGGTTTCCGCATTTCCCCAAGCGCATGTTTAGTGATTACGCCATCTTTGCCCTGATGGTCGCTGGGGGTGCGATTGTTGGCAGTATGGTGCTGACGCTTATCGTTTCCCAGTTCCGGCCCATCGAAGCCAGCGGCTGGGATCTGGCGCAGCAATTGCCGAACTGGTTCGCGCTGGGCGTAGGTGCACCTGTCGGCATGCGGGAATTCTGGCTCTATGTCACCCATGGCCAGACCCGCCGCAATTTTTTTGGCGAAGCGTGTCTCTGGTTGATCGCCTTTGCGCTTCTGCTCGGGGTGCTTTACGCGGCGGGGTTCTGGATCGAGATGCCCCTGTATGCTCTCATGGGATGGCCGCAGACTGTGCATACGGCCGGCCTTTACAGCCATGTTCTGGATGTTCCGATGGTGTTACTCGAGAGTGGGCTGCGATGCTTGCTCTGGGGGGCGGCGGGCCTGTGTCTCGGTGCTGCCTTCTACCGCGGCACCTTTATCGGTCTGGCTGCGATCGGGCTCTGCCTCTTCGTCGCGCAGATCGTGTCGCTGAGCATGGGCGAGGATGCCGGGCCAGTGGGATCTCTGGTGCGCGTCGGCGCCTTGCCGGCCGAGCCGCAACTGGGCCCGGCCGTTCTAGCGCACTTGTGCGGAACCGCAATTCTGCTCGCCGTCACCTGGCTGGCGATGCGCGATGCGCCGATCCTCGCCCGCAAGTAGCCTAGCGGGCGGGGCCAGCCGGGAAGATGCCCGACATGACGGTGAAACCGGGCACGCGCCGCACGCGGTCGGTCCAGCGGCGCAGGGCAGGGTAGTCCTGCCGGCTGATCCCGCCTTCCTCGCTCAGCATCACATAGGGAAAACAGGCTATGTCGGCCGTAGTGGGATGGGCAGGCGAACAGAGCCAGTCCCGTCCTTGCTTTTCACCGAACCAGAGGTGCTCGTCTATGATCCGGAAGATGCGATGGGCACCCTTCTGCGTCTTGTCGATATCAAAATCGTAGTCATAGCCCAGCGCCAGACGCGCGGCCGAGGCGGTGGCCGTGATATCGTCGGCGATGGCGTGCCAGCGCAGGATTTCCGCGGTCACCGCTGCATCCTTGGGAAACCACAGGCCCGAGGCGTCGTATTTGCGCGCTAGATAGGCCAGGATGGCGCCTGAATCCGAGAGCGTCAGCCCATCATCCTGCAGCACCGGCAGTTGGCCGAATGGATTGAGCCGCAGGAACCAGTCCGACTTGTGCTCGCGCCCGGGAAAGAAATCGACCGGGACGACCTCGTAGGCGAGGTTGAGGATATTCATCATTAGGCGCAGCTTGTAACAATTGCCCGAAAGCTCGAAGTCGTAAAGCGTGATTGTCATAGCTCAGATATCCAGCACCAGGCGGCCGCTTTTCGCCCGGCTCACACAGGTCATCATGCAGCTGTTGGAGGCCTTCTCGGTCTTGTTGAGATAGACATCCTGGTGGTCCACCTCGCCCTCGATCACCGTCGTAAGGCAGGTTCCGCAAGCGCCCTGTTCGCACGAGGATGGCACGGTCAGTCCGGCGTCACGCATGGTTTCGAGAATAGTCTTGCCGGCAGGAACATGCAGCGTCATGGCCGAACGGGCCAGTTCTATGTCGAACGCCGAGGACTGATCGATGATCTTGTCGTTCTGGAAATACTCGAAATGCACCGCCTCGTCAGGCCATCCCAGGCCTGACGCCACTTCCTGCACCATTTCCAGCATGGCGCCGGGTCCGCAAATATAGACGTGGTGGGCGAATTCATAGGGCCCGAGCGCCTGGGAAACCCGTGCGCGAATGGCGTCGCGCGCCAGCCCCACATGCCTTTCGACCCGCCCGTGCAGCGCCGTCAACTCGCTGCTGAAAGCCGCGCTTTCGCCCGACCGGGTGAAGTAATGCAGCTCGTAGGGCAGGCGGGACTGATCGAGAAAACGGCTCATCGACAAAAGCGGGGTGATGCCGATGCCTCCGGCGATCAACACGGTTCGGGCGGCATCGCGGCGCAGGGGGAAGTTGTTCCGCGGCTCGGAAATCGCCATGACATCACCGGCGCGCACGCTCTCCACCAGCACTTTCGACCCGCCCTTGCTCGCATTTTCCTGTTTGACCCCGATGACATAACTCATCAGGTCGCCTGGGCCATTTGTCAGCGAATATTGTCGCACCAGCCCATTGGGCAGATGGAGGTCGATATGGGCGCCGGGCTGGAAGGTCGGCAGGTGCCTGCCGTCGCGATCGGCCAGCTCGAAGCTGACGACGCCATCGGCATTCTGCCACTTGCGCTTGACCACCACCGGCAGCGTCGCGCCGCGCGGAATGGCGATGTCGGGCATGGAAGCCAGGTCGGCGGAGACCTTCTCGAATATGGGGCTCAGCTTTTCAGGTACGGGCTTGCGGGCTGCTGCTTTTTCCAGCCGGTCGCGTAGCTTGGTCAGGCCCTCATTGTAGTGGCGCAGCGTTGCGATGGGGTCGGCAGGCTTGCCCGCCAGCAATCCGCGAATGACCGCGCGATCCGCATCGACCGGCTGGACGAAGTAAACGATGTTGCCCAGCCGCACGGAGAGGCCTTGCATGACATCGGCTGGCTGGTCGTCCGGCGCAAGACCGGCGAGGCCGGCCACGACGTCGCCGGGACGGGCATTGACCGGCATGGGGCGCAGGGCAAACCAGTCCCCACCTTCGGCGCCCGGAAAGCCGGTGAACGGCAGATCGTCATTGGCGGCCGACCAGATCAGGCCATAGGCCTCGCGCACGGGATATTTCCGGTTTTCGATGCGCCGCGCCGGGGCGTCGGCCGGGTGAGCCGGGATATAGGTGCAGCCTGCCGAGCGGTTTGCATAGCGCCAGCCATGGTACTGGCATTTCAGCTCCTGGCCCTCATTGATGCCGATCGACAGACGGACGCCGCGATGCAGGCACCGATTTTCCCAAGCATTGACGTTGCCGTCATCGGCGCGCCAAACGGCAAGTTCTCGGCCCAGCAACTGGCCCTGATAGACGTGGCGAAACGGTAAGTCCTCGCTGGAGGCGATGGGATACCAGGTGGGATCTGAGACGGACAGGGGCATGGTTCATCCGAGGTTTGATCGCGCCACGATCGGATGAGGTCGCTTGCGATTGCCCTGGCGTACGAGGCAATCGGTTGGAAGGCTAGCTCGCCTGGGGAATGACCCCGTAGGTGATGCCCTTCTGGCTCAGCCAGCGGCGATAGGCGATGGCGCTCTTGTCGGCGCGGATCGGGGTCTCGGCACGCGGGTCGAGCGGCAGCTTCTTGGGAAACTGATTCTCGAGGATGGGTTTGTCCTGCCCGAAAATCGTCTGCTGGAAGCGGCGCATGTCCTTGATGGACGACTGGGAGTCGATCATCGATTGCAGAAGATGTGCGCGGCAGCTTTCTTCGGTCATGGGCTGCAGGAAAATCCCGATGACGTCCTGCCGGCTTTCGTCTTCTGGGCAGGATTTGTAGAGCACCGAGCAGAAGGGGTGGGGAACCCGATAGATGTATTCCACTTCCATGGCATGCGTTGCCGATTTGGCTGCACGCGGCTGGACGAAGCGACAGCGGGTCGCCAGCACTTCGTCTCGCTCCTCGGACACCTCGACATCATATTCCTTCACCTCGGTATGCGGCTCGGCTCCCAGGATGTCGGTGTGGACATAGGGGAAATGCCCCATATCGAGAAAATTCTCGACGGCACGAGGGGCCGAGACATGGATGCCGATCGAGCCGCAGCTCATGTTCCGACGGTCTTGCTCGGCAAATTCGGGAATGGGAAACAGATCAGCACTGGGCGTCCCCAGACAGGTCCAGGCATAGCCATAGGCATTTTTGACCGGAAGGCGGTCGAGGATGCTCTCGGGGTCAATGTCGTCGCCCTTCTGCTCATCGCTGCGCAGCCAGACGACCGGTTCTCCATCCTGCCCCCGTGTCATGGCGAGCCGCGTATCGAGCAAGAGAGTCGTGTCCACCTGGCCGATGGGCAATTCATCCGTCGCGGCAACGACATACCAGAGGTTTTTGGTCACGGGGTCGGGTGTTTTGGGCATGGTCGGAGGTCTCAACTTTGCGCGTCACAATAAGCCCGAATACGCTGAGTGCCAGCACAAAGTTGACGACAGGGCCATGCGTCCATGTCATGCAATGCATTCGGGGGAGGGGGTTCATGATGGACAGCAGAGGCAGCCGATTTAAGCGGAATGTGCTGGAAGAGCGGGCGGCGGCTCGGCTTTCCGACGCTGGAGCCAGCTCTGAATCGGGGGCGGCCGCCGTCAGGGCGATGATGCACGCGTCCCTTGTGGGCGTCGATAGTCATGGCATCCGTCTCACCGGGCATTACTGCCGCATGCTCGAAGGCGGGCGGCTCAAGCGTCGGCCCGAATTGGACGTGGAACGCCGCGGCGCGGGAAGCGCCATGGTGAGTGGCGATGATGGTCTGGGCCATTACGCGGCCTATCGGGCGGTCGAAGTCGGTATGGAAATGGCGCGTGAGGCCGGCATAGGTGCGGTCGGGGTGCGCCATTCGTCCCATTTCGGCGCTGCCGGTGCCTATGCACTGGCAGGGGCTGAACAGGGTTTTGTCACCTTTGCCACCACCAACACGGATTCGATGGTCGCTCTGTTCGATGGCGCGCGCAAATTCCACGGG
Source organism: Devosia chinhatensis (assembly GCF_000969445.1). Taxonomy (NCBI): domain Bacteria; kingdom Pseudomonadati; phylum Pseudomonadota; class Alphaproteobacteria; order Hyphomicrobiales; family Devosiaceae; genus Devosia; species Devosia chinhatensis. Next base: position 176,307 of record NZ_JZEY01000061.1, on the reverse strand, counting down.
ACCAATCCCCTTACCTTTGCCGCACCTGTCCCCGGCAGCCGACCGTGGCTGCTCGACATGGCTACGTCCTCCATTCCGCTCAACCGCGTGCTGCTGCATCGCTCTCTCGACGAACCGCTGCCGCCCGGTACGGCAGCGACTCCAGAGGGCAATGCGACCACCGATCCTCACGCTGCCGACATGCTCCTGCCGCTCGGGGGTGTCGACTACGGCTACAAGGGCGCGGCGCTGGCGGGGGTGGCAACTTTGTTTTCCGCGCTTCTGACCGGCACCACGCTCGATCCGGACTTCATCCCCATGTATGGCACGGCCGATATTTCGACGCCGCGAAACATGGGGCACTTCATCCTTGTCATCGATCCGGACAAGTTTGCGGGCAGGGCGGCCTTTGCCCATGCCATCACCCATTACCTTTCGAGCCTGCGCGCCTCTCCCGCCCGACCCGGGGGCGGTCCGGTCATGGCTCCGGGCGATCGTGAATGGCAGGTCATGGCCGAGCGGGAGCGCGATGGCGTCCCGCTCGATCCCGACACGATTGCCTTTCTCGGACTTTAGGGTCGTTCTGGAACGGCCTAGTTCTGGCGGTAGATATCGAAAGGACCGATGGCCTGAGTGGTCGCCATGAGCTGGATCTTGTTGACGTTCACATGCTCGGGCAGTGACGTGGCCCAAAAGATCGACTCGGCGATGTCGTCCGCAGTCATGGCCTTCGTCCCCGAATAGACATTGCCGGCCTTGCTTTCATCGCCCTTGAACCGAACGATGGAAAATTCGGTCTCGGTCAGGCCCGGTTCGATGTCGGTGACGCGGATGTTCTTGCCTTGCAGGTCCGAGCGGATGGCGAGGGCAAAATGTTTCACAAACGCCTTGGAGGCGGCATAGACCGATCCGCCGGGATAGGCGAACTCACCTGCGACCGATCCCATCGTCACCACATGTCCGCCACCGCGCGCCACCATGCCGGGCAGGAGCAGACGTACCGTATAGACCAGGCCTGACACATTGGTGTCGATCATGGTTTGCCAGTCGTCGAGGTCCGCTTCGGCGGCTGGCTGCAAGCCCAGCGCCAGACCGGCATTGGCGAGGACGACATTGATCGCGTCGAACGGCGCGGGGATGGCAGCGATGGCGGCCTGCAGGGCTGTACGGTCGCGAACGTCCAAGGCGATGATGTGACATTTGTCGGCGCCCAGTTCGTCGCGCAGTTCGAGCAGGCGATCCTCCCGTCGCCCCGTTGCAATCACCTTGCCGCCGGCCGCAACATAGCGGCGCGCTGCTGCCGCGCCGAAGCCTGAAGTGGCACCGGTGATGAAGACGACGAAGCGGCTGGGATCGAGCAAGGAATACATGGGGCGTCCTGAAAAACCGGCATTGGCAATTTTTGCAAGGTGAACGCCGGTGCCAGCAGCGTCAACCATTCGAGATCTTTCTTGCAGGTCTGCAACGCAGGTAACGGACATCGAGATTCCCGATCGACGCCGCCTTTACGTCTCGCTGCGCTGGGCCGACGCGTTGCGCATCGGCCACGGCTGGCCGCTCAATAAGATCAATTTGGCCAATAAGGGTGGTCCTCGCGGGTTGCCCGCCTTAAACTTGCCGTCAATTCTCCGCCGATTGGGCGACGAATTCGACGGGCTTCGAAAGGTTTAACGGAATCTTTCCGCCCCTCATGCAAATTTCGGCTTTGGCCCGGTTTGGTTGAAGCGTAAAAGGGCGGATAGAACACTGCGAAGCGCGCGTATTGTAACGAGTTTCGGCGCCTTGTGCCTTGCCATGGCGGTTTCGGCCATGCCGGGGCATCCCGTGCATGCGTTTGAACTCTTCGGTATAAAGTTTTTCGAGGATCAGTCGGAGATCGACGCCGAGGCGGTGATCGTGGATCCCCAGCCCTATTTCGTGGCCTTCAGCGTTACCGAAGGGAGTACAGTCGAGGCGACCCTGCGGAATGCCTCGGCGCTTTTGGCCGATGAAAACGAACCGGCCTCCGGAGCGGCTGGGCTCATCGCCAAGGCGCGGGGAGATTATCGGCGCCTGCTCGCGGCACTTTATGGCGAGGGCTATTACGGAGGCTCCGTCAGTATCCGCATCGGCGGGGTGGAGGCGGCCAATCTCGCGCCCGATACCAACCTGCCTGATCCAGTCGACGTCACCATCGCAATCACGGCTGGCCCAATCTTCCGCTTTGCCAACGTCACGATCGTCAATCAGGCCCCGCCAACGAACGATCCTGATGATCAGGTTGATCTGCCGGTAATGCGCGGTTTCGGGGCTGGCGAGGTAGCCCGCTCATCGGTAGTGCTCAGGGCAGAAGAACTGGCGCTCGAAGCCTGGCGCGAACTGGGCTACGCCAAGGCAGAAATTGTCTCACGAGACGTCGTGGCCGATCATGCGACCAATTCGGTCGATGCAACCATCACCGTGAATCCGGGGCGGCAGGCGTTTTTCGGGCCGATCGCCGTCAGCGGTACGCGCGACATGAACCCTGATTTCGTCGCACAGCAGACCGGCCTTGCCGTCGGACAGGAATATGATCCGGACGATGTGCGCCGGGCCCAAAAACGCCTCGATCGTCTTGAGGTCTTTCGTTCGGCCCGTCTCGAGGCCGCACAGTCCATCGGGGCGGACGGTCTTTTGCCCTATGACCTGATCGTCGAAGAACTGCCCGGCCGTCGCTTTGGCCTCGGCGCTACCTATTCCACGATCGACGGGCTGGGGTTGGAAGGATACCATCTCTGGCGCAATCTGTTCGGCCAGGCCGAGCGCTTGCGCCTCGATGCACGCATTGCCAGCATTGCCTGGCCCATCGACACTGCACAATTCGACTATTTTGTCGGCGGTACCTTCACCAAGCCGGGGTTCTACCATCCGGACGTAGACCTGGTGGCGGCGGTCTCGGCGGAACGCACCATCTACCCGACCTATACGGAAACATCGGCCAGCGGTCGGCTGGGGCTGACCTGGTTTTTTTCGGACGAATTGACCTTCAACGGTGGGGCCAACTTCAAGCGCGCCCAGTTTGAGGACAATTTCGGAACGCGCGACTTCGCCACGGCCGGCGTTTATGCGGGTGTCATCTTCGACAGTCGCGATTCCAGCGTCGATCCGACCGAAGGCTGGTATGCGGCGGGCAATGTCGAGCCCTATTACGACTTCATCTATGGCAATACCGGGCTGCGGGTAGAGGCGGAAGCGCGCACCTATTTTGGCTTCGGCGAAGACGATCCCTTCGTGGTGGCCGGTCGCATCAAGGGCGGCGCCCTGATCGGGCCGGACCTCAGCGAAATCCCGCCGGACAAGCTTTTCTTTGCCGGCGGCGGTGGTTCGGTGCGCGGCTACGGCTTCAAGTCGATCGGGGTCGATGACGGCACGGGCATCGTGACGGGCGGGCGGTACCTGCTCGAGGCCTCGCTCGAGGCGCGAGCCAAGGTTACGGAGGATATCGGGGTCGTGGGCTTTGTGGACGGCGGCTATGTCGCGGCGGACGTGTTCCCCGGTATCGAGGACCTGCGCCTGGGTGCCGGTGTCGGCCTGCGCTATTATACTGGCCTGGGGCCCTTGCGCCTTGATGTGGCCGTACCGCTCAACAAGCGTGCGAGCGATTCCGACTATGCCATCTATGCCGGCATCGGGCAGGCCTTCTGATGGCCGTTTTCTCCCGAAAGACCTTGTTCGTCGCTGCGTTGCTGCTTGCGCCTGCTGCCATTCCGGTGGCGCTGGTCGCCCAGGACATGAACAATGAAGAACAGAAGGACTGGCTCACCAGCTTTGTGGAGGGCCAGCTCTCGACACCAGAGCGGCAGATCCGGCTTTCCAATATCGATGGCCTGCTCGGCTCGGACGTGTCGATCCGCGAGATCACCATTTCCGATGCCGAAGGTGTCTGGCTTCGAGTCAACAATGCCAGCCTGAACTGGAACCAGGCGGCACTGTTCACCGGTCGTCTGGATGTGCGCTCGCTGCGGGCAGAGTCCATCCAATATGTTCGCAATGCCATTCCCGTAGAAGGCGCAGTCGACCTGCCGCCACCCGAAGCGGGCAGTTTCGAAGTTCCGGAATTTCCCGTGGCGATCCAGCTCGGCGAGCTGGCCGTGCCCAGTGTCACGTTCGGCGAAGGCGTGTTCGGCCTGGGGTCGGAAATTTCCCTCGCCGGCTCGATGACGCTCGAGGGCGGCAATCTCGATGCCGTGCTCGACATCGAACGACTGGATGGCCCGGGTGGCACGCTCGACCTCGACATCGCCTATCGCAATGCCGAGAATTCCATCGATCTCAATCTGGCATTGGTCGAGCCGCCCAATGGCGTGATCGCCAACCTGCTCAACATCGAGGGAAGGCCAGCGGTGACGCTGACCCTGGCCGGGGCAGGGCCGGTCTCCGACCTCACGGCGCAACTCGAGCTTTTGGCCAACGACCGGCAGGCGCTGGCCGGTACGGCGGCGCTTGCGCAAGGCGCCGAGGGCCTCTCGATCAACGTTGATCTAGGCGGTCCGCTTTCGACCCTGATCGCCGAGCCCTACCGGGACTTCTTCGGTACCGAAACCCGGCTGACCGCCAATGCGCTGCTGCGCGAAGGTGGTGGGCTCGACATTTCCGGGATCAGCCTGAGCGGTGGACAGCTCGACCTCGCCGCTACTGCACGTACCACGCCCGACAATTTCCTTTCGCGCCTGGGTCTGTCCGCGCGCATCGCCGATCCGGCCGGCGGCATGGTGACGCTGCCTGTCGCGGGCAATGCCACGCGGGTGCAGTCGGCGGATCTGTCCATCGCGTTCGGGACCGACGCCTCCGACCAATGGCAGGCGGGTTTCGACATCGTCGATTTTGAGACAGACGGCTTTGCCGCCGAAACCTTTGGTCTGACCATTGGCGGAGCGGCCCGCAATCTCGAGGACGCGGCGACGCGCATGGTAACCTTCAACGGCGATGGCACCCTCGCCGGTATCACATCCGACCCGGGGGTCGAGGCTGCGCTGGGGGACAGCGTCGGATTGGGCATTGCCGGGCTGTGGAATGCCGGCGAGCCGATTCAGCTGGCCGAATTGCGTGTCGTGGGTGAGGCGCTTACGGCTGGCATGACCGGGATGATCGACGGCACCGATTTCGATGGTCGCCTCCAGATCCAGACCGACAATATCGCCCCATTCTCGGCGCTGGCGGGGCGAGACCTCTCCGGCGCGCTCGATCTTGCCGCCGAAGGACGCATCATGCCCGTCAGCGGCGGGTTCGACCTGAGCTTCGATGGCTCCGGCACCGATCTTTCGGTTGACGATGCGGTGGCCGACACCCTGCTCGAAGGGCGCGTCACGCTTTCTGGCGAACTCGCGCGCACGACGTCCGGCATCAGCGCGAACGCCTTCTCTATTGCAAATAACCAAGTGCAGTTCAGAGCCGATGGCAGCTTTGCCAGCGATGTTTCCGATTTCGCGATCGTCCTTGATCTGGCCGATCTGGCGCTGGTGTCGGAAGACGCTAGCGGCGCACTCAACGTGTCCGGCTCGGCTCGCTCCACCGGCCCGGAATCCCCGCTCGTGCTGTCGCTGGTCGGCACGGTTCCCAGCGGCAGGCTCAACGACTATGCCCTGCGCGACGCCGAAGTCAGCGTGGCAGCCAATCTGCTCGATGGTACCATCGCAGGGAACGTTAATGGCTCGGCCATGCTGGATGGTCACCGGGCCAGCCTCAGCACAGCCTTCCGCGCCGATGCGGACAGCCAGGTTCTGCCCGATATCGGCTTCGAGATCGCCGGCGCACGTCTTTCGGGCAATGTGACCCGCATGGTGGAGTCCGGCCTGCTGAACGGTCGAATCGATGTCGCGGCCCCGGACGTGTCGTTGGCTGCGGCGCTGCTGCTTACCGATGCCTCGGGCGCTCTCAATGCGGCGGTCGAGCTGACACCGCAGGACGGCACCCAGTCGGCCGCCATTACCGCAAATGCCAGCAATCTCCGGATCGACGACATACGTGTCGGCCGGGCAGAGATCGCTGCCGGCCTGACCGATCTTTTCGGCGTGCCTGTGGCCAATGGCACCGTGACCGCAGAACGCATCGCGGCGGCCGGCATCGTGGTCAATACTCTTGAGGCGCAAGCCAGCCAGAGTGGCACGACGACCACTTTCGACGCCCGGGCCGCACTCGCCACAGGCACCGATGTCTCTCTGGCTGGAGCGCTGAGCCCAGTCGATGGAGGCTATAGGCTGGCTCTGGACCGAGCTGACCTGGTGCAGAACACGCTCTCGGCGCGTCTGGCCAGCCCCGCCTCCATTGCCGTGCAAGGCGATAATGTGACCCTGGATGCACTCCGCTTCCTCGTTGGGTCGGGCAGCATCACGGCCACCGGCACTGCGGGCAATGCTCTCAACATGGTGGTGGAGATCGCCGACCTGCCGCTCAACATCGCCAATGCGGTCGTGCCGGATCTCGGCCTGTCCGGCACGGTGAACGGCAGGGCCACAATTACCGGCGCTGCGTCCGATCCCCAGGTGAGCTTCCAGGCACAGGGCAGCGGCATCAGTGCCAGCGCCATTGCGCCTTTCGGCATCACTCCGCTTAGCCTTTCGGCCCGTGGCTCCTATCGCGGCCAGACGGTCGTGCTGGACAGTTTGACGGCCAATGGCAATGGTGGCCTCTCGGTATCCGGGTCGGGCCGCGTGCCGCTGACCGGGTCCGGGGTGGCGTTGTCTCTGACTGGATCGGCGCCTCTGGCGCTGGCCAACCAGTTCGTCGCCGATCGCGGCGGCCAGGTGTCGGGAACCGCCACCTTCGGCGCGCGCATCAGCGGATCGCTGGACAATCCCCAATTTGCTGGATCCGTCGCCACCAGCGGAGCGGGCTATGTCGATCCCGAGCTCAATCTTCGCCTGACCAACATCACCGGTCGCGTGGCGCTGAACGGCACGAGCGCCAATGTGGAAAGCCTGACCGCCAATCTGGCCACCGGCGGGGCTGTCTCGGCCTCCGGCACCATTGGATTGACCGGTGGCATGCCCGCCAACCTGTCGGTCAGCATCAATTCGGCGCGCTATGCCGATGGCAGCATCTTTGTTGCTACGCTTTCAGGTGGCCTGACGCTGACCGGCAATCTCACCGGCTCTCCGGTTCTGGCCGGCAATGTGCTGATCGAACAGGCCAACATTACGGTGCCGGAAAGCCTGGGTGGGGCCGCGCAATTGATCGATGTCGAACATCGGCGCATTCCCGGTCCTGTGCAGCAAACCCTCGACCGGGCCCGCATCGACGAGCGCACAGGCATGTCCACGAGCGCTTCAGGGCCCAATCTGCTGCTCGACATCAATGTCAACGCGCCCAACCAGATCTTCATCCGCGGCCGCGGCCTCGATGCGGAAGTGGGCGGCTCCGTGCGCCTGACCGGCCCGATTGCCGCGATAGAGCCCGTGGGTGCCTTCGCGTTGACGCGCGGTCGCCTCGATATCCTTGGCCGCCGGGTGATTTTCGAGACGGGCACCGTGACCCTGGTGGGCGATCTCGACCCCCAGATCAATCTGGTGGCCCGTACCGAAGGCGACGGCATCACGGTCTTCGTCATCGTTTCGGGACGCGCGTCCGATCCCCAGATCACCTTCAGCTCTAATCCGGCCCTGCCGCAGGACGAAGTGCTGAGCCGGCTGATCTTCAACCGCGCCATGGGAGAACTTTCACCGCTGCAATTGGCACAATTGGCCGCTGCGGCTGCCGAGCTTGTCGGTGGCGGCGGTGGTGGGGGGCTGGTTGAAAGCCTGCGCGGAGCGGCGGGCCTGGCTGATCTCGACATCGTCACCGATGCTTCGGGCAATGTCGGCGTGCAGGCCGGGACCTATATCCAGGACAATGTCTATCTGGGTGTGACAGCCGGGGCCAATGGCCAGTCGCGCGTCACCATCAATCTCGATGTCACTGATGATTTGACCATCAAGGGTGCGGCCGGCCAGAACGGAGATTCCAGCCTGGGCGTCTTCTACGAGCGGGATTACTAAGGCGCAGGACCGGCTCCACTCCCTGTAAAAAAGGCGCCCTTCAGGGCGCCTTTTGCTGTCCGGAGCTTGTTCTGGCGGCAAGGCAGGGGGCCCGGCTGGAACCTCTGCCAGCGCCGCCTTGACGTTATTGCCCGCTGGCTCCGCCGGTTTTGGCTGCCTTGTCGGCATCCCACCACCAGATTGTCGGGAAGCCGTTGGAGAATTCTGGCAAAGTTTCCGGCCGGCTGAAGCGATCCCAGCGGGCGGTCCGCGAATAGGTCAGCGCATAGCCGGGTATGACGAAGTGGTGATGCAGCAGCACCCGATCCAGCGCCGCCGTAATGGCCAATTGGGTGTCCCGATCGGGGGCGATGACCAATTGCTCGATCAGCGCGTCGATACCTGGATCGGCAATGCCGGCATAATTGCGCGAACCCTCGTCATCTGCCGAAGACGAGCCGAAGAAGAAGCGCTGCTCGTTGCCGGGCGAGAAGGATTGCGCCCAGCTGGAATAGATCATGTCATAATCGAAGCTGCGCAGCCGGTTTATATATTGTGGCGTGTCCACCAGCCGCAGCGTTACAGCGACGCCGATCTGGCCCAGATTTGTGATGAGATTTTGAGCTATGGGTTCGAGCGAAGCCTGATGCATCAGGATTTCGAACGAGAGCTGGGTTCCGCTGGCATCAACGAGCCGGTTGCCGTCCAGAGTGTAGCCGGCCTCGGTCAAAAGACCCAGTGCGGTCCGCAGATTGGCGCGCAGTTTGGTCGGGTCGCCCGCAACGGGATTGGTATAGGGCTCGGTGAAGACCGATGCGGGAACCAGGTCGCGCACACTCTCGAGCACTTCGAGCTCCTTGCCTTCGGGCAGACCAGAGGAGGCAAAGGGCAGGCCGTAGAAATAGCTGTCGATGCGATCGTACTGCTCGTAGAACACCGTCGCGTTCAGTTCCTCGAAATCGAAGGCGTAATTGAGTGCCTCGCGAACACGTTCGTCCTGGAACTTGTCGCGGCGCAAATTGGGAATAAACGCCGTCATCTGGCCATTGCCATTATAATCCTGCGGGAATTCCTCTCGGATCACGCGCCCTTCGGCCACGGCGGGGAAGTCGAAGCCCGTGGCCCAGCGCCGGGCGGTATATTCACTCCACCAGTCGAACTGGTCACCCTTGAAGGCTTCGAACCACACCGATTCATCGAGGAAGTATTCGATCTGGTAGGTCTCGAAATTGTTGGTGCCCACCTGGGTGGGATGGTCCTTGGCCCAATAATCCTCGACCCGTCGATAGGTGATGGTGCGGCCGGCGTCGAAGCTATCCAGCTCATAGGGGCCGGAGCCGACAGGGGCTTCCAGCGTTGAGGCGGCGATGTTGCGTGTCTCGCCGCGAGCATTTGTGCCTTCCCACCAATGCTGGGGCAGAACCAGCAGCTGACCCAGAATATGGGGCAATTCACGATTGCCGGTCTGATCGAAGGTAAAGGTCACCTCACCGGGCGCGGTAACCGATGCATCGGTGATGTTGGCGTAATATTGCGCGGAGGTGGGGCTGAGCTCGATCACCTTGTCGAAGGACCAGACGACGTCTTCGGCAGTGACAGGCTCGCCATCGTGCCAGCGGGCTTCGGGGTCCATACGGAAAGTCACCGAGCCGTAATCGGCGGCGATCATCATCGCTTCGGCGAGAAGCCCGTAGGACGTGTTTACCTCGTCCAGGGAAGGGGTCAGCAGCGTCTGGTACACCAGGCCCAGGCCACTGGCAGGCTCGCCTTGCGGCAGAATCGGATTGAAGGTGTCGAAGCCGCCTCGTGTGCCGACACGCACCGTTCCCACTTTTGGGGCATCAGGATTGACGTAATCGAAATGCTCGAACCCTTCTGGATATTTTGGGCTTTCGGTCAGCGAGTCCGCATGTAGCCAGACGCCGGTCGGCGATTGGGCCAGTGCATGGGAGGGCAGGGCGAGCAGGCCCGTCAGGGCGAGGGCTGCGAGCTTAGTCGAGAGCGTCATGGTGCGGCTCCGCAAAGGTGTTGTGACAAAAGCTTAGTCGTTCGGGTCGGTGCTGGGCAATGGCTGGGCGTATGCTGGGTCGGTGGGTGCTAATCCGAAGGCGGCGCGCATCAATTGTCTCGTATAGTCTTCGCGCGGCGCAGCGATGATGTCAGCGGTGACGCCTTCCTCGACGACCACGCCATTGCGCATGACGATCAGACGATGGGTGAGAGCACGCACGACCCTCAGGTCGTGGCTGATGAACAGGTAGCTTAGCTGGCGGCGCTGCTGGATGGACCTAAGGAGATCGATAACCTGCGCCTGGATGGAAACGTCGAGGGCCGATGTCGGCTCGTCGAGCACCAGCAGGTCGGGCTCCAGCACCAACGCCCGGGCGATGGCGATGCGCTGGCGCTGGCCGCCGGAAAATTCATGCGGGTAGCGGTCAGCCGTTGCCGGATCGAGCCCGACCTCCCGAAGCGCATCGATGACCCTGGCTTTGCGTTGCCCCTCGCTCAGCTTGGGCATGTGCACGCTCAGTCCTTCCTCGACGATCTGGCTGACCGAAAGGCGGGGGCTGAGCGAACCGAAGGGGTCCTGAAACACGATCTGCATCTTGCTGCGCAACGGGCGCAGCGCGCGCCAGGAGCGATTGTCGATCCTTTCGCCCAGCACGGCGATGCGCCCCTGGGATGGGATGAGGCGCAGCACGGCATAGCCGAGCGAGGACTTGCCCGAGCCGCTTTCCCCCACCACGCCCAGCGTCTCGCCCTTGCGCAGCACCAGGCTGACCCCGTCGACGGCCCTGATATGCCCGACGGTGCGGCGCAGCAGGCCGCGCTTGATCGGGAACCACACCTTGAGGTCCTGGGTCTCAAGCACGATCGGGGCATCGGGCGTCGGCTCGGGCGGCAGACCGCGCGGCTCGGTGGCCAGAAGATGCCGGGTATAGGGATGTTGCGGATTGGCAAACAAGGTTTCGACCGACCCGGTTTCGACAATTTCGCCGTTCTTCATCACACAGACCTTGTCTGCGATGGCGCGCACGATGGACAGGTCATGGGTGATGAACAGCATTGCCATGCCATTGTGTTGCTGCAGCCGCTTGAGCAGGGCGAGGATCTGCGCCTGGACCGTGACGTCCAAGGCCGTGGTCGGCTCGTCGGCGATCAAGAGCTTGGGATCGTTGGCCAGCGCCATGGCGATCATGACGCGCTGTCTCTGCCCGCCCGATAGCTGGTGCGGATAATCGTCGAGCCGCCGGCTGGGATCGGGTAGTCCCACGGCGGTCAACAATTCGACGACTTTCTGCCGGGCCTCATTCTGACGTAGCCCGGCATGCAGCGTGAGCACTTCGGCCACCTGCCGACCGATGGTCTGCACCGGATTGAGCGAACTCATCGGCTCCTGAAAGATCATGCCGACCTTGTTGCCACGGATGGCGCGCAAGGCCGGTTCTGCGGCGCCCACCATTTCGGCGCCATCGAAACGTATGGACCCCGAAAGGCTGGCGGAAGGCGGCAGGAGCTTGAGCACCGAGAGCGCCGTCACCGATTTGCCCGATCCGCTTTCCCCCACCAGGGCCACAGTCTCGCCCGGGGCGATGTCGAAGCCGACCTTGCGGGTCGCCGGCGTGGCGCCGAAGCTCACGTCGAGGTCGCGAACGGACAGGAGCGCACTCATCGGAAGGTCTTTCGCGGATCGAACGCATCCCGCACGGCTTCCCCGATGAAGACCAGCAAAGTCATCAGGATGGCGATGGTGAAAAAGCCCGTCAGCCCCAGCCAGGGCGCCTGAAGGTTGTTCTTGCCCTGGGCCAGCAATTCCCCCAGCGACGGCGAGCCAGGTGGGAGCCCAAAGCCGAGGAAATCCAGCGAGGTCAGCGTTGCAACCGAGCCCGAGAGGATAAAGGGCATGAAGGTCAGTGTCGCCACCATGGCATTGGGCAGAAGGTGGCGCCACATTATGGTTCGGTTGGAGACGCCCAATGCCCGCGCGGCGTTGACATATTCGAAGTTGCGGGCGCGCAGGAATTCGGCCCGCACGATACCCACCAGCGCCACCCAGGAAAAGAGCAACAGGATGCCCAGCAGCACCCAGAAGCTGGGCGCGATCACCGAGGAGATGATCAGCAGCAGATAGAGCGAGGGCACCGATGTCCAGATTTCGATCAGGCGTTGGGCGATGAGATCGACCCAGCCGCCGAAATAGCCCTGGACGGCACCCGCTGCGACCCCGATCACCGAGGAGGCGACGGTGAGGACCAAGCCGAAAAGGATAGAGATGCGGAATCCGTAGATCAGCCGGGCCAGCACGTCGCGGCCACGATCGTCGGTGCCCAGGTAATGGTAATTGCCCGGGACGCAGGCCGGGTCCTCGATACCGAGGGGATAGCGCTGGCAGATCTGCTCGCGGGTCAGCATCCAGCTGGGCGGATTGGCGCCGGAAAAAGCGACGAAGGAATCTACCGTCGCATAGGAAAAGCGTACGGGCGGCCAGATCATGAAGCCATTGGCCTCGATTTCCTCGACGATGAAGGGATCGCGAAAATTGGTGGTGGCAAAGAAGCCGCCGAATGTCGACTCCGGATAATCGATCAGCGCCGGCACCATGAGTTCACCCTTGTAGGAAACGAGGATCGGCCGGTCATTGGCGATGAATTCGGCACCCAACGTCAGGATGAACAGGACCAGGAAGATCCAGAAGCTCCACCAGCCACGACGGTTGGCGCGGAAATTGGCAAGGCGTCGCTGGTTGATCGGCGACAGGCGCGATGGGGTGGCCGGCACCGCACTCATACGTTGCGGCTTTCGAAATCGAGCCGGGGATCGACCCACATATAGGCCAGGTCCGAAACCAGCCCGATGACAAGGCCCAGCAGCGAGAAGATGTAGAGCGTGGCAAAGACCACCGGATAGTCTCGTGTCACGACGGATTGAAAGCCCAGAAGCCCCAGTCCGTCGAGCGAGAAGATGGTTTCGATCAGTAGCGATCCACCGAAGAATACGCCGATGAACGCACCGGGAAATCCTGCGATGATCAGCATCATGGCATTGCGAAAGACGTGACCATAAAGAACCCGGCGTTCGCTGAGCCCCTTGGCGCGGGCTGTCGTCACGTATTGCTTGCCGATCTCGTCGAGGAAGGAATTCTTGGTCAGCATGGTCGCCGTGGCGAAGGCGCCCAGGCCCATCGCGGTAATGGGCAGGACCAGGTGCCAGAAATAATCGATCACCTGTCGCCACCATGGAAAGCTGGCAAAGCCGGGCGAGGTCAGACCGCGCAACGGGAAGATCGACCAGAACGAGCCACCGGCGAACAGCACGATGAGGGCGATGGCGACGAGGAATCCGGGGACAGCATATCCGATGATGATGATCGTCGAGGTCCAGACGTCGAAACGCGATCCGTCCCGCATGGCCTTGGCAATGCCGAGCGGTATCGAGACGCCATAGGCGATGAGCGTCATCCACAGGCCTAGGGAAATGGACACCGGCATCTTTTCGAGAACCAGGTCGATCACCGAGATGTCGCGGTAATAGCTCTGACCGAAGTCGAAGCGCAGGTAATTTCCGATCATGCTGAAGAAGCGTTCGATCGGTGGCTTGTCGAAACCGAACTGCCGCTCGATCCGCTCCACCAGTTCAGGTGGCAGGCCCTGGCTGCCGCGATAGCCGGATGCGTTGCCCTGTCCGGACTGCTGGGTGGCGAAGTCGCCTGTGCCGCTGCCGGTCAGGCGTTCCTCGACTCCGCCGCTCACTCCCGAAAGATTGGCCAGTGCCTGTTCGACGGGACCGCCGGGCGCGAACTGAGTGATGAGGAAAGACACGGCCATGATCCCGAAAACGGTAGGGATCATCAGCAAGAGTCGGCGAATGATATAGGCGCTCATTGCCGCTCCGGCTGGCAAGTCGTTCTGTGCGGATTGTCGCTCCTGAAAGAAAGCGCGCAAATCACCTTGCGGTGAGACCGTTTTGACACTGCATCATTTCGATGCCGGCTTGGCAACGGTAATAAAGCCGGTCTGCCTTGCTCGCGTCCTCCCGATGGGTCACCATGGCGCGAACCGGAGAGCATAATGAAATTTCAGCCTATCGCGCAGGTCAAGGATCAGTCTCAGGCCCGCATCTTGCTGGTCGCGCTGCGAGCGCACGGTTTTCATCCGCTCGACCCGCGCGAAGGCGGTTTGCCGGGCGTGCCGAACCTTTTTGGTGCTGGGGGGTTCATTCTGGAAGTGCCCGAGGAGGAGGCGGCCGATGCCACCCTGCTCGCGGGCGAATTGCTCAAGGATATGGATGCACAGACCCCCTAAATTGGCCACAATGGCGTGAGATCGGGGACAGTGCGGGTTGGGCGATTGAACCGGGTGGGCGCTTTGAGTTATAAGCCGCCACAAGTGTTAACACGCATTAAGCCTTTGCGGCAGGAGTGATCAATGCAGGATTGGAAGCGCGGTGCTTCGTCCATGGTCGGCCTGGCGGCCGTTGCCTTTCTTGTGGCAGCGTGCTCGCCGACGAGCCGGACCAATACCGCCAATCTCAACGTCGTCGGTCAGCCCCAGCAGCTGCAGCCGGTACAGTCTTCGACCGTGCAGCAGAACGCGCTGCCCCCTATCGGTGCCACCGGCACTCCGGCGCCGGGTCTGTCCGGACAGCCGGTTCTGGGCGGTCAGCCCGCGGCGATGCCGTCCACCCAGGTCGCTTCGACCGGTGCGGGGTCCATCACCACGCTGGGCCAGCCCATGTCGAGCGGTGTTTCCGTTGGTCCTGAGGGCGCCTGGAATGTGGCTGCTGCAGGCCAGAGCTGCCGGCTCAACCTGCCGCTGACCTCAAAGACCGGGACAAATTATTACCGCGCCTCGGCACCCGGCTGTACCGTGCCACAGATCGCTTCGGTTACCGGCTGGCAGCAGGTTGGCAGCCAGCTCCAGCTTTATGATGACAACGGCAATATCGCAGCCTTCCTCGCCCCCAGCTCCGGCCGCTATATCGGCACGATGAGCGGCGGCCAGGCCGTGTCGATGTCGCGCTAATCAACAAAGCCGGCCCTTGCGGGCCGGCTTTTTTGTTTGACCTGCGCGCGCGCCTGCTCCTACACAGCAAACCGTCACCTCCGTGCCAGCGGAGGCCTCTGTTTGATCGGCAGATGCCGAGGTTCCCGCCCCGGCAGGAATGACGCCGTGATGGATCGCTGCCGGCGAAATAAGCGATGTCCTATTCTGTTTCAGCCCCGGTCAAGTCTGCCTACGACGCCCTTGTCGCCCGAGGTGCGCTGACGCCTGATCCCGCGCAGGTCGAGGCGGTCGAGGCGCTTGATCGTGTGCTCGCCGATCTCCTGGCTGCCCGCCCGCGTGGCTTGCGCGCCTTGTTCGAAAAGCCGCAACCGGTTCGCGGGCTTTACCTCTACGGGGATGTCGGACGCGGCAAGACCATGCTCATGGATCTGTTTTTTGCCGCCGTGCCCTTTGCGGAAAAGCGGCGGCTGCACTTTCATGAGTTCATGGACGACGTCCATTCCGGGGTTTCGGCGTTTCGAAAATCTGCCCGGGGCAGGAATGAAGATGCCGATCCGATCGAGGCGGTGGTCAGGCCCATGCTCAAGTCCGGCTTGCGGGTCCTGTGCCTTGATGAATTTCATGTGCACGACATCACCAATGCCATGCTGCTTGACCGGCTGTTCGGCAAGCTCTTCGCGGGTGGCGTGACATTGGTTGCCACCTCCAACGTGACCCCGGACGGTCTCTATAAGGACGGTCTCAATCGGCAGCTGTTCCTGCCCTTCATCGCCCTGCTCAAGGAAAGAACCCTGGTTGCGGCACTGCCCTCGCAACAGGATTACCGACGACTGAAATTTTCCGGCCAACAGGTCTACGCCTTTGGCTCCGGGCCCGAGGTCGATGCGGTCATGGACCGTCTGTGGTTGCGGATAACCGGGGGAGTGCCGGGCGCGCCCGGCAGTGTCGAAAGCATCGGCCGTCAGATCCCGGTGCCGCTTATGGCCATGGGAGCGGCGCGGTTTGGTTTTGCCGATCTGTGCGAGAAGCCGCTGGGCACACGCGATTTTGTCCGCATCGCCCATCAGTTCGATTCGCTGGTGCTGGACAATGTCCCCCAGATGGACCGCACCCGATCGGATGCCGCCAAGCGGTTCATCCTTCTTATCGACTCGCTCTACGATCGCGGCGTTAAGCTGGCGGCCAGCTTCGCTGTTCCGCTTGAGCATTTGGGCGCCGACGACAAGACGGCCTTCGAGTTTCAGCGGACCCTGTCCAGGCTGACCGAAATGCAATCAGAAGAATATCTGGGCAAGGGACTGCGGGACGCCGTACCCTTGGAGGAACCTGCCTCTTCGTGAATCACCATCAAGGGGCGGGTGCCGCATCGTGTCTTGTTGCGTCGGGTTGCCCATCCGGCATACCCCCATCGCCCATGAGCAAGGCAGTTTTCCCGTTTACGACGAAGGGTTCACTTGCCCGGCCTTGCCGCTAGGGTTAAGACGTGCGCCAATTCAACGCAGTCTGGGATGAGGACTTATGGCGCGCAAGAAGATTGCCCTTATCGGTGCAGGACAGATCGGCGGTACGCTGGCTCTGCTGTCGGCGCAAAAGGAACTCGGTGACGTCGTGCTGTTCGACGTGGTCGATGGCGTGGGTGCCGGCAAGGCGCTCGACATCGCCCAGTCTGCCCCGAGCCAGGGCTTCGACGTTTCGCTTAAGGGGACGTCCGAATATAAGGACATCGAAGGCGCGGACGTGATCATCGTTACCGCCGGTGTGCCGCGCAAGCCCGGCATGAGCCGCGACGACCTGCTCGAAATCAACCTCAAGGTGATGGAGCAGGTGGGCGCCGGCATTTCCAAATATGCCAAGGATGCCTTCGTCATCTGCATCACCAACCCGCTCGATGCCATGGTCTGGGCGCTGCAGAAATTCTCCGGCCTTCCCGCCCATAAGGTGATCGGCATGGCCGGCGTGCTCGACAGCTCGCGCTTCGTGCATTTCATTGCCGAAGAGCTGGGCGTCTCGGTGCAGGACGTCAATGCATTCGTGCTTGGTGGTCACGGCGATACCATGGTGCCGCTGACCCGGTATTCGACCGTCGCCGGCATTCCGCTCACCGACATCGTCAAGATGGGCTGGATGAGCAAGGAGAAGCTCGACGAGATCGTGCAGCGCACCCGTGATGGGGGGGCCGAGATCGTGGGTCTCCTCAAGACCGGTTCGGCCTTCTATGCGCCTGCCGCTTCAGCCATTGCCATGGCCGAGAGCTATCTCAAGGATAAGAAGCGCGTCCTGCCTTCCGCCGTGCAGCTCAACGGCGAATATGGCGTCAAGGGCACCTATGTCGGCGTGCCCGTGATCATCGGCGCCGGTGGTGCCGAAAAGGTCGTCGAGATCGCGCTCAACTCGGCCGAGCAGAAGGCCTTCGACAAGTCGGTGGCGGCCGTTGAAGGCCTCATCGAGGCCTGCAAGAAGATCGCGCCCAAGCTGGCGTAACGCATTCAAAGCCGCTGGTTCGCCGGCGGCTTTTGGCTTTCCGGCTCCAGAAATGCCGGATTACTGACTGCCCACCCAAGGGGAACACGATGAATATCCATGAACATCAGGCCAAGGCGCTGCTGAAAGAATATGGTGCACCGGTCGCGGCCGGCGTCGCCATCTTCTCGGCCGACGAGGCTGAAGCCGCTGCAAAGTCGCTGCCAGGCCCGCTTTATGTGGTCAAGAGCCAGATCCATGCCGGCGGTCGCGGCAAGGGCAACTTCAAGGAACTGGGCCCCGATGCCAAGGGCGGCGTGCGCCTCGCCAAGACCGTCGACGACGTCGTGGCCTTTTCCAAGGAAATGCTCGGCAATACGCTGGTGACCAAGCAGACCGGCGACAATGGCAAGCAGGTCAATCGCCTCTATATCGAAGACGGCGCCGACATTGCCCGCGAACTTTATTGCTCGCTCCTGGTTGATCGCGCATCGAGCCGCGTCTCCTTCGTGGTCTCCACCGAAGGCGGCATGGACATTGAGGCCGTCGCCGAGCATACGCCCGAAAAGATCATCACCGTCGCCATCGATCCGGTGGCAGGCGTCACCGATGCCGACGTGGCCAAGATCAATGCGGCGCTCGAACTCGACGGCGACGCCGCCGCCGACGCCAAGAGCCTGTTCCCCATTCTCTACAAGGCCTTCACCGAGAAGGACATGAGCCTGCTCGAAGTGAACCCGCTGATCGTCATGACCGATGGTCACCTGCGCGTTCTGGATGCCAAGGTCAGCTTCGACAACAACGCCGCCTTCCGTCATGAAGAGCTCAAGCCGCTCCGCGACCTGACCGAAGAAGACGCCAAGGAAATCGAAGCCAGCAAGTACGACCTCGCCTATGTGGCGCTCGACGGCAATATCGGCTGCATGGTCAATGGTGCGGGCCTGGCCATGTCCACCATGGACATCATCAAGCTCTACGGCGCCGAGCCGGCGAACTTCCTCGACGTTGGTGGCGGCGCTTCCAAGGAGAAGGTGACGGCAGCGTTCAAGATCATCACGGCCGATCCGGCGGTGAAGGGGATTCTCGTCAACATCTTCGGCGGTATCATGCGCTGCGACGTGATCGCCGAAGGCGTGATCGCTGCGGTCAAGGAAGTCGGCCTCAAGGTGCCGCTGGTGGTTCGCCTCGAAGGCACCAATGTCAAGGAAGGCAAGGCCATCCTCGACAATTCGGGCCTCGACGTCATCTCTGCCGACGATCTCGACGACGCCGCGCAGAAGATCGTCAAGGCAGTTCAGGGCTGATCAGCATGCGCAAGGGCCTCGCGATCGTGGTGATCCTTGCCCTGGCGGCGCACCCTGCGCTGGCCCAGGGTAAGACCAAGGTCGCCCCGAATGCGGGAGCCCTTTCTGCCTTGCAAACGTGCCAGACCTTTGCCAATGGCGACGAGACTGCCGTGGATGCGGCCATCTCGGCCGGCTGGGATGCCTACGAACAGGACGCGGAAAGCCCGTTCGTTCACTCCTATGGTGCGGAACGAGAGGTCGATGGGCTGGGATGGGGTGACCTGTTCGCGCTGGTCGAAACCTATCCGGACCGCATCTTCGGCTATTGCCGCATCGATTTTGTCGAAGCCAGGGGCAATGGCAAGGCCGTGATCGACGCCATTGCCGGTCTCGATGGCTTCGAGGGCGAGGTCAAGGCGATGGATGGCGGTCATTATGCCAGCCTCGTCGGCGGGGACAGCCTGCTGCTCGCCCATTGGGACGATGCAGGTTTCGTCATCCAGCTCACAACGATAACGCCCAAGCTCCAGCCTGCGGACGGCGACTAACCCTTTCGCCCCGGCGGGGCACCAAGACAAGGCGCACAGCGCCCCAGACGGAAGAGAAACAACATGTCCATTCTCGTCAACAAAGACACCAAGGTCCTCGTGCAGGGCCTGACCGGCAAGACCGGCACCTTCCACACCGAACAGGCCCTCGCCTATTTCGGCACCCAGATGGTGGGTGGCGTCAATCCCAAGAAGGCCGGCGAAACCTGGACCTCCTCGCTCGATGCGTCGGCGCAGCTGCCCGTTTACGCCAGCGTTGCCGAAGGCAAGGAAAAGTCCGGGGCCAATGCCTCGGTCATCTATGTGCCCCCCGCAGGCGCGGCTGCGGCCATCGAAGAAGCGATCGACGCCGAAATCGAACTGATCGTCTGCATCACCGAAGGCGTGCCGGTCATGGACATGGTCCGCGTCAAGGCCAAGCTCGAAAAGTCCAAGTCGCGCCTGATCGGGCCGAATTGTCCCGGCGTCCTCACCCCCGAGGAATGCAAGATTGGCATCATGCCGGGCTCGATCTTCTCCAAGGGTTCGGTGGGTATTGTTTCGCGCTCCGGTACGCTTACCTATGAAGCGGTGTTCCAGACCACCAATGAAGGCCTGGGCCAGACCACGGCCGTCGGCATTGGCGGCGACCCGGTCAAGGGCACCGAATTCATCGATGTCCTGGAGATGTTCCTGGCCGACGAAGCGACCAAGTCGATCATCATGATCGGCGAGATCGGCGGTTCGGCCGAAGAGGAAGCGGCCCAGTTCCTGATCGATGAAGCCAAGAAGGGCCGCAAGAAGCCCATGGCCGGTTTCATTGCTGGCCGCACCGCCCCTCCGGGCCGCACCATGGGCCATGCCGGCGCGGTGATTTCGGGCGGCAAGGGTGGCGCCGAAGAAAAGATCGCGGCGATGGAAGCGGCAGGCATCAAGGTCTCCGCCTCTCCCGCCCGTATCGGCGTGACGCTGGCGGAAGTGCTCAAGGGCTAAGTCCTGCTCACACCTCTCGGCTTCGCCGTAGCCCGGCGAAGCCGTCGTGGGCGCCAGAGCCCTTTTGGTTTTGTGCCGTCGGGTTCTGGCTGACGGTTCGGAGACGGGCATCCGGGCCGCTGCTACAACTGGACGCACTTGGTAGAAAACGTCCAATTGCGACCAATGTCGGTCGCGCTTCGGACACGGTTCGGTGCTAAGCGGTGACCCGAACCATCAAGTGAGTCGCGGCGTGCTTTCGGGCGCCGCAAGTCTTAACAAGATACAAAGGAAAAGCGGTCAATATTCGCCCCACGTTTGACCGCAAATTCGATCGACCAATGGTCGGTCCGTTGAGAAGGATGGCAGGGCGAGAGGTCCTGCGACAAAAGCGATGACACGACAGGAAAAGAACGACACGTTCTTGCTGACCTCGTTCCTCTATGGGGGGAACGCCGACTACATCGAACAATTGTATTCTCGATTCAAAACCGATCCTTCCAGCGTGGACGAGACCTGGTCGAGCTTCTTTTCGCGGCTCGACGACAGTCAGCTCGAAGTCCAGAAGAATGCCGAGGGTCCGAGCTGGGGCCGCAAGGACTGGCCGCAGGCCGAGGCCGGCGACCTGGTCAACGCGCTGGATGGCAATTGGGGCGAGATCGCCGTCAAGACCGAGAAGGCGGCCACAAAGAAGGCCGCAGCCGAAGGCAAGCCCGCTCCGAGCGCCGGGGATGTCCTGCAGGCGACGCGCGACTCCATCCGCGCCATCATGATGATCCGTGCCTATCGCATGCGCGGGCATTTGCATGCCGATCTCGATCCGCTGCGCCTCAAGGCCGACGAGCCGGCCCCCGAACTCGATCCCAAGAGCTATGGCTTCACCGAAGCCGATATGAGCCGCAAGATCTTCATCGATAACGTCCTGGGTCTGGAATACGCCACCATTCCCGAGATGCTTGCCATTCTCGAGCGCACCTATTGCGGCACGGTCGGCATCGAATTCATGCACATCTCCGATCCGGATGAGAAGCAGTGGATTCAGGAGCGCATCGAAGGCCCGGACAAGGAAATCACCTTCACCCCCGAGGGGAAGAAGGCCATCCTCAACAAGCTGGTCGAGGCCGAGGGCTTCGAGAAGTTTCTCGACGTCAAATATACCGGCACCAAGCGCTTTGGCCTCGACGGCGCGGAAGCCACGATCCCCGCGCTCGAGCAGATCATCAAGCGCGGCGGCGCCTTGGGCATCAAGGACATTGTCCTGGGCATGGCCCATCGCGGTCGCCTCAACGTCCTCACTCAGGTTCTGAGCAAGCCGCATCGCGCGCTGTTCCATGAATTCAAGGGCGGCGCCTTCTATCCCGACGACGTCGAGGGTTCGGGCGACGTGAAGTACCATCTGGGTGCCTCTTCCGACCGTGAGTTCGACAATAACCGGGTGCATCTGTCGCTCACCGCCA
Source organism: Devosia chinhatensis (assembly GCF_000969445.1). Classification (NCBI taxonomy): domain Bacteria; kingdom Pseudomonadati; phylum Pseudomonadota; class Alphaproteobacteria; order Hyphomicrobiales; family Devosiaceae; genus Devosia; species Devosia chinhatensis. Next base: position 154,652 of record NZ_JZEY01000061.1, on the reverse strand, counting down.
ATCCCTCGCACCTCGAAATCGTCGACCCTGTCGTTCTGGGCAAGGCGCGCGCCAAGCAGGACCTGCACATTTCGCCCGAAGGCAAGCTGGTCAATATCGAGAAGTCCGGCAAGCCTGATCGCTCTATGGTGCTGCCGTTGCTGATCCACGGCGACGCCGCCTTCGCAGGCCAGGGCGTGGTGGCTGAATGCTTCGGCCTTTCGGGGCTCAAGGGCCATCGGACCGGCGGCTCGATCCACTTCGTGATCAACAACCAGATCGGCTTTACGACCTCGCCGATCTATTCGCGGTCCTCGCCCTATCCAACGGACGTCGCCAAGATGATCGAGGCGCCGGTCCTGCATGTGAACGGCGACGATCCGGAAGCGGTGGTGTTTGCCGCCAAGGTCGCGGTCGAATACCGGCAGAAGTTCGGCAAGCCTGTCGTCATCGACATGTTCTGCTATCGCCGCTTCGGCCATAACGAAGGCGACGAGCCCAGCTTCACCCAGCCGCTGATGTACTCCAAGATCCGCTCGCACAAGACGACGCTGGAGCTTTATTCGGAGAAGCTGATTGCCGAGGGCCATGTCAGCCAGGCCGATATCGATGGTCTCAAGGCGGACTGGAGGGCCAAGCTCGAAGCCGAGTTCGAGGCCGGCCAGGACTACCGGCCGAACAAGGCCGATTGGCTCGATGGTCAGTGGAAGAGCTTCAAGCCCGCCCATGACGAAGGTCCCCGGCGTGGCGAGACCGGTGTGGCGCTCGACCGTCTGGTCGAAATCGGCACCAAGCTTGCCAAGGTGCCGGCGGACTTCAATGTCCATCGCACCGTCAAGCGTTTCATGGACAATCGCCTTTCGGTGATCGAAAGCGGCGAAGGTATCGACTGGGCAACGGCCGAGGCGCTGGCTTTCGGCACGCTCGTCACCGAAGGCCATCCGGTGCGCCTCTCCGGGCAGGATTGCGAACGCGGAACGTTCAGCCAGCGTCATTCGGTGCTCAACGACCAGCAGGTCGAGAACAAGAGCTATACCCCGCTCAACAATCTGACGCCCGAACAGTCCCGCTACGAGGTCATCAACTCGATGCTCTCGGAAGAAGCAGTGCTTGGCTTCGAATATGGCTACTCGCTGTCCGAACCCAAGGCGCTGACCTTGTGGGAAGCCCAGTTCGGCGATTTCGTGAATGGTGCACAGGTCGTCATCGACCAGTTCATTTCCTCGGGCGAGCGCAAGTGGTTCCGTATGTCGGGCCTCGTGATGCTGCTGCCGCACGGCTATGAAGGGCAGGGCCCGGAGCATTCCTCCGCGCGTCCCGAGCGTTTCCTCCAGCTTTGCGCCGAAGACAACATGCAGGTCGCCAATTGCACGACCCCGGCCAATTACTTCCACATCCTGCGTCGCCAGCTCAAGCGTGACTTCCGCAAGCCGCTGATCCTGATGACGCCCAAGAGCCTGCTGCGCCACAAGCGCGCTGTCTCGGGGCTGGTGGAACTGGGCCCCGACAGCGTCTTCCATCGCCTGCTCTGGGACGATGCCGAAGCGCCCGGCCTGCCCAAGACCACCATCCGTCTGCAGAAGGACGAGAAGATCCGCCGCGTCGTCCTGTGTACCGGCAAGGTCTATTACGACCTGCTCGAGGATCGTGAAAAGAAGGGCATCGACGATGTCTATCTGCTGCGTATCGAGCAGCTCTATCCGTTCCCGGCCAAGGCTCTCCTGGACGAACTCAGCCGCTTCCCCAATGCGGAAGTGATCTGGTGTCAGGAAGAGCCGCGCAACATGGGCGCCTGGGCCTTCATCCAGCCTTATGTGGAATGGGTGTTCGACCAGATGGGTCGTGGCAATCAGCGCGTGCGCTATACCGGTCGCGCCGCTGCCGCTTCCCCTGCAACCGGCCGCATGGCGGTTCATCTGGAACAGCTGCAGGCGTTCCTGGACGACGCCCTCGGTTCTTAAGCCTTGTGACAAGACATAAAGAGCGCCACATTCGTCCTTAGGACGCGTGGCGCTCTGGCCCGAAATAGAAGGACAAACTCCATGTCGACAGAAATCCGGGTTCCGACCCTAGGCGAAAGCGTGACCGAGGCCACCATCGGCCAGTGGTACAAGAAGGTCGGTGACACCGTTGCCGCCGACGAGCCTCTGGTCGAGCTCGAAACCGACAAGGTGACTATCGAAGTGCCGGCGCCAGCTGCCGGGGTGCTTGAAGCCATTGCCGCAAATCCCGGTGACACCGTCGATGTGGGCGCCTTGCTTGGCGCTATCGCAGCCGGCGGCGCCGCTGCCGCATCGGCGCCCAAGGCCGAAGCCAAGTCCGAGGCGCCGGCCAACAATGCTGCCGGTCCCGAAGAGATCAAGTCCGAACCCGCCCCGCAGCCCGTCACTGCCACCGATCGTGCGCCTGCGCCTTCCGCTCAGAAGCTGATCAACGAGAACGGCCTTGATGCCGGCACGATCGCCGGTTCGGGCAAGTCGGGCCAGGTGCTCAAGGAAGACGTCCTGGCGTCGCTGGCGCGGCCGCAGCAAGCTGCGGCGCCGGCCGTGGCACAGGCGGCACCCGCTTCCGCACCTGCTGCAAAGCCGGCTCCTGCTGCCGCTCCGCGTGCACCGGTCGCTGCCGACGATGCCGGCAGGGAAGAGCGTGTGAAGATGACGCGCCTGCGTCAGACTATTGCCCGCCGCCTAAAGGACGCGCAGAACACAGCCGCCATGCTGACCACCTTCAACGAGGTGGACATGAAGCCGGTGATGGACCTGCGCAACCAGTACAAGGACCTCTTCGAGAAGAAGCATGGCGTCAAGCTCGGCTTCATGGGCTTTTTCACCAAGGCCGTCGTCCATGCCCTCAAGGAAATCCCGGCCGTCAATGCCGAGATCGATGGCGATGACCTGATCTACAAGCAATACGCGCATATCGGCGTCGCCGTCGGCACCGATAAGGGCCTCGTGGTGCCGGTCGTGCGCAATGCCGACCAGATGAGCATTGCCGAGATCGAGAAGGAGATCGGTAATCTCGGTCGCAAGGCCCGTGACGGGGCGCTGTCCATGGCCGACATGCAGGGCGGCACCTTCACCATCTCCAACGGTGGTGTCTATGGTTCGCTGATGTCGACGCCGATCCTCAATGCTCCGCAGTCGGGCATTCTGGGCATGCACAAGATCCAGGAGCGCCCGGTCGTCGTGGGCGGACAGATCGTCATCCGCCCGATGATGTATCTGGCACTCAGCTATGACCACCGCATCGTCGATGGCAAGGAAGCGGTGACCTTCCTCGTTCGCGTCAAGGAAAGCCTCGAGGCTCCTGAACGCCTGGTGCTCGACCTCTAGGTCTTGCCACTATTGCCAGCTAGAAGGGCTCGCTGAGGCGGGCCCTTTTTGTTGCCTCACCAAAAGGTGTGCCCTGCAACGCTCAGCGCTAACAGTCTGTTAGCGAATTGGCGATTTATGCAGGTGAAACATGCGCTCTCCTGCGGCGCTGAACGGAGAATATGTTGCGACGGAATCTGCTTCTCGCCGCTGCCCTGACGGCCTCCATCCTGCCCGCACAAGCGCAGGACACCGCCTCCGACACCGCTCTTATCGGTGAACTCATGGCCTTTCACGGCTCCAAGGCCATCGTTGAGGCAATGAGTACCCATTGCTACGAGAATACCGGCCTCGATGGCGCCTATCACGATGCCGCCGCGAACTGGTACCTGCGCAATGTCGGCTATCTCGACCTGGCCGACCGGGTCATCAACCGGTTGGGCGGGGGCAGCGAGGGACAGCAGCGAACGGCGGAGACCTATGGCGGCAGTCAGATCATGAGCGCCTATAACCAGGCTCCTGACAAGACCGTGTTCTGCCGTACCTTCCTCGAACAGGTCGAGGGCGGCACGCTGGACATCGACAAGCAATTGCCCGAGATCCTCAAGCGGGCGCAGGAAATTTCGGCGTCCTGAGCGGCGGGCGACTATCGGGGATGATCCAATCGGCGGCCCGGGGCGTTGCAGTGTGAACGCAACAGTCTGGAGCCCGCCATGAGCATAGAACTCACCCTTTTGATCTGGAGCGCCGCGTTGGCGTTCGCCTATCTCCTCGTGCAATCGACGGCTTATCGCCTCGACTATGGGTTGATGCATGCCGGCAGCCAGCGCGATAACGAGCGCAAGCCCAACAAGTGGGCGGCGCGGGGCAATCGGGCGCTCCGCAATTTTCTCGAAACCTACGGCGTCTTCATCGCGCTGGCGGTGGCGACGGAAGTGTCTGGCCGCTCGGACTGGCTGACACAATGGGGCACGCAGATCTGGTTCTGGTCCCGCTGGGTCTACCTGCCGGCTTATTTCATCGACATTCCTTTCCTGCGCTCGGCAGTCTGGTCGGTCTCACTTGTCGGTCTCTTCCTGCTGTTCGTGGGCGTCGCCTTTTAAGTCATGATGTCGTGCCAATAGGGCAGGGGACCGGGCGTTGCCCCACGGGCACGCCTGGTGTAACCCTTGCCGCACCATGATGTCGGTGCAGGTGGCCGGATCGATGACTTTTCCCTGGGTGGAATTTGCCGGCTTGATGCTTGCATTCGGGATCAACGCCATCATACCGGGCGCCGACTTTGCCATGGTGCTGCGCCAAGCCGTGGTGCATGGGAGGCGTGCCGCCGTGTTGACCTCGCTGGGCATAGCCTGCGCCATTCTAGTCCATGGCACCTATACGCTTTTGGGTGTTGGGGTGATTGTCGGGCAATCCTTGCTTCTGTTCAATATTCTCAAGTGGGCCGGTGCGGCGTATCTCGTCTGGCTGGCCGTTGCCGCCTTTCGCAGTCCGCCGCCCGAACCGCCGCTGCTCGAGCCGGGCAGCATGGCGCGCACGGGCGACATGGCCGCTTTTGCGCTGGGTTTCCTCACCAACCTGCTCAATCCCAAGGCCGTGTTGTTTTTTCTGGCGCTCTTCACCTCGCTGGTCTCGGTGCGCACCGGTGGCGACGCCAAGGTGGTGTATGTGGGCAGCATGAGCCTTATGCTTTTTGCCTGGTTTGCATTGGTGTCGGTCTTCTTTACGACCCCATCTGTGAGACAGGGCTTTTTCCGAGCCGGCCGGTGGTTTAATCGGGTCACCGGCATTACATTCCTGGCGCTTGCTCTCCGTGTCGCCCTGGCACAGCAGCGCTGATCATCTTTCGAGGCTAGAACATGGCAGACCAATTCGACCTTACCATCATCGGCTCGGGCCCCGGCGGCTATGTGTGCGCCATCCGCGCGGCTCAATTGGGCATGAAGGTAGCCGTTGTCGAAAAGTGGGCGACCCTGGGCGGCACTTGCCTCAATATCGGCTGCATTCCGTCCAAGGCCCTGCTGCATGCCTCCGAGCTCTTCGAGGAGGCCAATCACGGCTTCAAAGCGCTGGGCATCGATATTCCCACCCCGCAGCTCAACCTGCCGCAGATGCTGAACCACAAGTCCGAAACGGTGGCGTCCAATGTCGGCGGCGTCGATTATCTGTTCAAGAAGAACAAGATCACCGTGTTCCGCGGCATCGGCTCGATCCCGAGCGCCGGCAAGGTGCTGGTGACGCCGCAGAGCGGCCCGCAGACCGAAATCGCGACCAAGAATATCGTGGTGGCGACCGGTTCGGTTTCGGCGAACCTGCCGGGGATCGAGATCGACGAAAAGCAGGTGGTGACCTCGACCGGTGCGCTCAGCCTCGAGAAGGTGCCCGCCAAGATGGTCGTCATCGGTGCCGGTGTGATCGGGCTCGAGCTCGGTTCGGTCTGGATGCGCCTGGGCGCACAGGTCACGGTCGTCGAATATCTGGACCGCATCCTGCCGGGCATGGATAGCGAGGTGGCACGCCAGTTCCAGCGCATGCTGCAAAAGCAGGGCATGGAGTTCAAGCTGTCGAGCAAGGTTGCCGGTGTGGATCGCACCGACCAGAACGGCCTGCAGGTGCGTGTCGAGCCGGCCAAGGGCGGCGATGCCGAGATCATCGATGCCGATGTCGCGCTGGTGGCCATCGGACGCAAGCCGTTTACAGAAGGCCTGGGCCTCGACATTGCCGGCGTGGCGCTGGATGAGCGCGGCCGCATCCGCGTCGACGGCCATTTCAAGAGCTCGGTCGACGGCATCTACGCCATCGGTGACGTCATTGCCGGCCCGATGCTGGCGCACAAGGCCGAGGATGAAGGCATTGCCGTGGCCGAAATCCTTGCCGGACAGGCGGGGCACGTCAATTACGCGGCCATTCCCGCCGTGGTCTATACCAATCCGGAAGTGGCGTCGGTCGGCAAGACCGAGGACGAACTGAAGGCCGATGGCGTCAATTACAAGATCGGCAAATTTCCCTTTACGGCCAATGGTCGCGCCAAGGCGATGCTGGCCACGCAGGGCTTCGTCAAGATCCTTGCCGATGCCGATACCGACCGCGTTCTCGGCGCCCATATCGTGGGCAAGAATGCCGGCGAGATGATCCATGAATTGGTGACGCTGATGGAATTCTCCGGGGCCTCCGAAGACCTGGCGCGCACCACGCATGCCCATCCGACGCTGTCCGAGGCCATCCGTGAAGCCGCGTTGGCGCTCGGTGACGGCGCTATTCACATCTGATCGTTTCGATCCGTCCAATGTCTGATCCCCGGCGCCGATGCGCCGGGGATTTTTTCATTTTGCCATTCGCTTCCGGGCCCAAATTGGACCCAAGTCATCATACAAGTGCAGTGCAATTGTATGTTGACTTGTTCTTTTGTCTTCCATACCAGTTTGAGCGGGGCGGACTTTCTAGGAGGAGGGGCCGTTTCAAGCGGGTTGGCCCGCTATTGCGACCGGCATCCTGAGGAGGCGCCGGTCCCTTAAAATCCTTGGGAGGACAGACATGTTTCATTTTACGCGGATGGCAGCACTTGCCGTCATCGCTTCGAGCCTGATGGTGTCGGCCGCTAGTGCCCAGACGGTCCTGCGCTCGTCCGATACGCATCCCGATGGCTACCCCACTGTGGAGGCGGTGAAGCGCTTCGGCGAATTGCTGAGCGAGAAGACCGAGGGTCGCTATTCGGTGGAAGTCTTCCATTCCGCCCAATTGGGCGGTGAAGCCGATACGATCGAGCAGACCCAGTTCGGGGTGATCGACCTCAACCGTATTTCCATCGGGGCCTTCGGAACGCAAGTGCCCGAGGCCACTGTCACGCAGCTGCCCTATATCTTCCGCTCCGCCGATCACTTCCATAATGTTCTCGATGGCCCGATCGGCGAGGAAATCCTGGCCGCCTTCGACGCCGTCGACGTGGTGGCGCTGGCCTATTATGACGGTGGGGCGCGCTCTTTCTATAACAGCACAAAGCCTATCGAGACTCCCGAGGACATGGCGGGCATGAAGTTCCGCGTCATGCAGTCCGACATCTTCGTCGACATGGTCGGCGCGCTGGGCGGCAATGCGACGCCCATGCCCTATGGCGAAGTCTATTCCGGCATCCAGACCGGGGTGATCGATGGTGCCGAGAACAATTATCCAAGCTACGACACGGCCGGTCATGCCGAGGTCGCCAAGTTCTATTCGCTGGACGAGCACCTGATGGTGCCAGAAGTGCTGGTCGTGTCCAAGGTCATCTGGGACGGGCTGTCGCCGGAGGATCAGTCGGCCATGCGCGAAGCGGCCAAGGAATCGGTGGCTTATCAGCGCGAGCTCTGGGCCGCCAAGGAAGTGGAGTCCAAGGCTGCGGTCGAGGCCCTGGGCGCCACGATCAACACGGTGGACAAGCAGCCCTTCATCGATGCCATGAAGCCGGTCTACGACAAGTACGTCACCGATCCGGCCCTGCAGGATCTGGTCGCCCGCATCCAGGCAACCGAAGGCTGATCGAGACCGCCAGGCCGGCGGCAGCCGGCCTGGCCCCGTTGCGGAGGATTTGGCCGTGAAGTCTTGGCTTTTGTCGTTCAGCGCCATGCTGCGTGCGGTGTCAACGCTGGTGCTCTGGTTGGCTGGACTGGGGCTGGTGACGATGACCATCATCGTCGCCTACCAGGTGTTCATGCGCTTTGTGATGAACAATTCCCCGTCCTGGACGGAAGGGGCGGCCATCATGCTGATGAGCTGGTTCATTTTCCTGGGGGCGGCCGTGGGTGTGCGGGAGAAATTCCATATGGGTTTCGACGTCCTGCTCTATGCATTGCCACCCAGCGCGAAGCCCTGGCTGCGTGGCTTCAGCGACATGGCCATCTTCGCCTTTGCGTTCGGCATGGTCTGGTATGGCGGTGAGCTTGCCCTGCGCGGCTGGAGCGTGCGCATACCGGTTCTGGGCCTGCCACAGACCTTCACCTATCTGCCCATCGTCGTCTCCGGCGCCCTTATGTGCCTGTTCGCGACCGAACGCTTCCTGTTGCGGCTGGCCGGCGAGCGGGTCGACGACGATGCGCTTGAACCTTCCGTTTCCGAGGCCTGACCCATCATGGAATATTGGCTCCTCTTCGGTGTTTTCGGCTTGCTGATGGTGGTGGGTACGCCCATCGCCTTCTCGCTGGGCATCGCCAGCTTTGCGACCATCGTCTATCTCGGGCGACCGCCCATCGTCGTGTTTCAGCAGCTCAATTCCGGTGTTTCGGCCTTTACGCTCCTGGCCATTCCCTTCTTCATCTTCGCCGGTGACCTGATGATGCGGGGCGGCATTGCCGCCAGGATCATTGCCTTTGCCGGCTCGGTGATCGGCCATGTGCGCGGCGGGCTGGGCCAGGTCAACGTGCTGGCCTCCACCCTTTTCGGCGGCATTTCCGGCTCGGCCGTGGCCGAAGCCGCCGCCGTGGGCGGCATCATGATCCCGCAGATGAAGGCGCGCGGCTATGGCGCCGATTATGCGGTAAACGTCACGTCCATGGCCGCGCTCATCGCCCTTCTGCTTCCTCCCAGCCATAACATGATCATCTATTCGCTCTCCGGGGGCGGGCGCATTTCCATTGCCGACCTGTTCACCGCGGGCGTCATTCCGGGCCTCCTGCTGGCCGTGTCGCTGATGATCACAGCCTATATCGTGGCGCGGCACCGGGGATATCCGACCGAGCCTTTCCCCGGCTTTGCCCGCGCCTTCCAGTATTTCCTGGTCTCCATCCCCGGGCTCCTGCTGATCGCGATTATTTTCGGCGGCGTGCGCTCGGGCGTGTTCACGGCCACGGAAAGCTCCTGCATCGCCGTGCTCTACGCCTTCCTCGTGACGCTCGTTGTCTATCGCAGCATGACCTGGTCGGACTTCGTCCATTGCGTCACGGGGGCGGTCCGCACCACGGCAATGGTCCTGTTCATCATCGGCGCAGCCGCGTCGTTCGGCTGGCTCATGGCCTATCTGCGCGTGGCCCCCATCCTGACCGAGGCCGTGGCGCAGCTGACCAGCGATCCGCTGATGGTATTGCTGCTGATCAACGTGCTGCTGCTGCTCCTCGGCACCTTCATGGACATGGGGCCGCTGATCATCATCACCACGCCGATCTTCTTGCCCATGGTGCAGCGGTTCGGCGTCGATCCTGTGCATTTCGGGGTGATCATGATCCTCAATCTGGGTATCGGACTCAACACGCCGCCCCTGGGGCCGGTGCAGTTCGTCGCCGCCGCGGTGGGCAAGATCTCGATCTGGACGGCAATGCGCAGCGTTTGGCCGTTCTATCTTGCCGGACTGATTGTGCTGGGTCTGGTGACCTATATCCCGGCGCTATCGCTCTGGCTTCCCAGCCTCTTCCGGTGATGCCATGTCCCTGATCCAAGCCACGCCGCCACCAGCCCGGAGGCCCAAACTTGCCGACATGGTGGTCGACACCCTGCGCAAGCAGATCGGTGGCGGCGAAATCGGGCCGGGCGATAAATTGCCGACCGAGAGCCAGCTCTCGACCCATTTCGGGGTGAGCCGCACCGTGGTGCGCGAAGCCATTGCGGCGCTCGCCGCCGATGGCATGGTGCAATCCCGACAAGGCGCGGGGGTCTTCGTCATGGCCCGGGCCACATCGCCGTTCAGCGCCATCGGGGGTGAGCGCTCCAACAAGATCTCGGTGGCGCTCAATGTGCTCGAAGTGCGCATGGGCATTGAGATCGAGGCTGCGGGGCTCGCCGCGCAACGGCGCAGTGCCAGTCAGGAAGCTGCGATCCATGAGGCCTGGAACGAGTTCGGGCGGCTGCTCGATACGGGCGGGCTCACGGGCAAGACCGACTTCGCCTTTCACCGCGCGATCGCCGCAGCCACCAACAATCCGTTTTATGTCGAGGTGCTGGATGCCTTGGGCAGCCGCACTATTCCCTGCGACGTCGCTTCGCCCTGGGGTACGGAAAGCGTGCTGACCTACGAGTACCAGGCGGGATTGCACGAGGAACACAAACGCATCCTCGCCGCCATTTCCACCGCCGACGAAACACGAGCCCGCGAGGCGATGCGCGATCACCTGTCGCGCAGCCAGACCCGTTATCGCGACCGCCTCGCCGAACAGAGCCGAAACCCTTAGGACCTGCCCATGACAACCCAATTCGATATCCGCTTCGCCATCGATCCCAACAGTGCCGCAATGATGGGGACCGGGGAATTGCGGGAGAACTTCCTCATCGACGACCTCTTCGTCGAAGGACAGGTGCGCTGGACCTATAGCCATTACGACCGGATGGCGGTTGGCGGCGCCGTGCCGGGCCAAGATGGGCTGGCGCTAGAGGCCATCAAGCCGACGGGGACGGTCACGTTCCTCGAGCGCCGCGAACTGATCGCCGTCAATATCGGGGCGGCAGGCACGATCAGCGTCGATGGCGTGGACCATGCGGTGGGGTCCAGGGACATGCTCTATATCGGCATGGGGTCGCAGGACGTGCGCTTCTCCGGCGCCGGGGCGAAGTATTATCTGCTCAGCGCGCCGGCGCATGCGCGGCACCCGACGACGCTGTTGCAGCAGAGCGGCGCCAAGCGGCTCGACCTGGGCAGCAATGCGACTGCCAATGAGCGTTCGATCTTTCAGTATGTGAATGCCGACAGCGTCAAGACCTGCCAGCTGGTGGTGGGGCTCACCCAGTTTGCGCCCGGTTCGGTGTGGAACACCATGCCCGCCCATGTCCACGACCGGCGGATGGAGGCCTATCTCTATTTCGACCTCCAGCCCGATGCCTTTGTCATGCACCTGATGGGTGAACCCGATGAAACGCGCCATCTGATCGTGCGCAATGAACAGGCGGTTCTCTCCCCACCCTGGTCCATTCATTCGGGGGCGGGAACCGGGGCCTATACTTTCATATGGGCGATGGCCGGGGATAATGTCGACTATACCGATGTCGAGAAGGTCGGCATGGACGAGCTGCTCTGATGGACCTGTCGGCTTTCGGACTTGCCGGCAAGACGGTGCTGGTCACCGGCGCCAATACCGGCATCGGGCAGGGAATAGCGCTTTCCATCGGCCGGGCCGGTGGCAAGGTGATCGGGGTCGGCCGCTCCAGCATGGCGGATACGGCGGCGCTGATGGCGGAGCAGGGCGCCGACTTTGCGGAAGTGCGCGCCGATCTGGGCTCGACCAGGGACGCGCAGGCCATGTTCGACGCGGCCTGGGCAGAACATGGACCCATCGATGGGCTCGTCAACAATGCGGGGATCATCAAGCGCGTCGATGCGGTGGACTTCACTGAGGCCGACTGGGACGCGGTGATGGACATCAATCTCAAGACGATGTTCTTCCTCAGCCAGTCCATTGGCCGCAAGGCGCTGGCGGAAGGGCGGCAGGCGCGGATCGTCAATATTGCCTCGATGCTGAGCTTTCAGGGCGGCATCAGGGTGGCAAGCTATACCGCCTCCAAGAGCGGCGTGCTGGGGATCACCCGGCTCCTGGCCAATGAATGGGCAGCCCGGGGAATCAACGTGAATGCCGTTGCCCCGGGCTATATCGAGACCAACAACACCGAAGCGCTGCGCAGCGACCCGGATCGTTCGAGCGCGATCCTTGGACGCATTCCGGCGGGCCGCTGGGGCGTGCCGTCCGATATCGGAGACGCTGCGGTTTTCCTTCTGGCGCCGGCATCCAGGTACATGCATGGCGCCGTCATTCCGGTCGATGGCGGCTGGCTTGCGAGGTAGATGATGAGTGACCAGAAATTCTTTGCCCAACCCGATGAGACCGCATGGACCGAGCTGGCACCCGGCAATACGCGCCGGGTGCTGATCCACACGCCCGAATTGATGCAGGTGGAATTCGGCTTCGAGAAGGGGGCGGTGGGGGCGCTGCACAGCCATCCGCATGTCCAGGTGAGCTATGTCGCCGAAGGCCGTTTCGAGGTGACCATCGACGGGGTGACCGAAGTGGTGGGGCAAGGGGGCAGCTTCATCGTGCCGTCCGGGCTGGTTCATGGTGTGGTGGCGCTCGAAAGGGGGCGGCTTATCGACGTCTTCACGCCGCATCGCGCCGACTTTCTCTAGGCTGGCGCCGCGTGCTCCGGTTCGTGCTAGGAAGACGAGCCGGACCCGGGGACGCATCATGCTGCTCATCGCCTTCTACATTGCCATTACCGCCGAAGCGATGACCGCTGCACTGGCGGCGGGACGGCGCAACATGGACTGGTTCGGGGTCTGCCTGATCGCCTGCGTCACGGCGCTGGGCGGAGGAACGCTGCGCGATATCCTGCTCGATCATTACCCGCTGGTCTGGGTCGAAAATCCCTATGTCCTGCTTCTGGTCTGCGGCGCGGCGCTGCTGACCATTCCGCTGGCGCGGCTGGTGGATCGGCTCAAATGGCCCTTTCTGTTGCTCGATGCACTGGGCCTCGTGGTCTTTACGGTAATCGGCTGCAATATCGGCATCGAGGCGGGCGTGCATCCGATCATCGTCATCGTCGCCGGAATGGTCACGGGGACGGCGGGCGGCATCTTACGCGACGTATTGTGCAACGACATTCCGCTGATCTTCCAGGGCGAGCTCTATGCCACCGTGTCGATGATCACCGGTATCATCTATTTTGCGGGGCTCGGCGCAGGCGTGCCGATCGACCTGATGGTTATTGCATCCATCATCATCGGATTTGGCCTGCGCTCGCTGGCGCTGGTGCTGAAGTGGGAAATGCCCAAATTCGTCTATGACCGGGACATGCGCAAATGAGACCGGCCCGCATCGTGCTGTCGCGTCGGGCCGGGTTCGACCTGCAAGCGAGCTCGAGGGCGCTGAACGGGCTGCCGGCGCAATCGGTGGCGCGGCCCGGGCCATGGGGCAATCCGTTTTCGATAGACGGGGTGATGGCCGAAACGGGGCTGGCGCGGGACGCCGCGCAGGCCGAGGCTGTGGCGCGTCACAGGTTGTGGATCGAGGGTCGGCTGGACGCCGGGCGCCCGGCACCGCCACTGGCCGACATCCGCGCGCGACTGGGGGGCAAGAACCTTGCCTGCTGGTGCCGTGCGGGGACGCCATGCCATGTCGACACCCTGATCGCTTTTGCCAACGATTAGGCTTTTGAGACTCCGCCGGATGTGGCATTGAGCTTCCATACAAGGACGGAGTTTTGACGTGCGACAGACATGGCGTTGGTTCGGCCCCAAGGACCTCACCAGCATCGACGATATCACTCAGGCCGGCGCCGCCGGCATTGTGAGCGCCCTGCACCATGTGCCCAATGGCGTGGTCTGGACGCCCGAGGAGATCGCCAAACGCCATCGCGAGATCGGCACCCGCAAGGACGGTACGGCTTCGGGGCTGACCTGGGACGTGGTGGAGAGCCTGCCCGTCAGCGAGGACGTCAAGAAGCAGAAGGGCGACTGGCGAACCCATATCGCCAATTACAAGGTGTCGATGCAGCATCTGGCGGATTCGGGCATCGAGACGATCTGCTACAATTTCATGCCGGTGCTGGACTGGACACGCACCGACCTGCGCTGGACGGTGGCGCATGGCGGCTCGTGCATGCGGTTCGACATCAATGATTTTGCCGCCTTCGACATCCATATCCTGCAGCGGCCCGGCGCGGCCGCCGACTTCACCAATGCCATTGCGGACGAAGCGGGACGACGCTTCGAGGCGATGAGCGAGGATGACAAGAAGCAACTGGCGCGCAATGTGACCATGGGCCTGCCGGGCTCGACCGAGTCCATGACGCTGACCGACGTGCAGGCCCACCTGGACGAATATGGCGCGATCAGCGCTGACCAATTGCGCAAGCACTTCATCGATTTTCTCGAGGAAGTGGTGCCGGTGGCCGAGGATCTGGGGCTGCGACTCTGCTGTCACCCGGACGATCCCCCGTTTGCGCTGCTCGGGCTGCCGCGCATCATGTCGACGGAAGCCGATTATCGAACCATTCTGGATGCCGTGGACAGTCCTGCCAATGGCATGACGTTCTGCACCGGTTCGCTGGGTGCACGGCCCGACAATGACCTGCCGGGGATCGTCGAGCGGTTCGGGCCCAAGATCCACTTTCTGCATCTGCGCAACGTCAAGCGCGACAATGACGACATTGCCGGCTCGTTCTACGAAGCCGAGCACCTGGGCGGGGATACCGACATGGTGGCGGTGATCGCTGCCGTGATCCGCGAGGAACGCCGCCGCAAGGCGGAGGGACGCAAGGATTGGGAAATCCCGATGCGGCCGGACCATGGCCAGGACATTCTCGATGATCTCGGTCGTCGCTCGCAGCCAGGCTATCCGACCATTGGGCGCATGAAGGGCCTTGCCGAATTGCGGGGCGTGATGACGGCGCTGGAACATGCCGAGTGGGGACTGGCCGGGCGCTGACGCCACCGTGACGTGCTGCAGCGCCGGACGGCCATGAGCCTCCGGGTTGCGATGGAAGAGACCGCCATTCGAGCATAGCTCTCAATGGCCTTCTCGGCTAAAATCCTTCCACCGGAAGGATTTAGCGTGCCGCCGCATCGAAGGGCTGCGGCATGGGGCGAGGTTCGCCTCGGTGCCGGTCGTCCGGCAAAAATAGAAGGTGAGGAAAACCTCGCCCCATGCACCGGAGACTCGTTGCTGCGCGCTGGACGGGCGGCACTGCGTCCGCGTTCCACCCTGCCGGACTGCTTCGTCTTCGCCCTGCTGGCGACGTGGCAGCTGCCGCTCCGGTGCAGCCGGAACGGCCCGGCAAGGTCCCCCGGAATAGCATCAGGGGGCCTGCCATACGCGCGAACGGAAGATGGGCGACCCCATCTCCATCCGGTCCCCCGCACCGATTGTTCGTCGCGACCGCGCAGCCTGTGCCGAGGTAAGGCCAGTGTGCCCGAGCCTTCAGGGGGCGGGGATAAGTCTTTTGATGACGTCACACTCGGCCATCGGGGGCCTCGTACCCTCTCCCAGCCTCCCCCTTCAGGGGGCGGGGCAGCCGGTGCCGTATTGACCACCCGGGATGGGGTGGCACCGGTGCTTTTTAGCCGGCCATTAATCTTCCAGCAGGTAGCCGCCAGCGCGTGTGGGCAGGATTTGGGTGCCGACGATCTTTGCAACGGATGAACCCGTCACGGCATATTTGGCGCTGGCGCGGGAGAGGATGAAGCCATCGGTGCCGGCACGGAGGGGCGTGCGGGCGAGGAAGGCTTCGGGGCCGTCCATGGCGATGATGTCGGCAACGACGTCGCCCTTGCGCACCCTATCGCCGAGTCCGACGCGATAGGCGAGGAGGCCGGGGCGGTCGGCGCGGAGGACTTCGGTTGCCTCGAAGGGCGTGGCGGCAGGCATGGGCTGTGCTGGGGGAGGGGTAGCGGCGATGAGACTGCGGCCGGCGAAGAAGTTGAACAGGCGCTCTGCGTCCTTGATGCCGGTTTCGTCATGGACATCGGCCTGGCCGCGATATTCGAGTGTGGCGGTTTCGGCACCCATGGGAATGGGGTGATCCGGATGGGCGCGCTGGGCCTTGCGATAGAGGGCGGGCAAGACTTCGTCGAAGGAGCCGCCGCCGCTGTCCTCGGCGGTGAGGGTTGCGGCCGAGCCCATGCGATCGGCCAGATCCTGCAGGCCCGGCATCAACTCGGGCGAGGTGAAGATGTGGACGAGGCTCTCGTCATCGCAGTGCAGGTCGAGCACGATATCGGCGTCGTGGGCGGATTTCAGAACGGCCAGGCGCAACTTCTGGGCAGCTGTGGCGGGCTGCTGGCTCTCAAGCCAGGTGCCGACGGCGGTGCGGATCAGGGCAATATTAGTCTTCGCGTCGGCGGTCAGCTTACCGGCTATGGCTTCGGCGATCTGCGGGTAGAGATCGGGCCAGCGGCGGTTGAAATTTCCCCCAGTCTCGAGATCGTAGCGGCCGATATGGCGGCGCAGGACGCGGGTGGCGAGGCCCAGCGGATTAACCGAGGGGAAGACAATGAAGCGGGCGGAGAGTTTGCCGGCCGCATCGGCCTCGCGCAGCATGGGGAGAAGGTGATGCAGCACCATGGTGCCCGGCTGCTCGTCGGCATGGAGCGCGGCCTGGAGATGAACCTTGGTACCGGCCGTGTCGGGACCGATTTCGTACCAGTGGAGCGTGGTTGACTGGCCGGGAGCATCGCCGGGCAGGGTCAGGGTATGCTGCTGAAAGGTCATGGAAGTTGCACCTGCAAGGGCGACGTGAGGGCGGAACAGTTATAGCGGGCGATTGATCGGCGTAGGTCCCCTCGCCCAGAAGGGCTAAGGGGAGGGCGGTGGCCCCCGGGTTCAGCGAAACCATTTTGGGGCGTAGCGCAGGCGCGGAGGCACGGGCAGGTGGCGCATCAGCCGCTTATGAACAAGGCCGAAGAGGAAGAAGATGACCAGCGAAACGCCGAGGAAATAGAGCGCGGCAACGGGGAAATGCAGGAAGGCATTGAAGTCGCGCTCGAAAAGGTTCTTGGCGGTGCTCATCAGGTCGCGCTGGGCGCCTACTACCGGCAGGGCGAAATAGACGATGGCCGTGGCGTGGAACAGAAACACCACTTCATTGGTATAGGCCGGCCAGGCGAGGCGAATAAGATTTGGCCAGACGACCCGGCGGAATTGCTGGGACCGGCTCATGCCATAGGCGCGAGCAGCCTCGATGGCGCCGCGCGGCACGGCACGCAGGGCGCCGTAGAAAATTTCGGCCGTGTAGGCGGCGGTGTTGAGGACCAGGACCAACGGCCCCATGAAGAGCGGGTGAAGCACGAAGCCGGAAATGCCCAGCGGCCGCCAGACGCTGATATTGAGCGAGAGGGCCAGCGAATAGAACATGAAAAACTGGATGAAGAGCGGGGAGCCGCGGAAGGCGTAGATATAGCCGCGCGACAGCCGGTTGATCAGCGGGTTGGACGAGGCCTTGCCCAAGGCCAGGAAAATGGCCAGCAAGAAGCCGATGGGGATAGAGGCGGCGGCAAAGTAGATGTTGAACAGCACCGCGGGGGCCATGATGGCCAGATCGTCGAACAAGCCCTGCATCAGCCCTGCGCCTCGCTCAGAATACCGCGGCCGGCACGGCGCATGATGGCCTCGAAGGCGCGCTCGGACAGCCAGGTGACGAGAATGTAAAAAATGAAGAGCACGAGATAGTAGCGCCAGCGCCAATCATCGTGCACGAGGCCCACGGCGGGCAAATAATTGGGAGCGCCCAGTCGGTCGGCCCAGAGCACGATGTCGGCAATCTGCAGCAGCGAGAGCAAGGAGGTCGCCTTGATGATGAGCATCCAGACATTGGAGAGCCCGGGCAGGGCATAGACCCACATCTGGCGGATATGGACCCGCCAGAGCACCTGGCGGGCGCTCATGCCATAGGCGCGTGCGGCTTCGAGCTGGCCCTGGGGCACCGAGCGCATGGCGCCGTGAATGACATTGCTGGCAAAGGCGCCATAGACGAGGCCGAGCGAGACGCTGGCCAAAAGGAGGTATTCCCAGGTGCCCAGGAACCAGTTCGCTTCGCGACAGGGCGGCCAGGGGGCGGTCTGGGCGGCGATGGCCTCGGGGGAACAGACCTGGGTGGCAATGACCCATTCGACGGCCTGCTCGAAGGCGAGCGGGAAGAACAGGAAGAACAGCACATCCGGCACGCCCCGCACGATGGCCGAATAGAACGTGCCGATGAGACGCAGGGGCAGGAAGCGCGAATTCTTCAGTGTGGCGCCGGTCAGCCCAAAGACGACAGCCAGCGCGCCACCCATGAGGGCCGCGAAGATCGTGAACTGAAAGCTGGCATACCAGGTCAGGTGCTTCCCATTGGTAAGGTAGCCGACCCAGAAGGCGATGTCGTCGAGCATGGCGTCTCGTATCTTGAGGCTGCGTGCCCTCCCTCAAGGGGAGCGTTCACTTCGGTCTACCACCGGGCATTCCGGCAAAAGGCGGGAACCCCTGTTCAAAGAGCGGTTCCCGCGTTCACCGGGATGGCACTGCGCAGAAACGCGTCCGCGCAGTGCGATTGCCCCTTAGGGCGCGACGGGCCGATTACTCGCTGAAGAAGGGGCCCTGGCCTTCGAACCACTGGGCGATCAGGGCGTCGACGGTGCCGTCGGCCTTGAGCGCGGTGATCGCGTCGTCGATCTTGGTCTTGAGCTCGGCTTCGTCCTTGCGCAGGCCGGCGCCGACGCCGCCGCCGATCAGGATTTCCTCGCCAACGAACTCGATGGCGCCACCGGCTGCGGTAACGATGGGCTCAAGATAGGCGCCATCGGCCAGGATGGTATCGACATTGCCGGCCATCAGATCGGCCATGTTCTGGTCGGCGGTGGCAAAGGAGACGATGGTGTTGCCATCGGCCAGGTTTTCTTCGGCATAGGCGGCCTGGATGGTGCCGCTCTGAACGCCGATGCGGGCGCCGGACAGGGCTGCGAAGTCAAACTCGGATCCCGGAGCGGCAACGAACTTGGACGGATCGGGCGGGAAATAATTCTGGGTGAAGTCGATGGTGGCGAGGCGTTCCTCGGTGATCGACATGCCGGCCATGATCAGGTCGTAATTGCCGGCGAGCAGGTTCGGGATGATCGAATCCCAGTCGTTGAGTATCCATTCGCAGGTGAGGCCGGCCTTTTCGCAGATGGCATTGCCCAGATCGATCTCGAAGCCGGCCGGTTCGCCGCTGTCGTTGAGGAAGTTCCAGGGGGCATAGGCGCCTTCGGTGGCGATGCGGACCGTTTCCTGGGCATAGGAGGGGGTCGCGAGCGCCAGGAGGGCGGCGGCTGCCAGCATAGTCTTCTTCATGGTGTTTCTCCGTTCGGTTGATCGTGTGTCGGTGCGCCCGGGATTCCGGGTCGATTGCTGTCGCTCAGTCATGGCTGGCGGCATTGAGAAACTGCTTGAGGCGGGCTGAGCGGGTGGCGCCGAACACCTCATCGGGGCTGCCTTCTTCCTCGATCAGGCCCTGATGCAGGAAAATGACCCGATCGGACACCGAGCGGGCAAATTCCATGTCATGGGTCACCAGGATCATGGTGCGGCCTTCATCGGCGAGCAGCTTGATGACGCGCAGCACTTCCACTTCAAGCTCCGGATCGAGCGCGGAAGTGGGCTCGTCGAACAGCATGACGCGCGGATTGATGCAAAGGGCGCGGGCAATGGCGGCGCGCTGCTGCTGGCCGCCCGACAATTGCGCCGGGTAGGCGTCGGCCTTGGCGCCGATGCCCACCTTGTCGAGCATGGCGCGGGCCTCGGCCTCGACCTCGCTGCGCTGCCGCTTCTGCACGATGAGGGGGGCTTCCATGACGTTTTCGAGCACGGTCATATGGGCCCAGAGATTGAAGGACTGGAACACCATGCCCAGCTCGGACCGGATGCGGCGGATCTGGTTTTCGTCGCCGATCTGGCGATGCGGGCCGCTGCCCTTGAGCGCTATGGCCTCGCCGTCGATCAGGACGTCGCCCTGATCGGGAATTTCGAGCATGTTGATGCAGCGCAGAAGCGTCGACTTGCCGGAGCCGGACGAGCCGATGAGCGAGATGACCTGACCTTCGCGGGCCGTGAAAGAGATGCCCTTGAGGACCTCCAGCGCGCCGAAGGACTTGTGCAGATTGCGCAGTTCAACGACCAGAGATGCCCCCGCGACCGCGGGTTCAGTTTGCGTCATGCTCACCATGGACCCGGAGGCGGGCCTTCCTGACTGGCGATTGCCTTATTGTGAGGCTGGCAATCTTGACCGTTTGGTAGAAAACCAGAAGCCAGTGAGATAGCAAGCGAAAAAGCTTTCCCATCGAACCGGCCAAGAGAGAGTGCCCCATGTTTTTTGCCGCATCCAAAGTGTTCTGGCTGATGGTGCAGCCGACGAGCCTTGTTCTGCTGCTGGTTCTGGCCGGTATCGGCCTGCTTATCGGGCGACGGCGGCGACTGGCGGTGACGGTTCTGGGCCTCGGGGCTCTAGTGCAGTTTCTCGTGGGCTTCACCAGTCTGGGCTATGTGCTGATCCAGCCGCTCGAGAACCGGTTCAGCGTGCCGGCGACGCCGCCCGAGAGGGTGGGCGCCATCATCATGCTGGGCGGCGCGACCATGGCACGGCCCAGCACGGCAAGGCAGGTGAGCGAACTCAACCAGGCGGGCGACCGGCTGACCACGACGCTGTGGCTGGCGCAGACCTATCCGCAGGCACGGATCGTGCTCAGCGGCGGTGGCGGCTTCCTGATGGGGGAGACCGAGAGCGAAGCCGAGACCATGCGACGTTTCCTGCGCAGCTTCGGGGTGTCCGAGGAGCGGCTGCTGCTGGAGGGGGAATCGCGCAACACGGCGGAAAATGCGAGCTTCACCCGGGATATGCTTGAAAGTGTCGAGGGCGATATCCTGCTGGTGACGTCGGCTTTTCACATGCCGCGTTCGGTCGGCATCTATCGCGAGCAGGGGATCGACGTGATCGCCTGGCCGACCGATTATCGCAGCGCGGGGGACCAGGGGTTCGGGATCGACATCGCCAATCCCAACCAGAACCTTGAAACCGCAACAGTGGCGATCCGCGAATGGGTCGGGCTTGTCGCCTATCACTGGACGGGCCGATCGACCGCGTTATTGCCAGCGCCTTGATGCAAATAAAAACGGCGCCCGAAGGCGCCGCTTTTATATAATTCGGGGCTGAATCTTAGGTGCGGCGGAAGAAGCCGACGACCAGCGAAATGACCAGGAAGGCCAAAAAGAGGAAGAACAGAATCTGGGCGATGCCTGCCGAAGCGCCGGCAATACCGCCGAAGCCAAGAACACCTGCGATCAGCGCGATGACCAGAAAGACGAGAGCATAGTACAGCATGGGAAGCTCCATGAATTTATCTTGTCTTGTAAACGGTTGGCCCGATCCGGAGTTCCAGCGCAAAACAAAAAGGCCGGCGTGACGCCGGCCTTTGTTCGTATTGTGGTTAAGCCCGATCAGGCGGCAGCGCGGGAGCCGTCGTCGAAGAAGAGAGCCTGGCTGATCAGTGCCTTGACCATGTCCGGGTTGAACGGCTTGGTCACGAGGAAGGTCGGCTCCGGGCGCTCGCCAGTCAGGAGGCGCTCAGGGAAAGCGGTAATGAAGATCACCGGAACCGCGTGGGTATTGAGGATATCGTTGACCGCGTCGATGCCCGAGCTGCCATCGGCGAGCTGAATATCGGCAAGGATCATGCGCGGCTGGGTCTGGTTGAACAGATCCACCGCTTCCTTGTGGGTGCGGGCGATGCTCACGACCTTATGGCCGAGGCTCTCCACCATCTGCTCGATGTCCATCGCGATCAGCGGCTCATCCTCGATGATCATGATCTCGGTGGCGACCTGACGGGAAATTTCGGTAGATGCCTGGTCGAGAAGACCGGCAAATTCCTGATCGGACACCGACAGGATCTCGGCGGCCTGGGCATGTGTGAAGCCCTCGACGGCAACGAGCAGGAAAGCCTGTCGCGGACGGGGGGCGAGATTGGCGAGGTTGGCGGCGGCGCGCTGTTCCCAAACGAAGCTCGAAGCCGGCTGCGGAACGGTCACAGCGGAGGACGAGAACAGAGCCGAGAAGAGCTTATAGAGCGCGATGCGATCGCTGGACGCTTCAGGGAAGAGCGAAATATCGGCAATCAGGGTTTCGAGCGTGGCTGCCACATAGGCATCGCCCGATGTCTGCGATCCTGTGACGGCTCGGGAGAACCGGCGCAGATAGGGCAGGTGCGGAGCAATCCGCGTGGACAAAGACATAGACGCAATCTCCCAGGTGACGCTTTGTGATCTTACCTCACAGCATCCGAAAACGAACCAGGCAAAGAAAAGTTCCAAAGGTTTGGAACTTTTTCGTCTGGGGCCCATTTTGTGGTGCAGAATGCCAAGACTGATCGGTCGAATTGCATATGAAGAAGGAAAATTGGGTGAGCCAGGAACGTGGGCGAACGCGGCCGGGGCAGGCTGACGACGGACTCGGGCCGACCTCCGATATCGGGTCGCGCCTGCGCGCGCTCTATGGAGCGGTGCAGGAAGAGGGGGTGCCGGACCAGCTTCTGGACCTGCTCGAAAAGCTGGACAGCGCCGAGAATGCCCAAAAGGGCGGTGCGAACAAGCGGGACGGGGAGTAACGGCATGGCCGCCGAAGGAACTTCCTTCAAGCGCGAGATGCTGGCAACGCTGCCAAGTCTCCGCGCCTTCGCCGTTTCCCTGACGGGTAAGCACGACAAGGCAGACGATCTTGTCCAGGACACCGTGATGAAAGCCTGGGCAAAACAGTCCAGCTTCCAGATGGGCACCAATATCAAGGCCTGGCTCT
Source organism: Devosia chinhatensis (assembly GCF_000969445.1). Classification (NCBI taxonomy): domain Bacteria; kingdom Pseudomonadati; phylum Pseudomonadota; class Alphaproteobacteria; order Hyphomicrobiales; family Devosiaceae; genus Devosia; species Devosia chinhatensis. The sequence continues at coordinate 132,120 of NZ_JZEY01000061.1, read as the reverse complement.
TCACCATCCTGCGCAATGAATTCTACAGCCAGATGCGCAAGCGCGGACGCGAAGTTCAGGACAGCGACGGTGTGTTCACCGAGCGCCTGTCGGTGCATCCGTCGCAATATGGCTCGATGGATCTCGAGGATTTCAAGAAGGCATTGTCGCAATTGCCGGACGATCAGCGCGAAGCGGTCATCCTGATCGGCGCTTCGGGCTTTTCCTATGAAGAGGCTGCCGCCATCTGCGAATGCGCGGTGGGGACGATGAAAAGCCGGGTGAGCCGCGCACGATCGCGACTGGGGGAATTGCTGCAGATCAGCGGCGAGGCCGATTACGGCCCAGATGCCCTTTCGGCACAGGTGACCTCAGGCAACCATTCCTATTGACCGTTTCGCTTGAGCAGGTCGATCACGGCCTGCTCGAGCGTTTCGTCCGGAACGGGTTTGACCACCATCGGTATATCCGGCAGTTCCGCCAGACCCTTTGCGGCCTGGCTGTCGGCTGTAACGCCGAGCACCAGCACCCCTGCCTCGAGGGCCGATTTCGCCAGACTAAGATTTTCCGGTCGCCGGGTTTCGAGCTCGAGGATGACCATGGCGATGGGCCCCCAATCGCGCGTGTGACGCAACGCTTCTGCGGGGCTGGTGGCAATAAGCACATCTTCTGCGCCAAGGCCGCGCAACACTGCATCCATGCTCAGCGCAATGATGATTTCCGTCTCGACAACGAGCACGGTCTTGCTGGCGAGCATGGTGGAGCCTTCGGCGAGTTGAGCCCTACCTGGACCGCATGCGCCTGATTTGTCATTTAACTTTGACATACGGAACGCGATGAGGTGACGCTGCGTTGAAGGCATGATTGGGTCGCGTTGGGGCATTTGGTGAGTCTGATCATTCCGCATACCGGCCGGCGCGTGCCGTGCGAACAGTGCCCCTTGCGTCCCCTCGAGACGTTTCGGGACTTCACCGCGCCCGAGATCAAATTCGTGTCACACTTCAAGACCGGCGAGATGATGGCCGAGCCGGGTGCCGTGATCGTGTCGGAAGGGGCTCATAGCGCGCATCTCTACACGCTCCTCTCGGGCTGGGCATTTCGCTTCAAGACGCTGCCGGATGGGCGGCGCCAGGTGCTCAATTATCTTTTGCCCGGTGACCTCGTGGGCTTGCAGGGCTCGGTTATCGGCGAAATGGATCATTCGGTTGAGGCGCTGTCCTCGGTGGTGCTCTGCGTGTTCCAGAGGGATCGGCTCGACGAATTGTTCGGGGCACATCCGGGATTGGGGTTTGACGTGACGTGGCTGGCGGCGCAGGAAGAGCGCATGCTGGACAATCATCTGCTGAGCCTGGGCCGACGCACCGCATTGGAGCGAACCGCTTATCTCTTGTCGTTCCTGCACGAGCGGGCGCTGGCACTGGAAATGGGCAAGCGCGTTCAGATCCCCATCAACCAGCAGCATGTGGCCGACACGCTCGGCCTTTCGATCGTCCATACCAACAAGACGTTGCGCAAACTGACCAATATGGAACTGATCCGCTGGCTGGGTGGCGCCTGCGAGGTGCTGGACCTCGACGGCTTGATGGACGTGGCCGGATGGGAAGGGTTGTCGCGACGCAAGCGGCCGCTGATCTGATGGTAGATGGCCTCAATCCTGCCACGGCACTTGCGCAAAGCTGAATTTTCCCCTGGGCGGACAGCGCGGCCCCTCGAACGGTGTTGGACGGAATGAGTGTGGTGGACCAAGCGGCCGAAAGCACATCCGATCGACCGGCGAGGCGTCCCGGCTTGCGGCGCGTTGCCATATGGGTTTCGCTGGCGCTGGTCTGCCTGGCGGCGCTGGGCTCGTTGCTGCAGATGCGCTTTATCGAGCAACAGATTGCCGACATCACCCAGTCGCATGCGCTTAGAACGAGTGCGCGCGAACTCTCCCATGCGGTGAGCCAGGCCGAAGCCAATCAGCGGGGCTTCCTGCTCACGGGGAATGCGCAATTCCTCGAGCTCTACAACACGGCTCGGCTGACGGTGAACCAGCGGGTCGAGGGCCTGAGCATGCTCAGCCAGAACGAGCCGGAGCAGGGCGCGCCCATGCGGATTATCGTCGAGGACATCGGCGCCAAGATGAGCGAAATGGCCCGGGCGGTCACAGCTGCCGAAGAGGCCAATGCCGGGCCCGGCCCATGGCAGGCCGAGACTATCCTTGCAGCGCCGATGATGGGCGAGGTCAGCCAGACGCTCGAGCGCTTCATTGCCGAAGAGGACGCCAAGCTCGTCGCGCGCAATGCGGCCATCGACGGGGGACGCAAGGCGCTGGTGGCTGCGCTGATCTTTGCGCTGGGCGCCTCGGTCACGCTTGCCTGGGCGCTGATGTCGCGTTCGCAGCGACAGATCAGCGTGCTGGCGAAAAACCAGATGGGGCTGAGAACGCAGAACGAGGCGCTCGAAGTGCAGGTGGCCGACCGCATCCGCGATCTGGAGGAGGCCCGGGCCAACGCGGAGCGCGAGCAATTGCGGGTGGAGGCGCTGTTGCAGGACACCAATCACCGGGTCGGCAATTCGCTGACCACGGTGTCTTCGCTGCTGGCGCTGCAGGCCATGCGCAGCCCGTCGCAGGATGTTCAGGACGCGCTGGAGGCAGCGCGATTGCGTATTCATGCCATTGCCTCGGCGCATCGCCGGCTGCGGCTGACAGACGATCTCGAAACCGCCAGTGCACAGGATTTCCTGGGCAATGTCATCGAGGACCTTGCCACCACCCAGCCGGACAACAAGCGCCTGACGCTGCACAGCGAGATCGAGCCGATCAATGTCAGCGCGCGGGACGCCACGACGCTGGGCATCCTGGTGGGCGAATTGGTCACCAATGCCATCAAGCACGGGTTTCCCGACCGGCGGGCCGGCACGATCTCGGTTCGCCTGTTTCGCGCCGAGAACGGCATTCCACACCTAAGAGTGCGTGATGACGGGGTTGGGCTCGGGCAGGACCCGTCCGGTGAGGGCGGCCTCGGCTCGGTCATCGTGCGGCAATTGGCGAGCCAGTTCGGTGGCGAGCCTCATTACGACACGTCGTTGTCGGGCGGTGTCGAGGTCAATATTTCCCTGCCAGGCCTGATGCAGACCTCGCACCCTTCGCTGGAGCCGTGACATGTATTTTCGGGCCATTCTGAACAAGGACGGGGGCACATTGCGCTCCATGGACCTCGACGACTTCTGCAGCAAGGCGAAAGTCGTGTTTGCCGCGGCGGGGCACGACCTCGACTGCCGGGTGATCAGTGGCGGCGATGTCGAGGCCGCTCTGGCCGAAGCGGCCAAGGATGAGAAGGTGGACGTGATGCTGGCCGGGGGCGGCGACGGAACGATCTCCGCCGCTGCTGCCGCAGCTTTTGCGAGCGGCAAGCCGCTGGCCGTCCTGCCGGCGGGTACGATGAACCTTTTCGCCCGGGCGCTCGACATGCCGCTCGACCTCGACGATGCGCTGGAGGCCATTGCCCGGGGCCAGCTCGACCAGATCGACATCGCGACGGCCAATGGCCGGCCATTCGTGCATCAGTTCGGGGTTGGCATTCATGCGCGGCTCGTGCGCATTCGCAATGAGATGACCTATCGCGACCGGGTGGGGAAAATCCTCGCCAATCTCAAGGCGGTGCTGGCCGCAGCGATCAATCCGCCACGCTTTGAGGTGGAGCTCGTGGGGACCGATGGTCCGCGACGGCAGACGGTCACCGGCATTGCCGTGTCGAACAATCCTCTAGGCGATGGGACGATCCCGGTCGCAGGGCGGCTCGATAGCGGGCTGTTGGGGGTCTATGTAGCCGCCGGAACGACGAGCCGTGAATTGCTGGCGCTGGCGATCGACGTCTTTACCGGCCGCTGGCGCGACAATGCGCTGGTGAGCGAGGCCGAAGTGCCCGAGCTGGTCCTGCGCTTTCCGAAACGCAAGCGTGGCAATCATGCGGTTGTCGATGGGGAATTGATAGCGCTCGATCCGAGCGTGACGCTCAAGATCCATCCCGGCGCGTTGAGCGTGGTCAGGCCCGGAAACGTCCAGGCCTGACCAAGGATCAATCGTCGTCGCGAGATTCGCGCAGCAAAGCCACGGCGGCAATGGCTGCGGCGGGCAGGCCAAGCTTGACCACGAGGGGCGAGCGCAGCAGCATGGGCAGAGCGGTCAATGCTGCGGTGGTCACGAACGCCCCCGATTCACTGGATCTGCGACGCTGGATGGCCTTGCGACGCTGGTTGCCATGGGCGATTGCGGCGCCGGCATAGACGGCCAGAGCCAGCAAAAGAAACGTCCCGCACATTACCAGAGCGGCGATGAAGGGGCTGAACAGATCGGCCAAGGCCAGGTAGCCGGCGACCGTAAGAAAGATGGCGGCCGTCAGAAGGAAAAGCGCGATCAATCCATAGATGATCGCCGCAGCCCGAACGCGGGCTGCGACATTTTCGAGCTCGAGGCCGAACAGGGCCGCCAGCGGCGCGATCAGCCCCATGGTCAGTGCCGGGTGAGCAGGGCGAACAGGAAGCCGATGCCGGCAGCGGTGGCCACGGCGGTCAGCGGCTTCTTGCGGATGGAGTCCTTGAGCTGCTGTTCTACTTCCTCGGCCTGATCCTGCGCATCGCTCAGCATGGCTTCGCCCTTGCGCTTGAGATGACGCAGCTCTGTGGAAGCCACTTCGCGCGCTTCGCCGACCTTGTCGTTGGTCAGCTTGCCGAGCGTCTCGGTGATCGACTTGAGATCGTCCTGCAGCTGCTTGACCTGCAATTCGAGTTCCTGCTCGCGGGTTTCAGCGGATGCGCTGCGGGCGCTCTTGCGGGCCGCGGAGGCCATGTCGGTGGTGCTTGCCATTAAAGGGCTCCTTTTCAATTACGGGTGAAATGCCCCAGCCGGGCGCTGGTTCCCGGAAATATTCAAAACCAAACCCGGCAGGCTTGCACCTGCCGGGACATGGTTGCGGCCGGAGAGGGGGCGTCTCCGGTCCGCGCCGGCATGAACGTCTAGGGAGAGTTCATGCCTTGTTGGAGAGGGGCTAGATGCGTCCCATCAGCACGAGGATGAGCACCACCACCAGAACCACGCCCAGGATACCGGACGGGAAGTAGCCGAAGCCGCGCGAGTATCCCCAGTTCGGCAGCGCGCCGATCAGAAGAAGAATGAGAATGATGATGAGAATTGTGCCGAGCGTCATGTAACCCTCCTAAAAAGCTGGGCGAACCGTGTGGTCGCCGACTAGAGCAGCGCGACCAGAAGGGCAGTGGCGGCAACCAGGATCAGCGTGGCCGGCAGGAGCGCCATGGCGACATCTGCAAAGCGCGGCTGGTGATCGAAAACGTCCGATGCCCACACAGCGGTGGAGCGACCTGCATCTTCAAGATTTCTGATCTGGTACTGGTTCATTTTCCGTCTCCTGCGGCCTTGCCGTTGGCTGCGTGGCAGAAGAACGGGGAAAGGGGAATTTTGGTTCCCGCGCCCTCAAAGGGCATTATTCAACCCGCAGCACATCCACAGACTGACGGGTTTCATGAGAGCCATGTGTCCGCAGGACGCCGACGATGGGCGATACATCGGCATAGTCGCGGCCATGGGCGATGGAGATGTGGTCGCTCCCGGCGATCATGGCATTGGTAGGGTCGAATTCCACCCAGCCCACATGCTGTCCGCACCAGGCACGGACCCAGGCATGCATGGCATCGGCCCCCTCGAGCCGAGCCTTGCCGGGCGGCGGATTGGTGCGCAGGAAACCCGAGACATAGCCGGCGGGAATGCCGATGCCGCGCAAGCCCGCAATCATCACATGGGCAAAATCCTGGCACACCCCCTTGCGCAGGGCGAAGGCCTCGGCGGGCCGGGTTTCCACATCCGTGGCCTTGGGGTCGTATTCGAAATCGCGGTTGATCGCCATGCAGAGCGCGGTGGCGATCGAGAGGACCGATTGATGGCCCTGCGTGACCTCATCGACATAATCGGTAATGGCCGGCACCAGCTGGGCGCGCGGCGAGGCGGCCAGGAAATGTTGCGGGGAGTTGGGCTCGATGGACCAATAGCGCTCGACTTCCTGGGCCAGCCTGTCGCGCGTCGGCGAAAGGTCGGCCGGGGGTGTCAGGTCCTCGACCTGCACGCGGGCGCTGAGGCGGATTTCCAGCTTGTCATGCGGCTCGACCATGGTGATGGCCGTCACCGGATTGCCGAAGAAGTCGATGAAGCTCGTCTGCCGGTGTGGACGGGGCGAAATGGTCAGCGAGGAGGCCACGACGCGCTGAACGTTGCGCATGTTGGCGGGCACCACGCGGATATGGTGAGCGCCGCCATGGACGGGTGCGTCATAATCATATTCGAGCGTCAGGCGGACGTCATAAAGCATGGCGATCAGGTGAAATAGGCGGCAGCAATGAGGCTGGCCAGCATGGCGATGTCGTCGGCGAGCCGTTCGAGCCGTTCCGGCGTCATGTCACGCGGCTCGGCGATGACAAGGTCGGTATGCAGCTGCAAGGCGGCCCGCGCCACCGGCGACAGCTGCCCGTCCTCGATGCCGCCGGGCAGGGTCTCGACCTGGGCGCGCAGCTCGGTGAGCTGAAACAGCACCGAGCGTGGATTGAGCGGGTCGAGGATGAGGAGGTCGATGGCGCTTTGCGGGCCGGCACTGACCGAATAGCGGCGGCGATGCGACATGACGCTGTCGCCGATTTCGAGCAGGATTTCGAGAGAGCCATCGGGCGCATCGGGTCCGGAGAGCCAGCCGGTGACCCGCGCCATCTGCACGGCGCGCTCGAGCCGGCGGCCGAGTTCGAGGAAGCGCCAGCCGGCAAAGCGATACATGTTCTCGTGCACAAGGCCGGAGAACCCGGCAAGCTTGCGCAGGATGACGGTCATGGCGCGCGTGGCATCGTCGCCGGGGCTGACGCGTTCGGCAAAGCGACGGGCGGACTTCTGGAGATCGTTGAGCGCCAGCCAGCCATCGGGGGAAAACCGATCGCGAATCTGGCCTGCGCTGTGCACGGCACTGTCGATGGAGGCCAGCAGGCCATGGGGCATGGCCTCGGTGGCATCGACATCGATGCTTTCGAGAAATTTAGCGCAATGGGTCAGAATGGGCAGGTCGGGCTTGGACAGTTCGGCGAGGCGCGCATTATAGGCGCGCAGGATGCGGACGGTGGCTTCGCAGCGTTCGGCGTAACGGCCCAGCCAGATAAGATTGTCGGCCGCGCGGCTGGGCAGGCTGCCAGGCGAATTGCGCACTAGTTTTTCGTCTTCACGCGGCAGCAGCGACACCACTTCGACGGGGCGGGAGGACAGGACCCAGACGTCGGCTGCCTGACCGCCGCGCTGCATGGCGATGGCGCTGGTATCGTTGGTGGAGCCGACGCGGGCGAAGCCTCCCGGCATGATGGTCCAGCCGGTCTCGGTACGCGCCGCATAGACGCGCAGGGTAATGGGGCGTGGTTCGAGCCGCCCATCGACATAAACGGGGGCGGTAGAGAGCTGCACCGGCTCCTGGCCGACATAATCCTTGCCGTTGCGCGCGATGCGGTCCTTGAGCTGGGCTTTCTGATCGGGCGTCATCCCGGCGCCCAAGGCGGTGCCGCGCAAATCGTCGAAAGGCAGGGCGGTGGAGAAGGCGGGACCGATCATCAGCCGATCGAAATTGTCGAGGACATAGTCGCGCTCGGCGGGCTGGCCGCACCACCAGGTGGCGATTTCGGGCAATTGCAGTTCGGAGCCGAGCAGGTGCTTGCTGACGCGCGGCATGAAGGCGGCCAAGGACCGGGTCTCGAGAATGCCGGTGCCCAGCGCATTGATCATGGCGATGGAGCCGCTGCGCAGGGCCTCGACCATGCCGGGCGTGCCGATATGGCTGTCATAGCGCAACTCGAGCGGATCGACGAAGCTGGCATCCATGCGCCGCCAGAGCACGCTGACCGGCTTGAGCCCGGCCACGGTGCGCACCATGACCTGACCATCGGAAACCACCAGATCCTCGCCTTCGAGCAGCATGAGCCCGAGATAGCGGGCGATATAGGCATGCTCGAAATAGGTCTCGTTGAGCTGGCCGGGCGTCAGAATGCCGACGCGGCCGCCATCGCGGCGGGCCTGAGCAAAGAGCGTGTTGCGGAAATCACGGAAGAAACCGGCCAGCCGGTTGATGTTCATGTCACCATAGATGTCCGAAAGGGCGCGGGTGGTGGCGACGCGGTTTTCGAGCGCAAAGCCGGCACCCGAGGGGGCCTGCGTCCGGTCGCCCAAAACCCACCATGCGCCATCGGGGCCGCGCCCCAGCTCGAAGGCGCAGAAGTGCAGGAAATGGCCGTTGACCGGGCGAATGCCGACCATTGGGCGCAGGAATTCGCCATTCTGTGCCACCAGTTCGGGTGGCAGCAAGCCCTCCTGGACCAGGCGGTTGTCGCCATAGATGTCGGCCACGATACGTTCGAGCAGATCGGCACGCTGGGTAAGGCCACTGGAAATGGCGGTCCAGTCGGTTTCGTCGATCAACAGCGGAATATGGGCGAGCGGCCAGGCCCGCTCCTTGCCTTCGGCGCCGTCATATTTGCGATAGAACACGCCGGCATCGCGCAGGTATTGATCGGCGCGCTCGAAGCGGGCGGCCAGCTCGGTGGGGCCCAGAGCATCGAAGGCCGACATCAGCTTGTCCCAGCCCGGCCTGATGGCGCCGGACGGGTCGATCATCTCGTCCGGCACGCCCGGCATCAGCCGGTAATCAGCAATGATGCTGGGTCCGGCCGGGGGCTTGCCGCGGGTTTCCTGATTCCGCGAAGTCATGGCTTACGTGAACCGTGGCGGGCGCCGCAGGTCAAGCGTCAGCGGGAAATCGTCCGCAGGCTTTTCGGGGCGCAGGGCATAGGTGCCGGGCGTGTAATTGTGCGGCACGAAGCGGGCGAGGCGACGGGCCTCGGCCTCGTTGCCATTGACAGGGAAGGTTTCGTAATTGCGGCCGCCCGGATGGGCGACATGATAGGTGCAGCCACCGATGGCCCGACCGGTCCAGGTGTCATAGATGTCGAAGACCAGCGGGGCATTGACCGGAAGCGCCGGATGCATGCCCGAGGCAGGCTGCCAGGCCTTGAACCGTACCCCGGCGACGGCAGTGCCCGCTGCGCCGGCGGCCCTGAGCGGCACCGGACGCTGGTTGCAGGTGACGGTGTAGCGAGCGGGATTAGCGGTTTCGAGGGTGACTTCGAGGCGTTCGAGCGACGAGTCCACGAAGCGCACAGTGCCGCCGATGGCACCTTGTTCGCCCATGACGTGCCAGGGCTCGAGCGCCTGGCGCAGTTCGAGCCGGACGTCTTCGACGCTGACCTCGCCGCAGAAGGGAAAGCGGAATTCGCGCTGGGCGGCGAACCATTGCGGATCGAAGTCGAAACCATGTTCGCGCAGATCGGCGAGCACGCCGAGGAAATCCTGCCAGACATGGGTGCCGAGCATGAAGCGATCATGCAGGCTCGTACCCCAGCGGGTAAAGTCGCCCGAAAACGGGCGTTCCCAATAGCGGGCGATGAGCGCGCGGATCAGCAATTGCTGGGCCAGGCTCATGCGGGCATTGGGCGGCATCTCGAACCCGCGGAACTCGACAAGTCCCAGCCGGCCGGTGGGGCCATCGGGCGAGAAGAGCTTGTCGATGCAGATTTCGGAGCGATGGGTATTGCCGGTGACGTCGGTGAGAAGGTTGCGGAACAGGCGATCGACCAGCCAGGGCAAAGGCGCTTCGCCCTCGCCCGGCCCAGGAACCTGGGCCATGGCGATTTCGAGCTCGTAGAGGCTATCGTGACGGGCCTCGTCGAAGCGTGGCGCCTGGCTGGTGGGGCCGATAAACAGCCCCGAGAACAGGTAGCTCATCGAAGGGTGGCGCTGCCAGTGCAGCACCAGCGACTTCAAAAGGTCGGGGCGCCGCAGGAACGGACTGTCCTGCGGGGTGGCGCCGCCGACGACGACATGATTGCCGCCGCCAGTGCCGACATGCTTGCCATCGATCATGAACTTGTCGGCACCCAGGCGTGACTGACGTGCTTCCTCATAGACGGCGTTGGTGGTGGCGACGCAATCATCCCAACTGGAGGCGGGGTGGATATTGACCTCGATGACGCCCGGATCGGGCGCGACGCGGATGACGTTGAGGCGCGGATCAGACGGCGGGGCATAGCCTTCGAGATGGATCGGCTGGCCGATCTCGCGGGCGGCGGCCTCGGTGGCGGCGATCAGTTCCAGATAATCCTCGAGCTTTTCGACCGGGGGCAGGAAGACGCAAAGGCGATGATCGCGCAATTCGGCGGTGACGGCGGTGCGGACCTGCCCTTCGATTTCACTGATGACCTGCTCGGTGATATCCTGCTGCTCGGTAGCGGCGGTGAAGGCCGCGGTGTTCTGCGCGCGAGGATCGATCTCGAGCCCGGTGCTGCGGCGGGCGAGCATTTCCTCCGGATCGGGCAGGGCGGCGCGCGGTGCCGCCGGATCGAGCGGCACCACATGAGGATAGTCGGTGGCCTTGAGGTGCTTGAGGGAACTGAGCGGCAGGCGATAGCCGGCCGGGCTGTCGCCGGGGGCCAGGAAGAGCTTACCGCGCCGCGTCTTCCATTTTTCGGTGAGCCAGGGGCTGGAGGCGGCGGCGTTCCAGCGCTGCACCGGCAATACATAGCCGGTGGGATTGGTCAGGCCGCGCGCAAAGACGGTGGCGATGCGGGCCCGCGCCTCGGGATCGGCAAGCTCGGAATTGGCCGGATCGACATTGGCGGGAAGGTTGGCTTCCTTGAGCAGCCATTCGCCGGGATCTTCATAGGCCTCGGCAATGGTGTCGCCGGTCAGGCCGAGATTGCGGGCGAAGGCATCAAGGAAGCGCCGTGCATCCTCGTGGGTGGCGCTGGTCTTGACGCCTTCGCGGGCGATGAGACTTTCGTCCGTCCAGAGCGGCTTGCCGTCATGGCGCCAATAGAGCGAGAAGGTCCAGCGGGGGAGCGTTTCGCCCGGATACCACTTGCCCTGTCCGTAATGGAGCATGCCTTTGGGCGCGAAGCGTTGGCGGAGGCGGCGGATGAGGTCATCGGCCAAGGCGCGCTTGGTGGGGCCGACGGCGCCGGCATTCCATTCGTCTGCCTCGAAATCGTCGATGGAAACGAAAGTGGGCTCGCCGCCCATGGTGAGGCGCACGTCCTGCTGCGCCAGCCTGGCATCGACTTGCTTGCCCAAAGCATCGAGGCGCTGCCAGCTTGCATCGGAAAAGGGCTTGGTGATGCGCGGATGCTCGGCAACGCGGGTGACCTGCATGTCGAAGGCGAAGTCGACTTCGGCATAGGAGGCGAAACCGGAAATGGGCGCGGCGTTGCGATAATGTGGCGTGGCGGCGAGGGGGACGTGACTTTCGCCGGTGAGCAGACCGGATGTCGGGTCGAGCCCGATCCAGCCGGCGCCGGGCAGGTAGACCTCGCACCAGGCATGCAGATCGGTGAAATCGCGATCGGTGCCGGCGGGGCCGTCGAGGGAGACAAGGTCCGGCTTGAGCTGGATGAGATAGCCGGAGACGAAGCGGGCGGCAAAGCCGAGATGGCGCAGGATATTGACCAGGAGCCAGCTTGAATCGCGGCATGAGCCCTTGGCATTGGCAAGGGTTTCCTCGGGCGACCAGACGCCGGTTTCCATGCGCACGATGTAATTCGTCATCTGCTGGAGGCGCGCATTGAGCCCGGTGACGAAGGTGACGGTGTTTTGCGGCGATCGGTCGATGGAGGCCAGAAATTGGGCCAGCAGCGGGCCGGCGGGCTCGGCGCGGCGATAGATGGCCAGGTCTTCGCGCAGCTCCTCGGGATAATCGAAGGGCCAGGTTTCGGCGCTTTCCTCGACGAAGAAATCGAAGGGATTATAGACCGTCATGTCGGCGACGAGGTCGACTTCGATCTTGAGCTCGGTGACCGGCTCGGGAAAGACGAAGCGCGTCAGGAAATTGCCATAGGGGTCCTGCTGCACATTGACGAAGTGCAGGCTCGGGCTGACGCGCAGCGAATGGCTGAGAACCTTGGTCTTGGAATGAGGCGCCGGCTGCAGACGAATGACCTGCGGCTGCAGGACCACCGGTCGATCATATTTGTAGTGCGTGAGATGATAGATGGCGGCTTTGATCGACATGCAGCTACTGTCGCTCGCTATAAGGCCACGAAAATGACTTCCCGACGCGGACCTTAGCGGTGTTTGCGGCGGCTGGATAGCGGGCTAGTGCATCGTGTCGATGGCCTGACGCTGGCGCAGCATTTCGAGGAAGATGCGGTAGTCGCGGTCATAATGCGCCCGCGCCGCCGGATTGGGTGCGTGCAAGACGCCGCCCTGATGCATGGCACGGCAGGCCTCTTCCAGGGTGGGGTAGAGGTCGGCGGCATTGGCGGCGATCATGGCCATGCCCAAAAGCGTGGCATCGGGCGTCGTCGGCTCGACGACGGTGCAGCCCGTGGCGTCGGCATAAAGCTCCATCAGCAGCGGGTTCTTGGTGTGCCCGCCAATGATGTGGAGGTGGTCGATGTCGTAATTGCCCTCGTGCATGGCGTCCAGGATGTGACGGATGCCCAGGACGATGCCGACACAGGTGCGCCAGTAAAGCCGGCAGAGACTGTCGAAATCGCTGTCGAGGGTCAGCCCCGAAATGACGCCCAGAGCGTTGGGCGCGGCGAGCGGGGAGCGATTGCCGTGAAAATCGGGGAGGACGTGGAGCCGGCTGGCGAGCGCCAGCCCTTCGGTCGCGCGCAATTCCACGACCCGCGCGCAGATGGCGCGATGGCGTTCCGGCGTCGGATCGCCGCCCGCTGAATGCCAGCGCACGATATGATCGAGCAAGGCGCCCGAAGCGGACTGGCCGCCCTCCAATTGCCAGAAATCGCCGAGAATGGTGCCCTGATGGGGGCCCCAGATACCGCGGATCGCCTTGGTTTCGCCGGACATGGCCATGACGCAGCTGGACGTGCCGGCGATAAGGGCACAATGGCGGTGCATGCGGCCCGGATCGGTGGCGATGGGCCCCAGTTCCGCCAGGGCACCGGCATAGGCATCGACGACACCTGCGCCGACGCGGCAGGAAATGGTAAGGCCCAGCTGGTCGGCGGCATGGGGCGTCAACGGACCCAGATCCGCGCCGACAGGAGAGGCCTTTTGCGGCAGAGCGGCCTTGTCGATGAGATCGGAGAGGCCGACCTGGGCCAGGAAATCGGCCTTCCAGCTTTCGGCGTGGTGGGGAATATAGGTCCACTTGGTGGCCAGCGTGCATTGTGACCGGGCCAGCGAGCCGGTGGCTTTCCAGGACAGGAAGTCGGCGAGATCGAAGATCATGCCGGCGCGGTCCCAGCTCCCCGGCAGGTGGCGCTTGAGCCACATGAGCTTGGGCACTTCCATCTCCGGTGACATGACGCCGCCGATGTAGTTGAGCACTTCATGGCCAGTGGCGGTGCATTGCTCGGCCTCGGCCAGGGCCCTGTGGTCCATCCACACCACAGTATCCCAGCGATCCTCGCCATTGCGGGCGACGCTGACCGGCTCGCCCTGAGCGTCGAGCAGGACGAGGGAGCAGGTGGCGTCGAAGGCGATGCCGGAAACATCGCCGGGGGCGGCGCCGGCCTTCGCCATGGCGCCGCGCACGGCCGCACAGACGGCAGACCAGATCTGGGTGCTGTCATGCTCAGCAAAATTGGCGTCTTCGCGCCGCATCAGGATTGGATTTTCCTGCCGCCCCAGCATCTTGCCGGAGCGCGTGAAAACGCCAGCCCGAGCACTGCCCGTTCCGACATCCACTCCCACCAGGAGGTCTTGCGCCACGCCGGCCTCTCTTCTTGGTCCGGCGCGGACCATAGCGGATGGTATCGAAGCGGGCTAGAGGCGGTCTGCCAGATAGGCTTCGAGCGTAGCGGTGGTGCCATTGGCCCAGAGGGCGGTCAGGCAATGCGTGAAGGCCGCGACAAAGGCCGGATCGCCGGCCAGTGCCCCATAGATGTCGCCCATTTCGAGCCAGGCCGCCGGATTGTCCCTGGCCTTGCGGGCCTGGGCGGTGAGGCGGTCCCAATTCGGGTCATTGGGCTCGATGACCGCGCCGCTTTCGGTGGTTCCGTAGCAATAGCGGCACCAGAGGGCCGAGACCAAAGCCAGCCCCATGACCCCGTCGCCAGCACTGACCCGGTCGAGAGCGCTGGGAATGATGAACTTGGGCTGCCGGTTGGAGCCATCGAGCGCCAGGCGGCGGATGGTGTCGCCGATCTTGGGATTAGCGAAGCGCTGTTCGCAGAGCGCGAAATAATCGTTGAGATCGGTATCGGGCACCGGGGGAACGATGGGGATGATTTCTTCGCTCTCAACCTTCTTGAGGAAAGCGGAAACCAGGGGATGCTCCATTGCCTCATGAACGAAGTGAATATCCAGAAGGCCCGCGGGATAGGCTATGGTAGCGTGGCCACCATTGAGGATGCGGATCTTCATATGCTCGTAGGGCGCAACATCGGCAACGAACTGGACGCCCACTTTTTCGAGCGCCGGCCGCCCTGACGGGAAGTGATCTTCCAGCACCCATTGCTTGAAGTTTTCACAAAAGACCGGCCAGGCATCCTCAATGCCGTATTGTTCGGCGAGGATGGCTTTTTCGCGGTCCGAAGTGGCGGGCGTGATGCGGTCGACCATGCCATTGGGGAAGGCGACAGCGGTGTGGACCCATTCGGCCAGGGCCGGATCGATCAGGTTGGCAAGGCCGGCAATGGCGTTCTGGGTGACGTGACCATTCCCCGGAATGTTGTCGCAGGACATGATGGTGAAGGGAGCAATGCCGGCTTCGCGGCGCTTCACCAGTCCGGCTAGGATCAGCCCGAAAGCGGTTTTCGGCGCGGCGAAATTGGCAGCGTCATAGGCGATGTCCGGGTGGGTCGGGTCGAATTTCTGGCTGGCCGGATCGATGTAGTAGCCGCCTTCGGTAATGGTCAGGGAAACGATGCGGATCGCCGGATCGGTCAGGGCGGCGATGACGGCCTGGCTGTCGCCGGGTTCAAGATAATCGAGCATGACAGCGGTCACGTGCGCTTTGGAGCTGTCAGCTTCCTGCTCGACAACGCTGGTCAGCCAATCCTGGGCGGAGAGCGCATCGCGCATGGCAGCGTCGGACGCGCGGGTGCCGGCGCCGATAATGGCCCAGTCATGTCCTTCGCCGGAATTGAAGAGGGCATCGAGATAGACGGCCTGGTGGGCGCGATGGAAATTGCCCACCCCGAAATGGACGATGCCGGGCGAGAGGTCAGCCCGACTATATGTCGGTTTTGCAGCCGTGGTGATCGCGGGAAGGGAGGCGAGCGAGAGTTTGGTGGTCATGGCTTAAGTCCCGAAGTCATTGCCGGGCTGGCGGCAAGCTCCGTTGAGGGAAAACAGGGGTTCCCGCCTCTGCGGGAATGACGCTGCGCTAATGGAACAGCACGACGGCCTGCCGCCTGACGGATTACCGGACCGGTAATGACCAGAAGCGGAAGATCGCCGTGCATGATCAGATCGCCTTGCCGGCCGCATCGAACTTATAGATGCGGTTGGGGTCGGGCGTGAGGTGGATTTCGTCGCCATGCCTGAAGGTCTGGTCACCATCGGTGCGGACGGTCATGAGGCCAAGGCCTTCCACATCGACATGCAGGAAAGTATCCGAGCCGAGCTGTTCGGCGACGTTGACCTTGCCTTTCCACTGCCCGGCGCCCGGCGTGGTCGAGAGGGCGAAATGCTCGGGGCGAACACCAATGGAATGGGCATTGTGCCGGGCCGCTTCCGCGCCATCGATGAAGTTCATCTTCGGAGAGCCAATGAAGCCGGCGACGAAGCGATTGGCGGGCTTTTTGTAAAGTTCGAGCGGCGAGCCGAATTGCTCGACATTGCCCGCGTTGAGCACGACGATGCGGTCGGCCATGGTCATGGCCTCGACCTGATCATGGGTGACATAGACCATGGTGGTCTTGAGCTGCTGATGCAATTCGGTGATCTCGAGGCGCATGTTGACGCGCAGCGCGGCATCGAGATTGGACAGGGGTTCGTCAAAAAGGAAAGCCTTGGGTTCGCGCACGATGGCACGGCCGATGGCAACGCGCTGACGCTGTCCCCCCGAAAGGGCGCGCGGCTTGCGATCGAGATAGGACCCCAGATTGAGGGTGCGGGCGGCATATTCGACCTTGCGGTCGATTTCGGCCTGCGGAACCTTTGCCATCTTGAGCGGGAAGGCGATGTTGTCGCGCACGCTCATATGCGGATAGAGCGCGTAGGACTGGAACACCATGGCGAGGCCCCGGCGGGCCGGCGGCGCATCGGTGACATCCTGCCCGTCGAGGCGGATCTTGCCGGACGTGGTGTCCTCGAGGCCGGCAATGAGCCGCAGAAGCGTGGACTTGCCGCAGCCGGAGGGACCGACAAAGACGACGAATTCACCGTCCTTGATGTCGAGCGAGATGTCGGGAATGATTTCGACTTCGCCGAAGGACTTGTTGACGTTTTCGAGGGTGATGGAGCCCATTTTTAGTCCCTTTACTTCACTGCGCCGAAGGTCAGGCCACGCACGAGCTGCTTCTGGCTGAACCAGCCGAGCAGCAGGATGGGGGCGATGGCCAGAAGCGAGGCGGCGGAGAGCTTGGCGAGGAAAAGACCTTGCGGCGAGGAGAACGAGGAGATGAAGGCGGTGAGCGTGCCAGAGCGGCCCGAGGTCAACGTGATGGTCCAGAACGCTTCGTTCCAGGCGAGGATGACGTTGAGCAGCAAGGTCGAGGCGATGCCGGGCACGGCCATGGGCACAAGCACATGGGTGATCTCGTTCCAGAGTTCGGCCCCGTCCATGCGGGCGGCTTCGAGGATATCGACCGGGATTTCCTTGAAGTAGGTGTAGAGCATCCAGATGATGATCGGCAGGTTGATCAGCGTCATGATCAGCGTCAGGCCATGCAGGGTGTCGAGCAGGCGCAGGTCGCGGAAGATGAGATAGATCGGGATCAGCACGCCAACGGCCGGCATCATCTTGGTGGAAAGCATCCACATCAGGATGTCCTTGGTGCGCTTGGTGGGCGCGAAGGCCATGGACCAGGCCGCCGGAATGGCGATCAGCAGGCCCAGAAGCGTCGAACCGAAGGAGACGATGATCGAATTGGTCGCGTGCTTGATGTAGTCGGAGCGATCCTGCACGGCGCCGAAATTTTCGAGCGTAAAGGTTTGTGGCAGGAAAGTGGGGGGAGAAGCGATGGCCTCCGCCTCGGTCTTGAAGGCCGTGACGATCGTCCACAGGATGGGCGAGAACAGCAGGAGCGCGATGGCCCAGGCCAGGATGGTAAAGCCGATGCGGGTTTGAACGGGAACGCGGCGAGCCATTGTGTTTCTCCTACGCGTCGAGGTTCTTGCCGACGGCGCGCATCAGGAAGATGGCGACGATGTTGGCGATGATGACGGCCACGACACCGCCGGCGGACCCCGCCCCGATATCGTTGCTGAGAATACCGGTGCGGAACACCAGGAAGGCGATGTTGGTGGAGGCGTAGCCCGGGCCGCCGCCGGTGGTGACGCGAATCTCCGCGAAGATGCCGAGCAGGAAAATGGTCTGGATCAGGATCACGATGGTGATCGCCCGCGCCATGTGCGGCAGGATGATGAAGCGGAAGCGGTTGACGGCGTTGGCGCCATCCATCTCGGCTGCCTCGCGCTGCTCTTCGGAGAGCGATTGCAGGGCCGTCAACAGGATCAATGTCGCGAAGGGCAGCCATTGCCAGGCGACGATGACGATGACGGAAAAAAGCGGATATTGGTTGAACCAGTCCACCGGCTGCAGGCCAAAGGCCTTCCAGAGATGGCCGAGCATGCCATAGCCGGGATGCATGAAGCCGTTTTTCCAGATCAGGGCTGCAACCGGCGGCATGACGAAAAACGGGGAAATGACGAGTATGCGCAGGATGCCCTGGCCCCAGATGGGCTGATCGAGCAGAAGCGCAAGAAACGTGCCGCCGATAATGGTGATCAGCAAGACCCCACCGACCAGAATGAGAGTATTGACCAGCGCCTGGGTGAAACTGGGATCGCCGATGACATAGGCATAATTGGCCCAGCCGGCGAAACCGGTCAGCATCGGGTTGATGAGGCTGTAGTTCTGGAAGCTGAACCACAGGGTCATGGCCAGCGGAACGGCCATCCAGATCAGCAGCACGATGACGGCGGGGGCCATCATGGTGCGGGCGAGAATGCGGGTTTGTCTGGTGGCCATTGTTGCGCTTTCCCTTAAAGGGCAGGCCCCTCACCCCAGCCCTCTCCCCAGCGGGACGAGGGGTAGGTCGGTGATCGAGGCGGAATCTCGCCAAACTCTGGATGCAGTTCCCTTGCCCCTCTGGAGAGGGGGCAGGAGGATGGGCGGCCGGCACAGAATGCGCCGACCGCTGCACGGGAGGAGGCCTTATTTGATGTAGCCGGCGCGGGTCATGTCGCGCAGGGTGGCTTCCTGGGCCTGAGCCAGGGCGTCGTCAGCAGACATCTGTCCAGCCAGCGCAGCCGAGAACAGCTGGCCGACATTGGTGCCGATGCCGGCGAACTCGGGAATGGCCACGAACTGCACGCCGACATAGGGCACGGGCTCGACGGTCGGTGCGTTGGGATCAGCCGAGTCGATCGATGCCAGGGTCATGGCAGCGAAGGGGGCGGCAGCCTGGTAATCCGGGTTCTCGTACAGCGAGGTGCGGGTGCCAGGAGGCACGTTGGCCCAGCCTTCGTTTTCAGCAACGAGGGCAAGATAGTCCTTGGACGTTGCCCAGTTGATGAAGGTTTCGGCGGCTTCGGCATTCTGCGAGGAAGCCGGGATCGCCAGCGACCAGGCCCAGAGCCAGTTGCCGCGCTTGCCGAGGCCGTTATCGGGAGCCTGGGCGAAGCCGACCTTGTCGGCAACGGTGGAATCCTCGGGATTGGTCACGAAGGACGCGGCAACCGTGGCGTCGATCCACATGCCGCACTTGCCCTGCTGGAACAGGGTCAGGTTTTCGTTGAAGCCGTTCGAGGAGGCGCCGGAGGGGCCGGCATCGGCCATCAGCGAAAGATAGGTGTCGAGCGTATTCTTCCACTCGGGCTGATCGAACTGGGGCTGCCAGTTCTCGTCGAACCAGCGGGCGCCGAACGAATTGGACATCGCGGTGAGGAAGGCCATGTTCTCGCCCCAACCGGCCTTGCCGCGCAGGCAGATGCCGTTGATGTCGTTGTCGCGATCGGTCATGGCGCGTGCAGCTTCGCCGATGAATTCCCAGGTCGGCGCTTCGGGCATTTCGAGGCCGGCTTTTTCCATCAGATCGGTGCGATACATGATGAAGGAGCTTTCGCCGTAGAAGGGCGCTGCATAGAGCGTGCCATCCACCGAGAGGCCGCCGCGAATAGCGGGTAGCAGGTCGTCGACGTCGTAATCGGCATCGGCGGAAAGCGCATCGAGCGGCTTGAGCCAGCCCTGCTTGGCCCAGATCGGCGCTTCGTAGGTGCCGATGGTCATGATGTCATACTGACCGCCATTGGTGGCGATGTCAGTGGTGACGTTCTGGCGCAGGGTGTTTTCTTCGAGCACGACCCAGTTGAGGGCGATGCCGGTTTCCTCGGTGAACTGGCTCGACAGACCCTGCATGCGGATCATGTCGCCATTGTTCACGGTGGCGATGGTGAGCGTCTGTGCCGATGCGGAGCCGGTGAGTGCGAGCAAGGTCGCGCCCACGAAAAGGGGTGTCAGTTTCATCAATGTTCCTCCCAAGAACCAAAGCGAGCATTTGCTTTGCTTGTGGGCATATGTTCATCAGGTGCGTGTCGCGAGTCAAGCGGGTTGCCCCGAGATTTTCGCTGCTAAGCTTGTTTCGGTTGATGCTTGCGCAAAGAATTGCCGCGCGGACGGGCGATTGCCCGGCGCGAGCGCGTCAGGATGGCACGCGAAGATCAGGCCAGCAGGTGCTGGGCCGTGCGCTCATCGGTGATGAGGCCATTGGCAAGACGGCGGATCAACGCAGCGCGGATCGCCGGTGCCTTGCGATCGCCCATGGCGATGGCTACGACCCGGCCGGCTTCGCGGCTGGGTATGGGGGCGGAGGCGACGCGGTCATTGATCGGCAGGTCGAGAAGGCGTCCCTCGGCGTCAAAGCACCAGCCGCAGATCTCGCCGACAGCGCCGGCCTTCTGCAATGACCGCTGCTCGGTTTCGGTGAGGAACCCATCGAGGATCAGCGGCGCATCGGGGTCGAGATGGCCGATGCCCACAAAGCTGATATTGGCCTTGGCGGCCAGTTCGAGCGTGGAGCGGATCATGGGCTGGGCATGGAGCAGCTCGCGCTCGCGCGCCGAGGAGGCGATGACCGGCAGGGGCATGGGGAAGGAGCGCGCCTTGACGGTGTCGGCCACGTTGAAAATCACGTTGTAGAAGGCCGCGGACCCGTCGGGCGCGATATTGCCGGTGAGCGACACCACCTTGTGGTGGGGGCAGTCCATCGGCTGGAGTTGCTCGACGGCGGCCTTGAGTGTGCGGCCGGTGCCGATGGCAATGATCTGGGGATCGGCAAGGCGCAGACTGCGCTCGATTTCGGCGGCGCCAGCCTCGGCGATGCCAATCGTGGTGGCAGTGCTGCCGGGGTCGGAGGGGACGATCTCGCAATGGTCGAGGGCGAATCGCTGGCGCAATTGCTCGGCAAGATCGAGACAACGCCCGATGGGATGATCGAGGCGCACCTTGATCAGGCCTTCGCTCACTGAAAGCGAGACGAGGCGCTGCGCCGATTGACGGGAAATCCCCATCTTGGCGGCGATCTCTTCCTGGGTATTGCCGGCGACGTAATAGAGCCAGCCGGCGCGAGCTGCGTCGTCCAAGCGGGTCGCTGAATTGTCCTGTCGCGCGGCCATGAAGCCCCCTTGCGGTTTCATGCGATTATTCGGATCGCGCGGCGCATCGCAAGGGAATTTACCGGTCTGGACGCTGTGGGGCCGTGGTTCCGATGTTGGTGACGGCATTGCCGATGTCGCGTTCGGTGTCCTTGAGGTGGACGCGCATGGCCTCGGCGGCGGCGCGGGCATTGCCGGCCCGGACGGCATCGAGAATGCGCTGGTGATGCGCAATCGTATCGAGGAGGGTGTGGCCGCGATTGGCGTGGCCCTGCCGGCTGATCTGGATGCCCTTGCGCAGGGGGCCGGCCATGGCCTCGAACAGATAGCCCAGAATCCGGTTGCCGCTGGCCAGGGCTACGGCTTCATGAAAGGCCACGTCGCAATCGTGAAAGCGTCCTTCCGCCCCCGGGTCGGTATCGGCGGCGGCGTCACGCATGCCCTGAAGGGCGTTTTCGATGGCGGCAAGACCGGCGCGGCTGGCGCGCTTGGCAGCCAGCGTAGCGGACTGCACTTCGAGCGACATGCGGACTTCGACCAGATCGAAAAGGCCCTTCGAATCATTACGAAGCACCGAGACGAGAAAATCGGCGAAGGCGGTGCCGTCCGGCTCGCGGACGGTGGCGCGTCGACCGCGTGCCAGGTCGAGCAGTCCGCGACCGGCGAGAAGCTTGACCGCCTCGCGTATGGTCAGGCGACTGACGGCGTAGCGCTCGGCCAGCTCAGCCTCGCTGGGCAGTTTGCTGCCGGGTGCCATGCTCGTCAGAATCATGTCTGCCAGATCGTCGGCCACGGCGCGGGCGGCGCTGGGCTGATCGGGCCGGTTTTCGCCGGTCTGAATGATGTCTCTCCCTCAAAGGTATCAGATACCTTTTCGTTTCCGGCGCCTGTTGTCCAGCGCTTGGCGGCAACGATACTCTTTCGGGCAGCGACCATAACGTTCTCTTAACCGCCCATGCAACGGGGGTTACAGTTTTATTAGAGAATCGAAAAAATAACGTGCAGCCGCGTTATGCCGCTTTACAGACCTATCTGATTATTTTAGCGTCACCGGCAATGGGCTGGGAGGGTCCAAGGCGGCGCAATGCCGTTCGTACCGGAGGATTTCATGCAGTTCGGACTGGTGTTGAGGCGCGCTGCGCCGAGCCGTCGCGACGCGGCCGCGGCCGCCACTGCGTGAGCTGAGCTACGCCCCCTGACCAGAAAATCATCTCGAATATCAAAGGGAGTCGAGACGTGAAGCTTTTCAAATCGATCATGACCGTTATCACCGCCGGCGCGCTCATGACCACCGCGGCGACCGCCGTGCTGGCCCAGGACAAGGGTCTCATCGGCGTTGCTATGCCGACCTCGTCGTCGCTGCGCTGGATCTCGGACGGTAACGAGCTCAAGACTGCCCTCGAGGGCATGGGCTACACCGTCGACCTGCAGTTCGCCGAAGACGAAATCCCGAACCAGCTGGCCCAGGTCGAAAACATGGTCACCAAGGGCGCCAAGGCCCTCGTGATCGGCTCCATCGACGGCACCACGCTCAGCGCCGTGCTGCAGCAGGCCGCCGACCAGGACGTCAAGGTCATTGCCTATGACCGCCTGATCCGCGACAGCGGCAATGTCGACTACTACACCACGTTCGACAATTTCCAGGTCGGCGTGCTGCAGGCCAATTCGCTGGTGAAGGGCCTCAACGAGCGCTTCCCCGACGACAAGCCGTGGAATGTCGAGCTCTTCGGCGGTTCGCCCGACGACAACAATGCCTTCTTCTTCTACGACGGCGCCATGGCTGTGCTGCAGCCGATGATCGATGCCGGCGATGTGGTGATCAAGTCCGGCCAGCAGGGCATGGAACAGGTCGGCACGCTGCGTTGGGACGGTGCAGTCGCCCAGGCTCGCATGGACAACATCCTGTCGGCCAACTACTCGGATGGCAGCCGCGTCCATGGCGTCCTGGCTCCCTATGACGGGCTTTCGCGCGGCATCATCTCGTCGCTGCGCGGCGTTGGCTACGGCTCGGGCGACCTGTCCTGGCCGATCATCACCGGCCAGGATGCCGAAGTGCCCTCGATCAAGGCGATCATCGCCGGCGAGCAGTACTCGACCGTGTTCAAGGATACCCGCGAACTGGCTCAGTACACCGCCCAGCTGCTCGACACCGTGCTTTCGGGTGAAGAGCCCGGCGGCCTGGACACCACCACCTATGACAATGGCGTCAAGGTCGTGCCGTCGATCCTGCTGACCCCCTACGAAGTCGACGCGACCAATTACGAAGAACGCGTCATCGCTTCGGGCTACATCAAGGAAGAAGAACTGCAGTAAGCGGTTCCGACCATCAGGAAGGGCCCCGCGACGCGCGGGGCCCTTTCAGAATTTTCCGGAGATGCCTGGCGGCGTGACCGCCTGATGTCCGGCTGAGCCGGACACGGTGCCGGAGCGAAAAACGAAGGGGGGTGAGCCTTGGCGCGCCCTCCCGACGAGCCAAGAACAGGGTCCTTCATGACCAAGACCATTCTGGAGATGCGCGGCATCACCAAGACCTTCCCGGGCGTCAAGGCCTTGTCCGACGTGAACCTCGATGTGCGCGAAGGCGAAATCCACGCCATCTGCGGGGAGAACGGGGCCGGCAAGTCGACGCTGATGAAGGTGCTGAGCGGGGTCTATCCGCATGGCTCCTACGACGGCCAGATCATTTATCAGGGTGAAGAGCAGCACTTCCGCTCCATCCGCGACAGCGAACACAAGGGCATCGTCATCATCCACCAGGAACTCGCCCTGGTGCCGCTGCTGTCGATCGCGGAAAATATCTTCCTGGGCAATGAACAGGCCAAAAACGGCGTCATCGACTGGGACGAAACCCGCGACGGCGCGCGCAAGCTGCTGTCCATGGTCGGTCTTAACGAAGATCCAGATACGCTGATCACCAATATCGGGGTGGGCAAGCAGCAACTGGTCGAAATCGCCAAGGCATTGTCCAAGCAGGTGCAATTGCTGATCCTGGACGAGCCGACGGCATCGCTGTCGGAAAAGGACAGCCAGGCGCTGCTCGACCTGCTGCTCGAATTCAAGAAGCAGGGCATTACCTCGATCATCATCAGCCACAAGCTGAACGAAATTTCCCGCATCGCCGACCGCGTGACGGTGATCCGCGACGGCCGTACCATCGAGACGATGGACACCGACCAGATTACCGAGGACCGCATTATCACCTCCATGGTGGGGCGCTCGCTCGAGGACCGCTATCCGGCGCGCCAGCCCAAGGTGGGCGAAGTGGTGCTGGAGGTGAAGAACTGGAACGTCTTCCATCCGCAGCACCGCGAACGGCAGGTGATCAAGGATGTCAGCATCACCCTGCGCAAGGGCGAGGTGGTGGGCATTGCCGGGCTGATGGGATCGGGCCGGACCGAGTTCGCCATGAGCCTCTTCGGCAAGTCCTATGGCCAGAAGATTTCCGGCGAGGTTCACCTCAACGGGCAGAAGGTGGATACCGGCACGGTGGACCGGGCGATCCGGCACGGGATTGCCTATGCCACCGAAGACCGCAAGACCTATGGTCTCAACCTCATCGACCACATCAAGCACAATACGACGATCGCCAATCTGATGGGCGTATCGCGCATGGGCGTGATCGACGACCTGGCCGAAATGGACGTGGCCAACGATTATCGCAAGAAGACCAATATCCGCTCTTCGAGCATCTACCAGGCGACCGGCAATCTCTCGGGCGGCAACCAGCAGAAGGTCGTTTTGTCCAAATGGCTCTTCGCCAATCCGGACGTGCTGATCCTGGACGAGCCGACACGCGGCATCGATGTCGGCGCGAAATATGAAATCTACACGATCATTAACCAGCTCGCCGCCCAGGGAAAGGCGATCCTGGTGATCTCTTCGGAAATGCCGGAACTGCTCGGCATCACCGACCGACTTTACGTAATGAACGAAGGCCGCATCGTGGGCGAAATGCCGACCAGCGAGGCGAGCCAGGAAAAGATCATGCGCTCCATCGTGCGCGCTGAAGGAAAGGCATCATGACAACCGAAACTGTACCGACCGGAGCCCCGGCCGATCAGGCCAAGCCCCAGGAACTGTCGCTGATCGGGGCCCTGCGCGCCAATATGCGCGATTACGGGCTGCTGCTGGCGCTCATCCTCATCATGCTGTTCTTCCAGTATTTCACCAATGGCGTGCTGTTCAAGCCGGTGAACCTGACCAATATCATCCTGCAGAACAGCTATATCATCGTGATGGCGCTGGGCATGCTGCTGGTGATCGTGGCCGGACATATCGACCTTTCGGTGGGCTCGGTGTCTGGTTTCATCGGCGCGCTGGCCGCCATGCTGATGGTGGGCTGGCGCTTTCCTCCCGAACTGGCTTTCCTTGCGAACCCCATCGTCGCCGGCGCCATCTGCCTGGTCGCGGGCGCGGCCATCGGCGCGGCGCAGGGCTATCTCATCGCCTATCACCGCATCCCGGCCTTCATCGTGACGCTGGCCGGTATGCTGATCTTCAAGGGCCTGTCGCTCGCGATCCTGGCCGGCAAGTCCGTGGGACCATTCCCGGCCGAATTCCAGTTGCTCTCGGCCGGCTTCATCCCCGACGTCATCGGGCCGACGACCATGCCCTGGCTGGCCGAAAACGGGCAGAACGTGGTGCTGCACACGACCACGATGGTCATCGCCATCGCAGCGCTCGTGGCCATGGTGTTCCTCTCGATCCGCACCCGCGCCCGCCGCATGGCACGCGGCTACACGGTCGAGCCGTTCAGCCTGTTCATCATCAAGAACGTGGTCATCGCGGTCCTCGTGATGTTCTTCGCCTATATGCTGGCCTCCTATCGCGGCCTGCCCAATGTCCTCGTTGTCATGGGCATCCTGATCGCGGGCTTCGTCTTCCTCACCAAGAAGCTGACCTTCGGTCGTCGCATCTATGCGCTGGGTGGCAATCTCAAGGCGGCGGCGCTGTCCGGCATCAAGACCGAACGCACCACCTTTTACATTTTCGCCATCATGGGTGCGCTGGCCGCTCTTGCGGGCATGATCTATGCCGCCCGTCTCAATTCGGCGACGCCGAAGGCAGGCCAGGGCTTGGAACTCGACGTGATCGCGGCCGTGTTCATCGGCGGCGCCTCGGCGCTGGGCGGTGTGGGCCAGGTCGCCGGCGCGGTGATCGGCGCCTTCATCATGGGTGTGATGAACAATGGCATGTCGATCATGGGCGTCAACATCGACTGGCAGCAGATGATCAAGGGTGTGGTGCTGCTCGCGGCCGTGTTCTTCGATCTCTACAACAAGAACAAGTCGGCCTGATCCTTAGGGCCTATGAGAACGAGGCCGCCGGAGCGATCCGGCGGCCTTTTTTCTTGGTCTCAATAGGCAGCGGCAATATCGAGGACGAACGTGATGCCGAAGCGGTCGGTGAGCATGCCGAACAGCGGCGCCCAGCCGGACGGGGCCAATGGCTGAATGATGGTCGCGCCTTCTGCGAGCGCGGACCATATGGCGGTCAGCTCCTGCGTATCGGTGCCACGAATGGAAACGAAGACCGGTGCGATTCCGGCGTCATAGGCGCGGGCTGCAGGGACGTCGTAGGCCATGATGCGGAAGCCGTTGGCGCTTTCCACCTGTCCGAAGGCGACGAGATCGGCTTCCTCCTCAGGGAAGGAGGGATAGGCCTGGGCGTGGGTGGCAATTATCAGCTCGCCGCCAAAAACGGATTGGTAGAAGCCGAGGGCCTCCCGGGCATTGCCGCGGAAATTAAGGTGAGTGGTGGTCTGGATGGTCATGGCGAGCTCCTTGCCGTTTCTGATGACAGCTTTATAAGCGCGCTCAACTGACAATTCGGGGCAGTTGAAAATGGGCCGACCAGACCGGTTATTGCGACTGTTGCAGGCCATGCGTGTCATGGCACCGCCCATTACGGCAGCGCGACTGGCGGAAGAGACTGGTGTGTCGTTGCGCTCGCTCTATCGCGATATCGACAGCCTGCGGGCGGCCGGCGCCCGGATCGAGGGGGAACGCGGCTATGGATATCGGCTGATCGAGGATTTCGCCCTGCCGCCGCAGACCTTCGACCGGCTGGAAATCGAAGCGCTAGTGCTTGGCCTGGGCGAGGTGCAGCATATGGGCGACGGGGAACTGGCGGCAGCGGCGCGCTCGGCTCTGGCCAAGGTGGCGGCAACCTTGCCCGATGGACGGGAACAGCAGATGCTGCATGCCGTGTCGCAAGTCTATCGTCCGCAGGCGCGGTATCGCCTGGCGCTCGACATGGGGCTGGTCCGGCAAGCCTGCTGGCATGAGCAGGCTTTGGCGATCCGCTATGCGGACGCTGACGGCAGCGTTACCGAGAGGACGATCCGACCGCTGGCACTGGCCTATCACCAGAATGTGCTGGCAGTGCTGGCCTGGTGCTGCCTGCGCGCGGACTTCCGGATTTTCCGCGCCGACCGGATTGCGGCAGCCGTGCGGACCGGGGAGAGCTTCCGGCCGCAGCGGGCGAGCCTGTTGCGCAGCTATCTTAAAAGGCTCAATGCGCAGACTTGACGCCGCGCCATGGCTCATGTGTAACTATATGTGTTACATTATGGCGGGATCGGCAATGGCTAACAATCATTTTGGGGCACAGGCGGCCCGCGGGTATGCCGAGCGGCCAAAGCGGCAGGTGCCGGGGTTGGAAAGCCTGCACCAGATGACGGGGATGCTTCTGGGGGAGCGCGTATCGGAACAGGGCAGCGTTCTGGTACTCGGGGCCGGAGGCGGGCTGGAGTTGAAGGCGCTGTCGCATGCGCATCCAGGCTGGGAATTCGACGGCGTCGATCCCTCACCGGACATGCTGGCGCTGGCGCGTGAGGTCGTGGGCCCAAACCAGCGCGTTCGCCTGCACGAGGGCTATGTCGGCTCGGCGCCCGAAGGGCCGTTCGATGGCGCCGTGTGCTTGCTGACATTTCATTTCATCGCCCGTGAGGATCGCATGGAAACCTTGCGCCAATTGCGGGGGCGGTTGCAGCCCGGCGCGCCTCTGGTGCTGGCCCATATCAGCTTTTCTCAGCAAGAGCCGGTGCGGAGCCAGTGGATTGCCCGCCATGCCGGTTATGCCGAAGGCGTCACGGCCAGCGGCGCCGCGCTGGACACTGCGCTCACGGCCATGGGCGCTCACCTGACCATTCTGGCCCCGGAAGAAGAGGAAGCCATGCTGGCCCAGGCGGGGTTCAGCGACGTCAGCCTCTTCTATGCCGGTTTGAGTTTTCGCGGCTGGGTGGCTTATGCAGCATGAACGCCCGGTGCTCCTTAACCGCGCGGCTTCGAAGTCTGGAATAGAGGCAGCCGGACTGCGCTGAACACGAGGTCTCAGACCAAGACCCTAGCTTTCCACTTCGGCATCGGGGCGGGCTCCCCACTCGGCCCAGGAGCCATCATAAACGGCGACATTGGCGGCACCGGCCTGTTCGAGGGCGAGGGCCAACACCACCGCCGTGATCCCGGAGCCGCATGAGGTGATGATGGGGCGGTCGAGATCGATGCCGCGCTCGGCAAAGAGATCGCGCAGCGCCCCGGCAGACTTGAGGACGCCATTGTCGCTGAGCAGGGCTACCGGCACATTAAGGCTGTTGGGGATGTGGCCCGACCGAAGACCGGGGCGGGGCTCTGAGACCTCGGCGTGAAAGCGCGGCGCCGGGCGGGCATCGACGATCTGCGCTTCGCCGTCTCTGGAGCGGGCTGCCACCCGGCCGAAATCGGCGGCGGCCTCGGCATCAAAATGCGTGCGGAAAAGGGCCGGCTGACGCTCGACGAGCCCGGTTTCCGTCGGATGCTTGCCGGCGCGCCAGGCCGGGCCGCCTCCCTCAAGGATCAGCACATTGCTTGCGCCGAAGGTGCGGAAGGTCCACCAGGCGCGGGGGGCACTGAACAGGCCGACCTCGTCATAGACGACGATCGTCATGTCCTCGGAAATGCCGAGTGCGCCGACGGCGCGAGCGAAATCGGCAGGCGCTGGCAGCATGTGCGGCAAATCGGTGCTGGTGTCGGCAATGGCGTCGATGTCGAAGAATACCGCGCCGGGAATATGACCGCTCAGATATTCGGCCTGGGCGTTGCGCTTGGCATTGGGCATGTGCCAGCTCGCATCGACGACAACCAAGTTGGGATCGCTAAGGCGCTTGGCGAGCCAGGCAGGCGTGACGAAGGGAGAGGTCATGGTCTAGCTCCTTGCCGCGACGCTGACTTTGGTACGCCCCGTCGAAAGAGCCTGCAAGAATTATTGCGGCAATACCAGCACGTCACGCCCGCACAGATGCACGCTGACCGTCTCGCCCCGACCCGGCAGCGGTGCGGTGCGATCATTGAATGTATCGATATGAAGCGGTGTCCCCGCCACATCGACATGGACCCGAATGACTGAACCCAGGAAACTGATGTCGCGGATCGTGCCGAGGAGGGTCACGTCCTGGTGGGGCCGCTGGACCAGGGTCATCATCTCGGGGCGGAGGGCGAGGGCGATGCTGTCGCCGCTGGGGAGATGAGCCGGCAGGGCGGGCAGAGTGACCTGCTTGTCCCCGACCCGGACCTGTCCGGCCCGGGCATCCATAATCAAGGCGGGGAGGCGGTTGAGCTGACCGATGAAGGCAGCCGCGAAAGGCGTTGTCGGCTGGTCGTAAATCTCCTGAGGCCCGCCGATCTGCTCGATACGGCCGGCATTCATTACCACGATGCGGTCGGAGATGGAGAGCGCCTCTTCCTGATCGTGGGTGACGAATAGTGTCGTGATGCCCATTTCGCGCTGGATCGCACGGATTTCCTGGCGCAGGGAAATGCGAATCTTGGCGTCGAGCGCTGACAAGGGCTCGTCGAGCAGAAGCAGGCGCGGCCTGGGAGCGAGCGCGCGGGCCAGTGCGACGCGCTGCTGCTGGCCGCCGCTCATTTCGTAGGGATATCGCTTTGCATAGCCGGGCAGGCCGATAAGCTGGAGCATATCGGCGACCCGGGCATGGCGTTCGTCCCGACCCATGCCGGCGACCTTGAGCCCAAAAGCGATGTTGTCGGCGACCGTGAGGTTGGGGAAGAGCGCATAGGCCTGGAAGACCATGCCCAAACGGCGTTGGTTGGGGCGCAGATGAGTGATGTCGTGGCCATCGACGTGAATAGTGCCGCTGGTGGGCGTTTCGAAGCCGGCGATCATGCGCAGAATGGTGGTCTTACCGCAGCCGGATGGGCCCAGCAGCGAAATGAACTCGCCCCGGGCGAAGCCAAAGCCGACGCCCTTGACCACCTGGCTGGCGCCGTAATTCTTGGTCAGTGCATCGACGCGGAGGAAGCTTTCGTCGGTCATGGTCAGTCCGTCCGGGCGGAAGTGCGGGGCGCGAAGCGGCCGAGCAGGCTGATCATGCCCATGGCGCCCCAGGTGATGATGAAGGAGAGGATTGCAAGCGCAGACGGCTCATAGGCTCGGTTGGCGCCGATATTTTGCAGATAGGGACCAAAGGCCGGCCGATTGAGCAGGCTCGCAATGGTGAATTCGCCAATGACGATGGCAAAGGTGAGGAAGGCGCCGGACAGAACGGCGACCAGAATATTGGGCAGAATGATGCGGGCGATGATGGTGGCGGTAGAGGCGCCCATGATTTGCGCCGCTTCGGTGAGTGTCTTGATGTCGATGGTGCGCATGCCGGTGTCGACGGCCCGATACATGTAGGGCAGGGCGAGCGTCACATAGCCAAAAACAAGCAGGATGTCGGTGCCCAGGGCCGAGCCGGTGAAAGGGATCAGCGCGGAAGAATTGTAGAGCCGGATATAGCCATAGACCAGGACGATGGCCGGTATGATGAGCGGCAACAGCGTGATGAACTCCATCAGCGGCCGCAGATGGGGCAAACGCAGGCGGACGAAATAGACTGCCGGCACGACGATCAACACGCCGGCAAGGACCGCGCAAAGGCCGATGAGGGCGGAATAGCCGAACGTCGCCTGAAAAGCGGGATCGGAAAATACCGAGGCGTAGGCATCGAAGCTGTAATAGCCCCGCCGCATCCGCAGCGAAAATTCGAAGGTGGCGATGAGGGGCACGAGGAAATAGGCGGCGCCGAGGCTGAAAATCAACCAGGCCCAAGCCCTGGAGGTCTTCACCGCAACCACCTTTCGGCCCGGGCGGAAATGACGAGGTAGATGATATTGGCCAGGGCGGTTATGGCGATCATGCCCAAAGCGAGGGCAGCCCCGAGGCCGGGGTTCTGCAGCGCATCGCCGCGGATCTGCGCATAAAGCAGGATGGGCACGATGTTGAGCGAGGATCCGGTGAGCGCATAGGCGGTGGCGATGGCGCCGAAGGCGTTGGCAAAAAGCAGCGATAGCGTGCCGAGGATGCTGGGAAAGATTATGGGCAGGCCGACATAGAGCCAGAACTGACCGGTCGAGGCGCCGAGCGTCTGGGCGGCTTCGCTCCATTCCTTCTTGAGCCCGTCGATAGCGGGCGCGATCAGCAGGACCATGAGCGGGATCTGGAAATAGAGATAAGTGAGCGTGAGGCCCCAGAAGCTGAGGAGATTGAAGCCGGCGCGGTAGATGTCGATATCGAAGACGGTCTTGAGGATGATGGTGACAAGGCCCAGTCGCCCCAGTGTCGAGATGAAGGCGAAGGCGAGGGGTACGCCGGCAAAGTTCGACGTGACCCCGGAAAAGGTCATGACGGCGGAGCGCAGGGGCGCGGGCAGGCGGCCGCGAATGAGAGCCAACGCTATGGCAAGCCCGATCAGCGCGCCGATCAGGGCGGAGGCGCCGGAAATGCGGATGGAAATCCAGTAGGCGGCCAGGATCTGTTCGCTGAAGAGACCGGCGATGTTGTCGAACGTAAATTGCCCATCGCGACTAATAAAGGCCGCCCCCAAGAGGTAGAGCATGGGCAGGATGAGGAACATCACCGCAAAGATGACAAAGGGCGCAATGCCGAGCCATTCAAAGGAAAGGCGGCGGCTGGGCGGCGGTGCGGTGGTTAGGCTCATGGCAATCCAGAGATGCGGTGCGAGACCGATTACCCACCGGCGGTCATCCCGGCGCGGAGCCAGGTTAGGTTGCAGCTCGTGGCAGGCGTGTCGGGAAAAGGAGAGGCCGGAGCCTCTCCTCTCAAGTCTTACTGAACGTTGGCGCCCACTGTCGCATCCCAGCCGGAGGTGATGACGTCCTTGGCCGCGTTCTGCTGCTCGATAGTGGGGAAGACAGCCTTGGCATAAGCTTCGGCCGGCGGCAGCGCGTCGAGCATGTCCTGCGGGATGAGCCCCGCTTCGGACATGGCGTTGAAGCGGATCGGGTGGCAATAGCCCTTGAGCCAGCCGAGCTGGCCTTCGTCAGAATAGAGATATTCCATCCAGAGCTTGGCTGCATTGGGGTGCGGTGCATAGGCGGAAATAGCCTGCACATAGACACCGGCTACGACGCCGGTTTCCGGCACGACGATCTCGGCCTCAGGATTGCCTTCAAAGCTGTCGCGCCAGGCGAGCAGATTGTAGTCCCAGGCAACGAGGATTGGAGTGGTGCCTTGTGCGACAGAGGCGGCCTTGCCGATCACCGGGACGAAATTGCCTGCATCATTGACGGACTTGAAGAAGTCGAGGCCGGCCTGGGCCGCGCCTTCGTCGGCGCCGGTCTGGGCGAGGCCAGCGGCATAGACGGACTGAATGGCCTGGGCCGAGGCGCGCGGGTCACCGGCGAGGGCAACGCCATTGGCATATTCGGCGCTGGTCAGATCAGACCAGTCGGCCGGCATGGTGGAGACCAGGTCCTTGTTCACGAGGAACGCCATGACGCCGTAATAATCGCCATACCAATAGCCTTCGGCATCCTTGGCGTCGTCGGGGATCTCATCCCAGGTCGAGACCTTATAGGGCTGAAGCAGGCCCTCTTCCTTGGCCTGCGGGCCGAAGGCGAGGCCGATATCGAGCACGTCGGGCGCCTGGGGGCCGGTATTGCCCTGATTGGCGCGCACGGCTTCGAGCTCGTCGGCGGAGCCGGCGTCGGGATTGAGCTCGTTGACGGTGATGCCCGGATATTTGGCTTTGAAGCCGGCGATCACTTCGCCATAGCCGCACCAATTGTGGGGCAGGGCGATCGTGGTGAGCTGGCCCTCGGCCTTGGCGGCTTCATAGAGCGCGTCGAGGTCGGTCTGGGCAAAAACGGGTGCGGCAAGGCCAAGTGCGGTCAGTACGCTGACCGAGGCGGACAGCAGATATTTCGTGGTCATTGGGAACTCCCTGGACGATTCCGCGCAGGCGCCAATGCTGATGGCAGCCCCGGAACACGGCGAGGGAGTAGAGCGACCCGATGACGGTGCAATGACGGAAAAATGACAGGACGATTACACCAGAACCGACCGGTCGCTGGGCCTGTAAGGCTTAGCGGACCGGGGCGGAGCTTTCGCGAAGGACCAGTTCGACTGGCCACAATTCATGCACGTCAGCGACGGGTTTGCCGGCGAGAACCTGGGTGATCAGCTCGGCGATGCGCGTGCCGGCCTGGCGTATCGAGGACCGGGTGGTGGACATGGTCGGATACATGTTGTCGGCATTGAGATAGGGGAACACATCGTCATGGGCGATCATGGAAATGTCTCGGCCCAGCTCCAGCCCTGCCTGACGGATAGCCCGGAATATGCCCAGCGCCGTCATCATCGAGCCGGCAAGGAAGGCGGTGGGGCGGGGTCGACGCTCAAGCATGGCCTGAGCCGTGCGGAATGCGGCTTCGTCGGTAAAGACGCCATTGGCCATGAGCGCACGCTCGACCGGTGTGCCGCTTGCGGCGTGAGCAGCCAGATAACCCTGTTCCCGATGTTCGGCAAAAGTCTGCCCCTTAAGACCGTTGAGCAGCGCGATGTGCTGGTGGCCGAGATCGAGCAGGTGGCCGGTTGCACGCTGGAGGGCGCCCTTGTTGTCGATGTCCAGCCAGGCGACAGGATGGCCGATTTCGGTGCGGCCATGCAGCACGAAGGGAATGTTGAGATCGAGCAGCAGTTCGGCACGCTCATCGCGCGTTGTGGGCGAATGCAGGATTACCGCATCGACCTTCTGGCTGGCCGCAAGGCGCCGATAGGCCGACAGCTCCTCGGCATGGGTTGCGACGGTGGTGACCAGCATGTCGATCTCGCGGCTGGCCATGTGCGAGCCGACGCCGGACAGGAATTCGGACATGTGAGGCCCCAGCTCGTCAGCGCCCCGCAGGACGAGGCCAACGGCACCGGCCCGGCCCGTGGCCAGGCGCAAGGCACTGGCATTGGGGCGATAGCCCAGCAGGTCCGCTGCGTCCGAAACGCGACGGCGCGTGGCTTCGTTGACTTCCGGATAGCCGTTCAGGGCCCGGGATACCGTGGTTTGCGACAGGCCGAGATGCTCGGCGAGATCTTTCAGTCTCATTGCGGCATTTGGTTCCGGCGCAATACCTTGGGCTGTCCGGAACCCGGGGCGCCCCATCGACATTGCAACCGGAACAGGCGGCTTCCCATTGTTCGGGATCAGCGCGCACCCTCCTCCATTGCGTGCATTCAAAGCGATTTCAAATTTTCGCGCAAGGGGTGAGATCGTGTGCAAATTTCTGAGGTGCGTACCTCATTGCCGCGCCGTAAAAATTAACGACAATTCGATGTGCTTATCGTCAAGTTATTGATATCATTATGTATTTATAGCCTTGCGCAGAAAATGTCTTAAATTCAACTGCGTGGCCGCTTGACAGAAAATCTGGGCTCTGGTTCTTTTTCATTCAAAGCGCTTTAAAAAACTGAAGCTTCAAGAGCTTCGACAGGCGCTTTGATGGGGGAGGGGTCAGGCCATGCACCGGTTCGTGCTGGCCATTGAGGCATGCCTCTCCCAACTATTGTTCACCGGGAGGTTCTAGATGAATTTGAAGAAACTAGCCTTGGGCATGCTGGCAAGTGTGACCCTGGTCAGCGTGGCGCAGGCTGCTGACCTGTCCATCGTTTCGGGCGACACCGGCACCGGCCTGCAGTTCCTGCAGTCCGAGCTTGATCTTTTCGCCCAGGAGAGCGGCCACACCGTCACCATCGTGCCGATGCCGTCGTCGACCAGCGACCAGTTCGGCCAATATCGCCTGTGGCTCGCTGCCGGCAATTCCGACATCGACGTCTACAATACCGACGTGATCTGGGCTCCCCAGCTGGCCGACCAGTTCATCGACCTGACCGATGCCTTTGCTCCCTATGCCGGCGAACACTTCCCCTCTGTGATCGAGTCGCAGACCGTGAACGGCAAGCTCGTCGCCGTCCCGGCCTTCACCGACGCTCCGGCCCTTTACTACCGCAAGGATCTCCTCGAAAAGTACAACAAGGAAGTCCCCACCACCTGGGTCGAGCTGCGCCAGACCGCTCAGGAAATCATGGATGCCGAACGCGCCGAAGGCAATTCGGAACTGTGGGGCTTCGTGTTCCAGGGCAACGCTTATGAAGGCCTGACCTGTAACGCCCTGGAATGGGTCAATTCTTACGGCGGCGGCCAGATCATCGAAGCCGACGGCACGATCTCGATCAATAACGAGAATGCCGTTGCCGCTCTCGAAGAAGCCGCAAGCTGGGTCGGCACCATCGCGCCCGAAGGCGTCCTCGCTTATGGCGAAGAAGAAGCCCGTGGCGTCTGGCAGCTGGGCAATGCGGTGTTCATGCGCAACTGGCCCTATGCCTACGCGCTGAGCAATAACGACGACGCTGCCGTCAAGGGCAAGTTCGACGTGGCTCCGCTCCCGGCCGGTGAAGGCGAAGGCGCCAAGTCCTCGGCAACGCTGGGCGGCTGGAACTGGGCTGTGTCGAGCTACTCGACCGAACCGGAAGCGGCAACCGAGCTGGCCCTGTTCCTGGCTTCGCCCGAATCGCAGAAGCGTCGTGCGATCGCGCAGAACAACCTGCCGACCGTCCAGTCGCTCTATACGGATGAAGAAGTACTGGCCGCCGCTCCCTTCATGGGCGCCTGGGAAGCCATCTTCCAGAACGCCGTGCCGCGGCCGTCTGCCCCGACCCAGGCCAATTACAACGAGGCTTCCTCGTTGTTCTGGAGCGCCGTGCACAACACGCTCTCCGGTAATGGCTCGGCCGCCGAGAACCTCGAAGTTCTCGAGATCGACCTCGAAGACCTGCTGCAGTAAGCAGATCGACGCGAATGCGGGCCTTCGGGCCCGCATTTTCTTACTTTTCCAAAATGGGGGGAGCGCATGACAAGCGAAACGCTTGGCGCGCCGGTAGCGGTGGCAAAAGCGCAGCCGCGATCGGAATTGATGCAGCAGCGCGTGCGCGCGGCTCGGTTGTTCCTGCTGCCGATGATGATCGCCTTGGCGATCGTGGCAGGATGGCCGCTGGCCCGTTCGATCTACTTCTCCTTTACCGACGCGACGCTCAACGATCTCTACGGGGCCGAATGGATCGGCTTCGGCAATTACCTGCAGATCCGCGTGCTCGAAAGCGGTCGCACCATTTATCGCGGCGTGCTGGCAGACCCCAGCTGGTGGAACGCGGTCTGGAACACGGTGCGCTTCGCATTCTGGTCGGTGCTCTGGGAGACCATCCTGGGGATGATCGTTGCGCTGGTGCTCAACGCCGAGTTCAAGGGCCGCGGCATTGTCCGCGCGGCTATCCTGATCCCCTGGGCGATCCCAACCATTGTTTCGGCCCGCATGTGGAGCTGGATGCTGAACGATCAGTTCGGCATTCTCAACGACCTGGGCATGCGCCTGGGCCTGCTCGATCGCGCCGTGGCCTGGACTGCGACGCCCGATACGGCAATGTTCGCCGTTCTGGTGGTCGATATCTGGAAGACAACTCCGTTCATGGCGCTCTTGATCCTTGCCGGCCTGCAGATGATCCCAAAGGATATCTATGAAGCCGCCGATATCGACGGGGTGCATCCGGTAAAGCAGTTCTTCCGCATCACCCTGCCGCTGGTGCGGCCGGCGCTGATGGTGGCGATCATCTTCCGCGTGCTCGACGCGCTGCGCATCTTCGACCTCATCTATGTGCTGACGCCCAATTCGGCTGCGACCAAGACGATGTCGGTGATGAGCCAGGAGAACCTTTTCCAGTTCAACAAGTTCGCAGAGGGCTCCGCGCAATCAACGCTGCTCTTCCTTTTGATCGCGATTTTCACCATCCTCTATATCTGGCTGGGCAAGGTCAATTTTGATGGGGGAGACCGCTGATGACCGCCAGTTTCGATCTCTGGAAACTCACCAAGCGAGTGCTGTTCTACGCTCTGGTGGTGGTTATCGTCGTGGTGTCGGTGTTTCCGTTCTACTACGCGATCCTGACCAGCTTCAAAGCGGGCACGGACCTGTTCCGTATCAATTACTGGCCGACCTCGTTCAGCCTGGCCAATTATCAGTCGGTGTTTTCGCAGGGCGCATTCCCCCGCAATCTGCTGAATTCGGTGTTCGTGGCGACGGTCACGGTGTTGCTGGCACTGTTCCTGGCGGTGACGGCGTCGTTCGCTCTCAGCCGGGTGCGGTTCCGTGGCCGAAGCCTCTTGCTGATGACGATCCTGGCCGTCTCCATGTTCCCCCAGATCGCCGTTCTGGCAGGGCTCTTCGAGGTGATCCGGTTCCTGGGCATCTACAACACCCCCTGGGCGCTGATTTTCTCCTATACGATCTTCACGCTGCCCTTCACCGTCTGGGTCCTGACCACCTTCATGCGCGACCTCCCGGTGGAAATCGAAGAAGCCGCGATCGTCGATGGCGCTTCGCCCTGGGTCATCATCACCCGCGTGTTCATGCCACTGATGTGGCCGGCCTTGGTGACCACAGGCCTGCTGGCCTTCATCTCGGCCTGGAACGAGTTCCTGTTCGCGCTGACCTTTACGGTGTCGAACCAGACGCGCACCGTGCCAGTGGCCATCGCACTGCTCTCGGGCGGCTCGCAATATGAAATCCCCTGGGGCATCATCATGGCCGCTTCGGTGATCGTCACCGTGCCGCTCGTTGCCCTCGTCCTCATTTTCCAGCGCAAGATTGTGTCGGGCCTCACCGCCGGCGGCGTGAAAGGATAATCACAAATGGCTTCTATTGAGCTCCGCAACGTTCGAAAGTCCTTCGGTGCCGTCAACGTCAT
This sequence comes from Devosia chinhatensis, assembly GCF_000969445.1. Taxonomy (NCBI): domain Bacteria; kingdom Pseudomonadati; phylum Pseudomonadota; class Alphaproteobacteria; order Hyphomicrobiales; family Devosiaceae; genus Devosia; species Devosia chinhatensis. The sequence continues at coordinate 94,220 of NZ_JZEY01000061.1, read as the reverse complement.
CAAGGGCGTCGACCTCGAAGTCAAAAAGGGCGAGTTCATGGTATTCGTCGGCCCCTCGGGCTGCGGAAAGTCCACGCTCCTGCGCCTGATCTCTGGCCTCGAGGACATCACATCGGGTGAGATGCTGTTCGATGGGCAAGTGGTCAATGCGCTGGCGCCATCCAAGCGCGGCATCGCCATGGTGTTCCAGTCCTATGCGCTTTACCCGCATATGACGGTCTACGAAAACATGGCCTTCGGCCTGACGCTCGAAAAGGGCAAGGGCAAGGAAGAGATCCGCCAGCGCGTCGAGCGCGCTGCCGACATGCTGCAGATCCGGCAATATCTCGACCGCCTGCCAAAGCAGCTATCAGGCGGCCAACGCCAGCGCGTGGCCATTGGCCGCGCCATCACCCGCGATCCCAAGGTGTTCCTCTTCGACGAGCCCTTGTCCAACCTCGACGCCGCATTGCGCGTGGCCACGCGTATCGAGATCGCCAAGCTGCACGAGGAAATGCATGACGTCACGATGATCTACGTGACGCACGATCAGGTGGAAGCCATGACGCTGGCCGACCGCATCTGCGTGCTGCGCGATGGCCTGGTCGAGCAGGTGGGTACGCCGATGGAGCTTTATGAAAGCCCCAATTCGGTGTTCGTGGCCGGCTTTATCGGTTCGCCCAAGATGAACTTCATTTCCGGCGACAAGGCATCCGCCTTCAACGCCGACACCGTGGGCATCCGTGGCGAACATCTCACGATCGTTCCGGATAACGGGGTGTGGAGTGGCACGGTGATCCATACGGAAAACCTGGGCGCCGATTCCTATGTGTACCTCGAAATGGGTACCGAAGAGCCGGTCGTAGTGCGTCTCGATGGCACATCGACCTACAAGAGCGGCGACGTCGTCCATATTTCCCCCATGGAAGACAAGGTCCATCGCTTCGACGCCGCGGGCAAACCCATTCGCTAGGCCCAATTTGCGACGGTCCATCGGATCGTCACTTTCTTGAACGAGGGTGCATTGATCGGGACGGGCGGGACCCTCTGTTGCAAGACAGGGAGTTCCGCCTTCTCAGGATTGACCCGGACGATTACTGCGGCTCCTCCCAACTGGCCGCAACACTAGGAGAAAAGACAATGCCGATCCGTACCCTGGTCTGGGGTGAAAACGTTCACGAGCAGAAGAACAAGGTCGTTGCCGAGAACTATCCCAACGGCATGCACAACCAGATTGCCTCGCTGCTGCAGCAGGACGCCAATCTTTCGGTCAAGACCACGACGCTGCAGGAGCCCGAGCACGGCCTGACCGACGCCGTTCTGGCCGAGACCGACGTGCTGCTCTGGTGGGGTCATGCCGCCCACGACAAGGTCGATGACGCCGTCGTCAAGCGCGTCATGGAACATGTCTGGCAGGGCATGGGGCTGATCGTCTTGCATTCGGGGCACCATTCCAAAGTGTTCAAGGGCCTGATGGGCTCGCCGGCCAATCTTCACTGGCGCGAGGCCGGTGAGCGCGAGCGTCTTTGGGTCGTCAATCCGGGCCACCCGATCGCCAAGGGCCTGCCGCCCTATTTCGAGCTCGAATACGAAGAGATGTACGGCGAGCCCTTCACCGTGCCAGAGCCGCTGGAAACCGTGTTCGTTTCCTGGTTCCAGGGTGGTGAAGTGTTCCGCAGCGGTCTGACCTATCGTCGCGGCGCCGGCAACATCTTCTATTTCCGTCCCGGCCACGAAACTTATCCGACCTATCACGACGCCAATGTCGGCACGGTGCTGCGCAATGCGGTGAACTGGGCCTATAACGGCGACCGTCACGCCCATCTGATGAAGGCTCCGAATACGCCGGTCGGCGAAGCGATCGAAAAGATCGAGGAACGCGGCGCCAAGCTCTCGGCCGCAGACCATGCCGGCGAAGTGAAGGCCTGAACCGGGCCCCGGGTGCATCCGGAACACAGGATGCACCCCTAGCAAATTCGTCCGGGCCGGCTTCGTTCGGTTGCGCCCGGATAACAGACATTCGTCTTCATTCGGCTCCAGCGCTGGCGGGGGCCGTTGCGAAATCAAGCGGGCTGGGTGCCCAGGGAATCAGACTATGCGGATCCTCATCCTAGGAACCGGCGGCATGGCCAATACGCATGCCAAGCATTTTGCAGCCATCGAAGGGGTAACCCTTGCCGGCGGGGTCGACGTCGAGCCCGCGCGGGTGGAGGCCTTCAATGCCATGCATGGCATCGAACGCGGCTTCGGCTCGCTGGATGCGGCGCTGGCCTGGGGCGAGTTCGACGCCGTCGCCAACGTGACCCCGGACAGCATCCATCACCCGACCACCATGGCGGCCCTGGCCGGCGGCAAGCACGTCTTCTGCGAGAAGCCGCTGGCGACCGACCATGCCAAGGCCATGGAAATGACCGAGACCGCCGAGCGGCTCGGCCTGGTCAACATGGTGAACCTGACCTACCGCAACGTCGCCCAATTGCAGAAGGCGCGCGACATCGTACAGTCCGGGCAGGTCGGTACGGTCAAGCATTTCGAGGCAAGCTATCTGCAGAGCTGGCTCGTGTCCAAGGCCTGGGGCGATTGGCGTACCGAGAGCCAGTGGCTGTGGCGACTGTCCAAGAAGCACGGCTCCAACGGCGTCCTGGGTGACATCGGGGTGCATATCCTCGACTTTGCCGCCTATGGCGCCGGCAGCGATTTCTCCAAGGTGTTCTGTCGCCTCGAAACTTTCGACAAGGCCCCTGGAAATGTCATCGGCGAATATGATCTCGATGCCAATGACAGCTTTGCCATGACCGCACAGCTCGAGAATGGCGCGCTGGGCGTCATCCATGCGACGCGTTGGGCGACCGGGCATTTCAACGAGCTGCGCCTGCGTGTCTATGGCGAAAAGGGCTCGGTGGAAGTGCAGCACCGCCATGACTGGTCCAAGCTCTTCACCTGCCTGGGTGACGATGTGGAAACCGGAACATGGACCGAGGTCGAGGTCGACCCGGTACCGACCAATTATCAGCGCTTCGTCGATGCCGTGCGCACTGGCAAGAACCTCGAGCCCAGCTTCCGCCACGCGACCAATATCCAGAAAGTGCTCGATCTGGGCACGCTGACGGACCGGGACCGGAGCGAACATTCGGTTTGAGAAAAGGGCGCCACGCGGCGCCCTTTTACATGGGTCAGTCCAGATATCTGTTGGTGTACCATTCCGAGATGTCCGGGCGTTGCGCCAGGGCGGCGCCATCGCGATCGACCAGGGCGCCTGCGTCGAAGAGGAAGTCGGCAAGCTGCTCCATGCGGCGGCCATCGAACTCTCCGATCGTGCCATCCTCGGCCATGAGGTAGTGCCCATCGACCATGAGCCTGCTGGAGGCAAGTACGAGTTCCGGGTCGAGCTCGGGTGCAGCGGCCATGAGAATTTCGGCGGCCTGGGCAGGGTTCTCGACGGCCAGACGATAGCCAGCGCGCGTGGCCTCGACGAAGGCTAAAGCTGTCTCCGGACGCTCGGCGAGGAAGGCGGCATCAGCTGCCAGCAGGATTGTATGCTGTTCGGGAACGCCATAATCGGCATAGCGGAAGGCACCGATATCCCGACCGGCCAAGTCGTTCTCGACACCTTGCCAGGTCAGGACTTCGAGGGTGAAGTCGATCTGGCCTGCGCGCAAGGCATCATAGAGAGAGCCGTCATAGGTGGCGATCTCGTAGTCCGGCACGCCGTTGTCGGCCATGATCATCGCATCCACCACTGCTTTTTCCCAAGTGGTGCCGAAGCCGCCATAGCGCTTGCCGACCAAATCGCGGGGGCGGTGAATGTCGTGGCCTTGATAGGCCAGCCGCCCGGTTTCGGTCTGGGTAACTGCATAAACGCCGACCGCGTCGAGCCCGGCGGCGCGCGCGGTGTAGAAATCGAGAATGCCGAAGGCGGCTACATCACCATGGGCCTGCCCGAAAACAAATGGTTCTATGGTGACCGAGAGGCCGGCGTCTTCGTAAAGGCCCAGCGCCTGAGCAATATAGAGGCCGACGAAATTGGTATTCGGGGTCCAGTCCAGCGTGACCGAAACCGGTTCGGCGGCTTGAAGCGGCGTGGTGAGCGCGCAGGCCAGGCTGGCGGCGCAAAGGCTGTGCTTGAAAGACATGCTCTATCCTGAAAATCGATGCAGTCGAAATCGATCCGGATAGAGTCGGGTCTCTCTTTCCTGTCGCAAGACAAGGCAAAGAGCAGGATTTGGCGATGCGCATCGTGCATTCCATCTCGCTCCGCTGGCATTATCCAGATCAGCTTGAAGGGTTCGCAGCCTGCGCCGCATCTCAGCTTCCGAGCGGAAGCACCCCTGTGGACGAGCAAAGCTTAAGCCAACCCGCGCTCATAAGGCAAGGCTGCATCCTTCGGACGTCGCAGATGCGGTGCAACCCGGTTGGGGCCTGCCGAATTATTTGGGCACCAAACAACGGAGCGTCACATGTCCATTCTCGGAGCCATCATCATCGGCTTTTTTGCCGGTCTTATCGCCAAGTGGGTCACACCTGGCGACAACAAGCCCAGCGGGTTCATCCTCACGACCGTTCTGGGGATCGTCGGCTCGGTAGTGGCGACCTGGCTCGGGCAGCAGATCGGCTGGTATGGGCCCGGAGACGGGGCCGGCTTCATCGCCTCGATTGTTGGTGCGGTGATCGTGCTGCTGATCTGGGGACAATTGGCGCGTCGCCGCTAAAGCTCTGCAACTTCTCAAATCCTTCCGCGTTTAGCAAAAATGAGCCCAGATCCTGTCAAACGTGCTTTTCTTGTCGTCGATGATGAACCCTTCGTCAGGATGGACCTTGCGGAGCTGGTGCGGGAATGCGGCCTGGAGGCCTATGAGGCCGGCAGCACGTCAGAAGCGCTCGCCGTGCTGGAACGGGCGGCAGAGAGCTTTTCAGGGCTCATCACCGATGTGAACATGCCGGGCTCGCGCAGCGGCTTCGTCCTGGCCAATCATGTGAGGGTCGTCTGGCCGCATATCCGCATCATCGTCGTTTCTGCAGGGCGCAAGCCGCTGACCGGTGAATTGCCAGCTGACACGGCCTTTATCGCCAAACCCTGGAACCAGGATGCGCTTTCGGCCGCCATCGGCGGCATCTGATGCAGAGCTGAACAGATGATAAAGAAAGGGCGCCTCGAGGGCGCCCTTCCTGTTTCAACCTATTCGACCACGGTGATGCGGCCGTCGGTATAGGGCGTATAGGTGCCGCCCTGCTTGGCGATATAGTCGGCAACGACCTGTTCCAGCGGCGGGCCGAAATCATAGGCATTGTCGCCTTCGGCAAAAGTGCCGTAACCATCGCCGCCACCGCGTACGTAGTTATTGGTGACGATCTTGTAGGTGGCCTCTTCGTCGATCGGCACCCATTCGTCGCCCTCGCCACGCACCATGACATCGCTGATGCGCTCGCCAGCAGGATTGGCCAGCGTGTAGGAATATTTCAGCCCGGCGACCTGAGCGAAGCGGCCAGCGCCGTTTTCGATGTCGCTCACGCCGTTTTCCAGAGCGTCGATGACGTCAGCGCCCGAGATTTCAACGGTTGCCAGCGTGTTGGAGAAAGGCAGGACGGTGAGGACTTCACCCATGGTGATGTCGCCTGCATCGATGGAGGAGCGAATGCCGCCGCCGTTCTGGAAGGCGATGGTCGCACCCTGGTCGGCGACGCGATCCAGAATCGCGTCGGCCAGCAGGTTGCCCATGGAGCACTCCTGGACGCGGCAGACTTCGCGGCTGCCTTCGAGTGGCTCGGTTGTGGTGCCGATGACTTCAGCCATCAATGCCTGGATCGGCTCCTCGAGTTCGGCGAGGCGGGTGACATAGGCTTCATAAGGCTCGACCGAGGCGTCCATGATGATGGGTGCGCCCTCGGCGGAGATGACATTGCCCTCATCGTCCCAAGTGACGACCAGGTCGCCCAGATATTTGGCATAGGCGCCCGCGGTCACGACCGGGACTTCCGCGCCATCCGGATTGTTGACCATCGTCGGATAGGGGCCAGCCGCGGCCTCGTCGGTGTTGGACAGAAGCGTGTGGGAATGGCCGCCAACGACAACGTCGATGCCCGGCACATTGGCCGCGATCTGCAGGTCCTGGGTATAGCCAACATGGGTCAGCGCGATGATCTTGTTGACGCCGGCAGCGGTCAGGGCGTCGACCTGGGTGCGCAGGCTTGTGATGGTGTCATCGAATTCAACGCCATCGCCTGGCGAAGAGGTTTCATCGGTGTCTTCGGCAAGGGCGGACACGAAGCCGATCTTCTCGCCGCCAACGTCGAGCACGTAGGTGCCCTCGAGTTTTCCGGCCAGCAGCGGCTCATTCTCGACATTGGTATTGCCCGAGATGATCGGGAAGTTTGCGGCCTCGAGGAAGGCGGCAAGTTCCTCGGGACCGTCATCGAACTCGTGATTGCCGACCGCCATGACCTCGATCCCGAGGTCATTGGCGAACTCGGCGATGATCTCGCTGCGATATTGGGTGTAGAACAGCGACCCCTGGAACTGATCGCCAGCGTCAACCAGAACAACGTTCTGGCCGTCGAGCTCGGCGCGCTTCGTGTCGATCGCCGTCTTCAGGCGGGCGATGCCGCCAAAGCATTCGCCGGCGGCGTCGGTCTCGACATCACAATTGGAATCGGTGCCGGTGATGGGCCCGAAGCGGGAATGGAAATCATTGATGTGCAGGATGTTGAGCGTGAACTCAGCATAGGCCGCGCTGGAGAAGCCGGCACAGAGTGTGAGCGCGGTGGCGCCCAACAGTATTTTTTTCATCCCTGTTATCCCTTTGCTTTTTGTGTTCGACGTCGCAGCAATGCCGCACCAGACGTTAGGCGTCCGCGTCGAGAAGCAGTTAAGCAGCTATTTATGACAGGCGAAAGTGGACCTTTTGGTCAAATTTTGACCTGTGAAGCCTCCTGCACACGATGGCGGCGATGGGGTTTCAATACCGAACCAGTAGGGTATTCTCCGCGCGTTTGATTTGCGGGGTATCCAGATGCGCAGTGCTTTGATCGTCTATGGTGGCTGGGAAGGTCATGACCCGGAGGAGTGTGCCTCTATCTATCGCCGCTGGCTGCATGAAGATGGATTCTCGGTGCGCACCGCAACGGAAACCAGCGCCTTTGCCGATCCGTCCATTCATGAGCTGTCGCTGATCATCCCGATCTACACCATGAGCAAGATCGCCAAAGAAGAGGTCGAGAACCTTACCAAGGCCGTGCAGAGCGGTGTGGGGCTCGCCGGCCATCATGGCGGCATGAGCGATGCGTTCCGCGATGCGGTGGATTATCAGTTCATGGTCGGTGGCCAATGGGTCGCCCATCCGGGCAATATCATCGACTATACGGTGGACGTCGCCAAGCCCGACGATCCGATCATGGCGGGGATCAAGTCGTTCCCCTACACGTCCGAGCAATATTACATGCATGTCGATCCGTCGATCGAAGTGCTGGCGACCACGACCTTTACCGGCGAGCATGCCGACTGGATCGACGGTGTGGTGATGCCGGTCGCCTGGAAGCGCCAGCACGGCAAAGGGCGCGTGTTCCATATGACGCTGGGGCACAGCGCCAAGGAATTCGAGAACGCCAATATGGCCACGATCCTGCGTCGCGGCATGAACTGGGCTGCCCGCGACGAGCAATAGGCGGCACCGCGAACACGAAAGTCTTATCGCCTCGCGAAAATTGCCGGGGAACTTGATGTGCAGGGGGCAGGTTTGCTCCCTGTATCGTCAAAGGAACCCAAACGATGAATTTCATGCCCGCTACCGGCGCCGCGATCGCCGTCCTCGCCCTTTCCATGCCGGCCATGGCCCAGGAAAGTGCAGCCTTCAGCCTGCCGGAGCTCGGCTACGATTATGACGCGCTCGAACCAGTGATCGACGCGCAAACGATGGAGCTGCATCACAGCAAGCACCATCAGAGCTTTGTCGACAACCTCAACAATGCTGTCGAAGACGGCACCATCCCTGCTGACGCCAATGTCGAGGACTTGGTCGCATCGGCGAGCGAATATCCTACGGGGATCCGCAATAGCGCCGGCGGCCATTGGAACCATACCTTCTTCTGGCAGATCATCGGGCCGGTCGAAGAAGCCGGTGAGCCCAGCGATGACTTTGCGGCGGCGATCGATGCGGTCTATGGCTCAATGGACGAGTTCAAGGCGGCCTTCGAGGAAGCCGGTGCTGGTCGGTTCGGTTCGGGCTGGGTATGGCTGGTGGTAACCGATGCCGGTGAACTCGAAATCACCACGACGCCAAACCAGGATAATCCGCTGATGGACCTGGCCGAAGTGCAGGGCACGCCCGTTTTGGGCAATGACGTGTGGGAACACGCCTACTATCTCACCTACAACAACCGCCGCGCGGAATATCTGAGCAATTGGTGGGATGTGGTGAACTGGGATGAAGTGTCCGACCGTTACGCCCAGGCACTCGCCGAGTAAGCATGCCGGCCTTTTAACCTGTGGACGCTGCGGCCTTGGCTGCGGCGTCGTTCTCATTGGCAGGCCGGTTACCAGCGCAGAAGCAGGCGCCCCAGGATGGCCCCGAGCAGGGCCGTCATCAGAATCCCGAGAGTGTACCAGACAGCCATGAACATCAGGCCGGTTTCCCCGCAATAGAAGGCATAGGCCCAGGCGCCAAACCCTCCGGCGACAAGCCCGGCGGCAAAGCCTGCCAACGTCGCTGACCGAGGGGCGGCCGTGCGCAGAGCTGCGAGCAGGGCACAAAGGATCGGCGCGCCGGTGAGGGTGATCAGCCAGGGGCAAACCATGGCCGTGCCGCCCATTAGCGCTGGCCGGGCCCAATCGTCAGCCATCCATGATATCGTGCCTAGCGAGAGCGCGAGCACGACAAGCAGGGCGGCGCCGGCCAGCGGCCAGATTATGCGCCCATCGGGCCGAGCCAGAACGGGCGTGGCGGCGAGGCCGAGCATGCCGAAGGCGAGCGTATAGCCGGCCTTTACCCAGAACATCGGGCTGCCGAAAGCCGCACCGAAAGGTCGTCCGATGGCGGTGAGCAGGATGGCGCCGCCGATGCAGGCCATGATGAGGCCGATGGTGAATGCAAATGCCAAACGCCGTTCCATGGCGCGCGGCGGGGTGGGCTTGAGATCGGAGGCGAGGCGATCAATGAGATCGTTTGTCATGTGTCGCCTCCGGCAAAGCGTTGCATCAGGGATTTGAGGCCACGGTGAATGCTCACCTTGGCGGCGGTCTCGCTCATGTTATGGCGTGCGGCAGCTTCGGCGATGCTGGCGCCCTCAATGCGAGTCTGGCGGATGAGGTCGGCGGTGCGATCAGGAATGTGCGCCAAGGCGATTTCCACGTCGTGCCGATCTGCGCTCTGGCCGCTTTCATCCACTGCAAAAACAGACGCGTCGTCTTCCAGAGCGATGGTTGGGCGGATGGAATAGCGGCGGATATGATCGACGAATTTGTGGTGCGCCACGGCATGAAGCCAGGCGGTGAAAGGGCGGTTCCTGTCATAGGTCGCGCGACGCGAATGTATCGCGAGCAGGGTCTCTTGCACGAGGTCCTCCGCATGGGCGGCATGGGCAGGGCTCAGGCGGCGGGCAAACCAAGGCTTAAGATAGCGGGTGAGCTCGGACAAAAGCTTCCTGTATGCCACCGCGTCGCCATCCAGCGCCGCGAGCATGAGTGTGCGCATCCGTTCTTCAATGGCATCTGCCTGCATCACCAGCCCATTCGCTTGCGGCATGGGAGAGGTTACATGGCTGGATAAAAAAGCGATCACAGAACACGGCTGCGTGAAGCCGTAACCAAGTTTGGGAGGCGCACGAATGGGCTTGCATGAATCGCTGGCAATGGGCTGCGGTCGTTCAAGGGAGCCTGATCATGTCCACCAAATTTCTTGCAATCTCTGTATTGTCTGCTCTGCTGATGACGCTGGCTAGCGCAGCCCAGGCGCAGGATGCCGTGGCCACCGATCCGATGATGGACAGTATGGGTGGCGACAGCATGATGGCCACGATGAGCGAGGAAGACTTCGCCACCTGCATAGCGCAGGCCAAGGCCATCACCTTTTCGGATGTCGCCATGGTGGCCGAGACAGCGTGCCAGGACTTTCACAAGGGACACGATGCCATGGGCGGCGACTCAATGACGTCCGCGCAGTAAAGTTGTCGTGACGGCGGCCATCTGCGCAATATGATGCAACGTTATGAGTGCAGGTGGTCGCCACGTTTTTGGTGGGAGGGAATGATGACAGAGCCGGAAATTGCGCCGCCGCAACGTGGCCCACTGGTCTATCGCCAGTCCATCTGGACGCGGCTGACCCATTGGACATGGGCGCTTTGCCTGTTCTTCCTTTTGCTGTCGGGGTTGCAGATCTTCAACGCCCATCCAGCACTGTATATAGGGCAGCAGAGCGGGTTCGAATTCGACAACGCCGTCTTGCGGATCGGGGCCATCAACACGCCCGAAGGACCGCGCGGGCAAACGACCGTTTTCGGGCAGACCTATGATACAAGCGGCATCCTGGGGATGAGCGGACCGGAGGGCAATCCTGTCTATACGGCTTTTCCAGGCAGCGTTACCATTCCTTCGTTTCGTGATCTTGCGACAGGGCGCGTCGTACACTTTTTCTTCGGCTGGATCTTCGTTGCGGCATTGTTCGTCTGGTTCCTGGCGAGCTTCATCAACGGGCATCTGCGGCGGGACATCCTCCCCAAGCCAAGCGATGTCGGCGGCCTGCCACGGGATGTTCTCGACCACGCACGCTTCCGCTTCCATCATGGGCGGGTCTATTCGCCGTTGCAGAAGCTGAGCTATTTCACCGTTTTCTTCGTCCTCTTTCCGCTGATCATCCTCACCGGCCTGACCATGAGCCCTGGCATGGATGCTGCCTGGCCGTGGCTTCTCGACGTGTTCGGGGGGCGTCAGACGGCACGCACCATCCATTTCGTCGTCATGGTGCTCCTCGTGGCGTTCTTCATCGTCCATATCGCCATGGTCTTGCTGGCCGGGCCGATTAACGAGCTGCGCTCGATGATTACCGGCTGGTATCGGACCAGTCCCGGTACACAAAGCCAAGAGGGAGATCGCTCATGAGCCGGCTGATCATCAATCGCCGCCGCTTCCTGCTCGGTTCGGCCGCACTGGGCTCGGGCCTTGCCGTGTCGGGCTGCGACCAGTTCGATTTCCTCGCTCAACGCGACAATAGGGTGCGCGCAGTCATGGAGCGCGCCAATGTGCTGACCTATTCCGCGCAGCGTGCGCTGATTGGCGATCAGGTGCTGGCGCGGGAATATGCGCAAAGCGAAATCCGGCAGGGGATGAAGCCGAATGGTTCGACCGAGCCGACAACGCCCGAATACATGTTCCTGCGCGAAGCCAATTTCGAGCCCTATCGGCTGACCATCAAGGGCATGGTCGACCGCGAGGTCAGCTTTTCGCTGGCCGAATTGCGCAACATGCCCAGCCGCACCCAGATCACGCGCCATGATTGCGTCGAGGGATGGAGCTGTATTGCCAAATGGACGGGGACGCCGCTCGGCCCGGTGCTGGATCAGGCGGGGGTGAGGCCTGGCGCTCGCTATGCCGTCTATCACTGCTTCGACAATATCCAGCGGACACTGAGCGGGGACGTGCTCTATTACACGAGCTCGGATCTCGTCGACGCCTATCACCCGCAGAGTATTCTCAGCTATGGGCTCAATGACCAGGCATTGCCGGTGAGCAATGGTGCGCCAATCCGCCTGCGGATAGAGCGGGCGCTGGGTTACAAGCAGCCCAAATATCTGCACACGATCGAGCTGGTGGATGACCTCGCGCCGTTCGGTCGCGGCAAGGGCGGCTATTGGGAGGACAATGGCTATGACTGGTACGGCGGCATCTAGCCCCGTACCCGTCTGACATGAGCCCGCGTCATGCGGGGTGATCTTGCCGCTGCAGTTCACCCATGCGCAGCCAAAGCTTGCTATTTTCGGGCAGTTCCCCCATATGTGCCCTGCGTCGCGGCCTAGGGCCGTCGATGGACTTCTCTTCTTACTCATGCGGTGAGCGGCGAAGTCGGCCCGATGATCTCATACCGGGTTTGAGCCAGCACCCGCGCGATATTTCCTATCGCCCGATTGCATTTTGAAGAAGCGTCACGCTGCGTGCAGCATGGCGCCTGCGCGGCATCGCGCACCATGAAAGACAAAAGTTTGACCGATTTCATTTCGCTCGGCCTGCCGACCCTGATCACCGACAGCCTTACGGCCGGCGGCTTCACCGAGCCCACCAAAATCCAGAGCCAAGCCATTCCCAAGCTTCTCGAAGGCCGGGACATGCTGGGCATTGCCCAGACCGGTTCGGGCAAGACGGCGGCCTTCGGCCTGCCGATCCTGGCCGGCCTGCTTGGCCTTACCGGGCGGCCGCGCCCCATGACGACGCGCGCGCTGATCCTGGCGCCGACGCGTGAACTGGCCGTGCAGATCGACGAAAATATCCGCAAGTTTGCCGGCTCCAAGATGAAGCTCGACACGGTGCTCGTGCTGGGTGGCGTGTCGCGCTACCATCAGGTCCAGAAGATCGCCAAGGGCGTGGACGTGGTCGTGGCGACGCCGGGCCGGCTCAAGGACCTGCTCGACGACAACAAGATCCGCCTCAACGAGACGCGCTGGCTGGTGCTGGACGAAGCCGATCGCATGCTCGACATGGGCTTCATCGCCCCGGTGCGCGCCATTGCCAAGGCCATCGGCCTGCGCCGCCAGACGATGCTGTTCTCGGCCACCATGGCCACCGAAATCGAAGACCTGGCAAAGACGCTGCTGAAAGAACCGATCAAGGTCGAGGCGGCGCCGCAGGGCTCCACCGTGGTCAAGATCGACCAGCGCGTGATCATGTCCGGTTCGAAGGCCAAGCGTGGCGTGCTCAACGGCCTGCTCGACGACGAGAAGGAAGGCATGGACCGCGTGATCATCTTCTCGCGCACAAAGCACGGTGCCGATCGCGTCGCCAAGAACCTCGCCATCGATGGGCATGAAGCAGCGGCCATTCACGGCAACAAGAGCCAGAATGCCCGCCAGGCGGCGCTCAAGGGTTTTGCCAATGGCACGGTGCGCATCCTTGTCGCGACCGATATCGCGGCGCGTGGCATCGACGTGCAGGGTATTACCCATGTGGTCAATTACGAACTGCCCGACGATCCGGAAAACTATGTGCACCGCATCGGGCGCACGGGGCGCAACGGCGCATCCGGTATTGCGATCACCCTTTGCGACGGCACCGAAAAGAGCAAGCTGCGCGATGTCGAACGCCTGATCCGCCGCACACTGCCGGTCTCGGGCGATGTGAATCTGGTCGAGGAAGCGCCAGCCCCGCGTGCCGCACGGAACGCGCCTGGTGCTCCGGCTGGTGCTCGCACGGCGCGCAATCCCAAGCAGAACGCCCGCAAGTTCAATACGCCCCGTCCTGGCGGCGAGCGGACCAAGAATGCAGCAGCCAATGGGCAGCGCCCCAATGGTGAGACAAAGATGGTGCGGCGCGATGCCGAGACCGGCAAGGTCATCGGCACCAATCCCGGCGCCGCCAAGAGCGGCAAGCCGCGCTGGACCAAGGGTCAGCGCGATGCCGGCAGGGCCCGGCGCTCGGCAGCCAATTAACAAATTAAGGGCGGTCCCGATGGACCGCCCTTTTTTTGTTCTGAAGCGTTCTCGCCTCTGTCGTCAGGCGACGGAGGCGAGGTAAAGAATGTCGCGGGTGCCGCTCTGCGGCATCGACCCTGGGGCAAGGCGGTCAAGAAAGCTTGCGGCCCAGTTATCGACATTGTGGTGCTTGGCCGCGTTCATCAGGGCCTGCCAGCGCTGCTGGCGTTCCTCGATCGGCATGTCGAGAGCGATGCGCAGTGCTTCGGCAGTCTCGTCGGTATCGAACGGGTTGACGAGAAGCGCCTCGGGAAAGATTTCCGCAGCACCGGCAAAACGGGACAGGACCAGCACGCCTGGATCGGCCGGATTCTGCGACCCCACATATTCGTGGGCCACAAGGTTCATGCCATCGCGAAGCGGTGTCACCAGGCCCACCTTGGCCAAGCGATAAAGCCCGGCCAGGCTCGGCTGGCCGTAGGCGCGCTTCACATAGGTCAGAGGCTGCCAGTCAGGTTCGGCGAAATGCCCCATGACGCGTCCGCACATAGCGTCGAGCGTATCGCTCGTTTCCTGATATTCCTTGATGCTGTCGCGCGAGGGCGGCGCTACCTGAAGCAGGTGCACGGAGCGACGCAAGCGGGCATTGTTGGCCAGGAGCTTTTCATAGGCCTCGACCCGTTGCGGCAGGCCCTTGGAATAATCGAGCCTATCCACGCCAAGAATAAGCCGCTGATCCCCCAAGGCCCGCTTCATCCGATGCACCATCTTGGTTCCCGCCGGGCTGACAGAAAGCCGCGCGAAGGCATCCGGGTCCGAGCCGATCGGGAAGGCATCGACTTCCGTGCGGCTGAAATCGATGGTTTCGCTGCGATGGCCGCCAAAAGTGGAGGGCATCTGATGCTCGGCGAATTCCGTGAAGGCGGCCACGTCGCGGCGGGCCTGCATGCCCACGAGATCATAGCGCGAGAGATCGCGCATCAATTCCTCATGGTGCGGAATTGCATAGAGCGCATCCGCCGTGGGAAAGGGGATGTGCAGATAGAAGCCGATGCGATTGCGCGCACCGAGCGCGCGCAGTTCGGAAGCCAGCGGGATGAGATGGTAGTCATGCACCCAGATGACGTCATCCGGCTTGAGCAGGGGCAGCAAAGCGCGGGCGAACTGGTGGTTCACCCGGCGATAACCTTCGTACCAATGGCTTTCTATGGTTGCGAGGTCGAGGCGGAGGTGAAAACTCGGCCAGAGGATAGAATTGGAAAATCCCGCATAATAGGCGTGGTGATCATCGCGGGTGAGATCGATCTGGCCCACCTGCAGGCCATCGATATCCTCGAAGCGGGCCTCTCGCGCCGGCTGCTCGGTCAACTTTCCCGACCAGCCGAACCAGAACCCTTCGCGTTCGCTCAGTACCTTGCGCAATGCCACTGCCAGGCCGCCAGCGACCGGGCCTTTGCCGGGAGTGCGGTTCGATACGATGACAATGCGGCTCATGAGGGTTCTGGCTCCTTTTCGGCTCTCTTCAGCAACAACCGGAACAATCCGGCCGGTCGATCAGTGTGTGGCGTCCGACAAAAGCGGCTCAGCTTCAGGATCGCGATGGGCGAGGTCGCCGAGCCCGCGAAGCAAGGCGTAGACCGAGTCCACGTCGGCTATGCGCATGCGGGCAACAGTATCCCCCGAACCCAGCTTGATGCCGATGCCGCCCAGTTCCTGCGCGGCCCGAAAGGCGTCCTCGTCGGTTCGGTCATCGCCGATAAAGATCGGGGTCCGGCCGGCAAAAGGCTCTTCCTGCATGAAGGCGCGCAGGGCGGCGCCCTTGTCGAAGCCTACAGGGCGAGCCTCGAGCACCATCTTGCCCGGAACGAGCGTGAATTGCGGATGCTCGACCAGCGCTTCCTGCATCGCCTGGTGCACCTCGCCCTCCAGCTCCGGGGCCTGGCGAAAATGCATAGCCACCGCGCCGTCCTTGGCCTCGACCAGCAGGCCGGGATTGGCAATGGCAAGCGGCTGAAGCGATTGCGCTATGGCGTCGGCGCCGGAAATGACGGCATCGTCGATTGCTTCGAGTGTGCCGTCGGCGCGACGGCGCTGTGCTCCGTGCGCACCTGCGACGGGCAATTGCAATGGTGCCAGATAATGGTCGATCTCAGCAATTTCGCGGCCGGTCAAAACCGCAAAGGCATGGTCGAAATCCTGCAAAGCGCGGTCGATGCGCTCGGTCAGCTCGGACGGCACATCAATGGCATCAGGCGTTTCGGCAATTTCGACCAGCGTGCCGTCGAAATCGGTAAAAACGGCGAGCCGCGGGACCGCGCCGCCGCCGTTTTGTATCATCGGGTCGGACATGGGTGTTCCCCTGGTTGCACAAGTCGTCATCAAGTGAAACGCCGCTGCCCGGAAAAGGTTCGGTCAGCATGGCTGACATGCGTCCGGCAGGATTTACGCAGGACCCCAAGACGGCATAGTCACAGCGCTTCGAGCAATTGCTTGAGACCCGGACGCGAGGGGTGGACTATGCCGACACGGAAAGCCTTGATGCAATTCCTGGCAGGGGCGATTTTTGCCCTCGGTCTTAGTGCCCTTACCTTTGTCGCGTCGCAGGCCGAGGTGCCGCAAAGCAGCTTCGTGCCTGCCGATCTGGCCATCAAATAGGCTCAAGCCAGCGGAATGTTCCGCTGCCCCTTATCCTTCTGATAGGTGGCGGACAATTCGCCATAATATGCTGCGATGTCGTCGAACCGCTCGAGCAGGGCTTCGCGGCTGCTTCTGTCGAGGCCTGCCAGCATGTCCTGGATGCCATGGCTGGTCCAGAAGGCATTGCTGCGATTGTAGAGATCGCGGTCCGGCGCCACGCTTCCGGTTTGTGGATCGGGCACAGCGTAAACCGCCTTGAGAATTTCGATATCGTAGGGAATGGCGAAGCTGTCGCGGCTGTCGGCATGGCTGAAGAGATAATAGAAATTGTCGAAGCCTGACCAGGTGATGCCAGAAAGGCAGAGCGAACAGGGCTCATGCGTTGCGAGGAACAGGCATTCGGCGGGTTTCGGGCGCTGGTCTTCGGGAAGTTCGAAGAAGCGCTTGATGGCATGCATTTCGCCGTGCCAGAGCGGATTTTCGATCTCGTTATTGGTTTCGGCCACGACCAGGGACAAGTCCGACTTGCGCAGGATAGCGGCGCCGAAGAGCTTGTTGCCCTTGCGCACACCCTCTGCCGTGCGCGGCGCGATGTCGTTTTCGATCACGTCGAAAAAGCGCGAAACGAGTGCGGCGCGGTCCATGCTCATTCTCCTTCTCGCACGAGGCCGATGAGCGGAATGCCGGCCGCATCGAGCAGGCGCAGGCGCGTACCATCGAGATCGAATTCGGCCACGGCTTCGAGCGCGGCGAAGAAACCGGCCTCCTGTGCCATGACGTCTGGAGCACAGGCCATGCGTGTGGCAGCGGCTGGCCCGAACGTGATGGCGCCTTCTGAGATGCTGGCTTCAGAAAAATAGTCGTTGCACCCGCTCTTGCCGCCCGCGCGCAGGTCGGCTGCAATGAGCAACGTCACGGGGCGTCCATTCAGTGTGGGGCGGCCGCCGATGCTGGTTACGGTCCATTCGGTGTCGATAAGGGCAGCGGGAAAGGTGGGCGCGGGAGGCCGCGCCAGTTGGCGCGGCTGGGACTGGACAACGATCTCGACCGGCTCGCTCGAAGTCGGATCGACCGGAGCCGGCGCCGCATTCCGGAACAGGACGGCGTCGCCGGCCTGGATTTCGGCGACAAGGCCATAGATGCCGTTCCCAAGAGGTCGATGCACGTTCAGGGAATAGGAGAGGGGTACCTGTCCCTTTGCCGGAATTCGGGCGGTTGCCCCAGCGAGGGATTGGCCCTCCGGCAGCGTCACAAGAGTAACGCGCAATTGGGCGCCGGACGGGAGGGCAATCCGCTCTCTATAGGTCACGGTGCCGGAAATGGTAACGGGCTGGGCCCAGGCCGGGACTATCATGGCCAGAAACACCAGGACGATTTGGAGCAGTCTGAACATGGTCTGGCCTTCTCCCCGTTTCACGACCCCAAACTATAGCAGCGCCGCAAGAGATGCGAGGCGAAGCACAAATCAGGGTTACGACGCGCTCAGCCTACAATGCGCCAAGGCCGGTCGAAGACGTGCTCTTCGAGGTTGTTGCCCTCGCCGCCCCGGTCCACGACGAGAAAGTCCGCGGGGCTGCCCAGAGGCGTCAGCACCCCATGCCAGGTATTCATGGCAATGTTGACGCCTTGCCCGCGCGCCGGGCGGAAGGCCCGAATGCGCACCGGCAGGCCGGCTTTGTCCTCGGCGACGATCACCAGCCATTCGGTGTCGGCGAGAGGGTAGAATGCCTGGCTGCCCAGGGGATGACGTTCCACCATGCGCAGATCCAGCGGGAGCGGATAGGGCTGACCGCGAAAGATGGAAATGAGGGGGCGGGGATGGACGCCCCCGAGCTCGACCCGCGCCAGGTCATGGTAGCGTTCAGTCATACCGGCATTGATCGGGTAATGATGGGCGCCATCGGTCGTTATGACCTGGCCGAATGGCGCGAAGGCTTCGACGGAAAGCGGCTTGATGGGCAGGAGACGATCGCTCATGGCTCAGAATGGCAGCTTGGCATGGCGGTTGACGTCCTTGTAGAGCAGATAGCGAAACCGTTGCGGGCCGGCATAACAGGCCTGCGGACAGAAGGCGCGCAGCCACATGAAGTCGCCTGGCTCCACTTCCACCCAATCGCGGTTCAGCCGGTAGACGGCCTTGCCCTCAAGCACATAAAGTCCGTGCTCCATGACATGGGTTTCCTCGAACGGAATTACCGCGCCAGGCTCGAGCGTGACGATGTTGACATGCATGTCGTGGCGAAGGTCAGTCGGCTCGACAAAGCGCGTCGTGCCCCATGTGTCCGAGGTGCCGGGCATCCAGCGGATCGGCTGGTCCTGCTCGTTGGTGACAAAGGCGTCGGGCAGGGCGATGCCCTCGGCGGCCTCGTAGCGCTTGCGCACCCAGTGAAAACGCACTGGTTCGGTGGACTTGTTGACAAGGCTCCAGGCCGCCCCAGGCGGAACGAAGGCGTAGCCGCCCTCGCGGAGATGATGGGTCTGGCCCGCAAGGGTCAGGGTCATTTCCCCTGCAACGACAAAAAGGACGCCTTCAGCTTCCGGGTTGGGCTCCGGCCGTTCGCTGCCACCGCCGGGCAGGACTTCCACGACATATTGCGAGAACGTCTCGGCGAAGCCGCTCATCGGACGGGCGATGATCCATGCGCGCGTATCGCGCCAATTGGGAAGATAGGAGGTGACAATATCGCGCATCACGCCGGCCGGGATAAGCGCATAGGCCTCGGTGAATACGGCGCGGCCGGTGTGAAGGGTCATCTGGCCGGGCAGGCCGGCTGGGGGAGAGGCGTAGGAGGAGGCCATGACTCACAATCAATAGTTGGGCAGCGGCCTTGAGGCCACCACCCAATGAGTAACGGCAAGTCGGGGCGCTTGGCTAGACCGGGTAGCGCAGGATTGCCGCCAGATCGCCGCCGCGGGGAATATCGTCACGGCGCACGGCCAGAACGCTTGCACCGGAAGCGAGGGCGCGGCCGGCGATTTCATCGACAATGCCATAGTCGAAGGCATCGGGCGTATCGGAGAACGTGACCGCACCGGTTTCTTCATCGACTTGCCCGTGCACCGTATGGTCGATGTCCACAAGCAAAGTGTCCACGGCGCCGAACGTGGCGGCGCGGGCGGCGTCCGATAGATCGCCGGTGGCGCGGTTCTGTCCTGCCCGGGTCTCGAATAGTTCTGCGAAGTCTTCGAGTTTACGGGCATAGCGGGCGTCGAGCACCGCTCTTGCCGCATCCGCCAGTTCGGTCTCGCTGAGGCGATCAGGGCTGCCGGCGATGATATCGGGCTCGAAGTCAAAGCCGCTCACTGAGCGCACAAGGGAGGCCACCGGTTCGGTTGCTGCCAGGATAAGCGGCAGGTCCTGCGCACCGATTACCGGCCGCAGCGCCGCGTCAATGCGCCGAACATATTTGGTGAGCTGAACCTTTTCGCCCTCGGAGCCATGAATGCGGCGCGCATGCGAGCGATCGTTGATGGTGGACTTGTTGACCGCGTCGGCGGCCCCATCGGGGAAATCGGGTACGTTCACCACAGTCGCCGGCAGGTCCGCTGCGATCTCAATCAGTCTCACCGAGTTTTCTGAAACAGCCAGAACATGGGCGGCATTGCGGAAGGTCACGGCGCGCAGGAGCGGTTTGAGGTGAAAGCGGTCTGAAACCTCGACCAGGTCGGTCAGCCGATTGGCAAGCCGGAAGGTGCGGATGGATTCCGGGGTCGCGAAGATGGCAAGACTATGAGCCTGATGGCGCCAGAAATCCTCGTCTTCGCCCAGATCGTCCAGGTGTTCGCCAAGGGCGGCGAGACGACGCTTGTCAAGACCGGCATCGGAAAGCTGGGCAAGAGCCTGCTTGCCGAGATTGCCTAGGGCAATCCTGCTTTTTTCGATATCCTGGGTGATCGGAGTGGTTTCGAGGTAGATCGAAACACTGGCCTCGTTCCGGGCGGCGCGAAGGGCGTCAAGGTCCTTATGCGTCGGGATATCGACATAAAGCATGCGGCATTTCCTTTCATCACGATGGTGTGCTGAAAAGCGAACGACGCAGAAACGCGAGGGTTTCGATCCGCGCCGCGAAAAGCCCTGACAATGGCGTGATCAATCAGCGGGCATATCCACCGCCCTAGAGAGACGGGACAACATTGCCGCAGCGTAGGCGGCGTAGGGACCAATCCAGCGCTCGTGAATTGCGTGCACGGGGAGGGCGTCCAGATGGTTCCAGCGCTTTCGGCCACGCTTTTCGGCATGCACGAGGCCTGCCCCTTCCAGCACGCCGAGATGCTGCATGATGGTGCAGCGATCCAGATCCGGGAACATCGCAACAAGGGCGCCAGTGGTCTGGGGGGCCTGCTTAAGATGATCGAGAAGGCGGCGGCGCACGCGGTGGCTCAACGCCTTGAAAACGAGGTCGTCTTTATCGTCATTTGACATGTTATGATATTATAACATATTGTGTGAGCGTTCAAGATGGAGCGTTGCGATGGCCTACGAATTCACCATCAGCGGTCGTATTTCCAAGCCGGTCCACGACGTTTTCGAAGCCGTTGCCGACCCAGCCAAGCTCTCGGGGTACTTCACCACAGGTGGCGCGCAGGGGCGGCTGGAAACCGGTGCGGTGGTCCAATGGGATTTCCATGATTTTCCCGGCGCGTTCCCCGTGCACGTGACAGAGGTCGTTCAAGACGAACGTATTGTGCTCAAATGGGAAGCGCCGGAGGATGGCGACGCCGCAGGCACCTACGACACTACCGTCACCATGACTTTCGAGGCCATTGCGCCGGACCGTACGCTGGTAAAGATCCATGAGGCAGGATGGCGAGAAAACGCGGCTGGCCAAAAGGCATCCTACGGCAATTGTGAAGGCTGGACCGGTATGCTGGCGGCGATGAAAGTCTATCTCGAGCACGGGATCAATCTGCGTCAGGACTTCTACAAGTAAGGCTTCGGTAGGGTTACCGATTGTTCAAACTTGGCTGCCACACTCATTGCCATGCGTGAGGTGTTCTGGATCTATGAGGGACTTTCCGGGGTGTGGATGCGGCACAATCTGCCGTGGCTTACCGCGTTCGCGCTGCTGTTTCGCCCCGAGCCGGTCGATATGGACCGGCCCGCCTTGCTGAAACGGGAAGACGGCTAGGGCAAGATGGCGCTCAGCCGCAGAAGGGCGATGCGCTCCACCTGCGCGCAGGCGGTGGCAAACTCGGTTTCCACCGTATTGGATAAGCGCCGCTCGAAATTCTCGAGGATGGAGGCCTTGTCGTGGTCCCGCACGGCAATGATGAAGGGAAACCCAAACTTTTCGACATAGGCATCGTTGAGGGCGGTAAAGCGGGCGCGTTCTGCATCGGTCAGTGCATCGAGGCCTGCAGAAGCCTGTTCGGCGGTGGATTCGGCGGTGAGCCGTTTTGCGGCGGCGAGCTTTCCGGCCAGATCGGGGTGGGCCTTGAGGACATCCAAGCGCTCCGCATCGCTGGCCATGCGGAACTGGCTGCGTAGAGCGAAATGAAGTCCGATGGCCGTGTCGTTTGCCGGCCCCATCTCCGCCTCCCAGGCGCGCTCGGCGATCCAGGGCGAATGTTCAAAGATCGAACCGTAGCGGGCAACGAACTCCCCCCTCTCAAGCATGCTGGGAAAGGTCTCGGGTGGCACATAGGGGTGCTCGCGCGCCCAGTGCTCGGCAATCTGTAGTCGCGTCGGTACCCAGACCCGGTCGAAAAGCTTGATGTAGTCGATGAATTTTCGGAGCCCCTGGACGCGACCGGGCTGTCCGACAAGGCGGCAATGCAGGCCGATCGACATCATCTTGGGCTGACCGGCCTGTCCCTCTGCGTAGAGGCAGTCGAAACTGTCCTTGAGGAAGGTGAAATATTCCTCGCCATTGTCAAAGCCGGGGCCGGTGACGAAGCGCATATCGTTGGTGGACAGGGAATAGGGAATGATCAGCTGCGGCTTGCCGCCAACACGTTTCCAATAGGGCAGGTCGTCGTCGTAGGTGTCCGAAATGTAGGCGAAACCGCCGTAATCGGCCACGAGGTCAACCGTGTTAAGACTCGAGCGGCCCGTGTACCATCCGCGTGGCCGGCTGCCAGTGGCGATGGTATGAAGCCGCACCGCTTCGGCGATCTGCGCGCTTTCCTCGGCTGGCGGCATGTCCTTGTGCTGCACCCACTTGAGACCGTGACTGGCGATCTCCCAGCCCGCCTCCTGCATGGCAGCCACCTGTGCGGGGGCGCGCATCAGGGCGGTGGCAACACCATAGACAGTGAGGGGCAGGCCGGCATCGGTGAACAGGCGATGCAGGCGCCAGAAGCCGGCGCGGGCGCCGTATTCATACATGGATTCGACATTGGCATGCCGCTGGTTCGGCCAAGGCTGCGCGCCCAGAACGTCCACGAGGAAGGCTTCTGAAGCGCCGTCGCCATGCAGGATGTTGTTTTCCCCACCCTCTTCGTAGTTGAGCACGAATTGCACAGCCACCAGCGCCTTGCCGGGCCAGTTGGCATCTGGCGGGTTGGCTCCGTAGCCGTGCATGTCGCGAGGATAGCGGTTCATGGCAGAATCTCTTTGGGCGGGATGGGCAGAGTTTAATGTCGATGGCGCTGCACACAAGATGCACAAAAGTGGACCACTTGGTAAAAAATGTGCATTGCGCATCGTTCCGGTTGCGATAGTCTTGCCGGAGGGGAATATCCAGGAGCAGCAAGCATGGCGGGCGGAAGCCTCACCACCCATGTCCTCGACACGATGCACGGGAAGCCGGCACGGGGCATGCGTCTCGAACTGCATTATGTGCACGGCGACCACACGCACCACTTGTTGGACAGCTATACAAATGAGGACGGCCGCGTGGATCGGCCCCTGCTGGACGAGGATTTCCAGCAGGGCGAATTCGAAATCCGCTTTCACGTCGGGCAATATTTCGAGCGACTGGGTGTCGAGATCGAAACGCCGTTCCTCGACGTGGTGCCGCTGCGCTTCACCATCTCCGAAGACAAGCATTATCATGTGCCGTTGCTGGTCAGCCCGTTCTCCTATTCCACCTATCGGGGGAGCTGAGGCATGGTCGAGGTCACCAACGCGATCCGCTTTCTGCTCAACGGCGAGGAAATCACCCTCGTCGATGTGGCGCCGGACCTGACGCTGCTCGACTGGTTGCGCCTCGAGCGTCGCCTGCGCGGCTCCAAGGAGGGCTGCGCGGAAGGCGATTGCGGCGCCTGCACCGTTCTGGTGGGCAGGCTTATGGGTGACGAGATCATCTACGATTCGGTGACCGCCTGTATCCGCTTCGTCGCCAGCCTGCACGGCACCCATGTGGTGACTATCGAGCATCTGCGCGGGGAGAACGGCAATCTGCACCCGGTGCAGCAGGCGATGGTGGACCATCACGGATCGCAATGTGGCTTCTGCACGCCGGGCTTCGTCATGAGCCTCTACGGGTTGTGGATGCGCGACCCCAATCCGTCCCGGCCGGCCATCGAGAAGGCTCTTCAAGGCAATCTTTGTCGCTGCACGGGCTATGCACCGATCATTCGTGCCGCCCAGGCCATCTCCACCTATGGCATGCCGCAGGGTGATCCGCTCTGGGCGGAGCGTATTGCCGTCAAGGACAAGATCGGGGCGATCGTCGACGGGCGTCGGGTCGAGATCGGATCAGGCGAAAACAAGATTTTCATTCCCGCGAACCTCGACGATTTCGCAGCGCTCTACGAAGAGCATCCCGAGGCGAGGGTCGTGGCGGGATCCACCGATGTGGGCCTCTGGGTCACCAAGTTCATGCGTCCGATCGGGCCGGTCATTTTCATCGGCCATCTCCAGGAATTGAAACGCATCGCCGAGAATGCCAGCGAGGTCCGCTTTTATGCAGGCGTGAGCTATTCGGAGGCCCTACCGGTCATCACCAGCAGCTTTCCGCAACTGGGCGAGCTATGGAACCGGTTCGCCGGCGAGCAGGTGCGCAACATGGGTACGATCGGCGGCAATATTGCCAATGGCTCGCCCATCGGCGATACGCCGCCGCCCTTCATCGCACTTGGGGCCAGGCTCAGCCTGCGGCGCGGCGAGCATCGGCGCGAGATCAAGCTCGAGGATTATTTCCTCGCCTATGGCAAGCAGGACCGGCAGCCCGGCGAGTTCGTCGAGAGCGTCACCGTGCCGCTCCTGCCCGCTGGCGAACATTTCGCGACCTACAAGATTTCCAAGCGCCGCGAGGAAGATATCTCGGCGCTGTGCGGGGCCTTCCGGGTATTTGTCAGCGACGGTGGCCGTGTCGGCATGGCCCGTATCGCCTTTGGCGGCATGGCGGCGACGCCCAAGCGGGCCAAGGCCGTGGAGGCCGCTCTCGTCGGCAAGCCGTGGACCATCGAGACCATCGAGGCGGCGGTCTCTGCCTTTGGCGAGGATTATCAGCCCATAAGCGACATGCGGGCCTCGGCAGACTATCGCCTGCTGGCAGCGCAGAACCTGCTCAAGCGTTTCTTCCTCGACACGCAGGGCCGCGGCGAGCGGCTGAGGCGGGAGGTAGCATGAACAAGCACGACACCCCGATTTCCCTTTCGGTGCTTCACACCAATACCCGCCATGACAGCGGGCCCAAGCATGTTGCCGGAACCGCCGAATACATCGACGACATGATCGAACCAGTCGGAACGATGCACGCCTATCTGGGCCTTTCGACCAAGGCGCACGCGGACATTGTCGCGATGGATTTTTCTGCTGTCGAGGCCTTTCCTGGCGTCATCGGCGTGCTGACGGCAGACGATATTCCCGGCGAAAACGACGTCTCTCCAAGCCACAAGCATGACGAGCCCATCTTTGCGGTGGGCAAGGTGCAGTTCTGGGGGCAGCCGGTTTTTGCGGTGATCGCTGAAACGCGCGATGCGGCACGGCGGGCGGCGCAATTGGCGAAGATCGATTATGCCGATCTCGACTGGATTGCGGATGTGCGCTCGGCACAGGCGGCCGGTGGGAAGTTGGTCACCGAACCGCTCAAGCTTGAGCGTGGCGACGTCGAGGCCGGCCTGTCCGGCGCGCCACGCCGGGCAAAAGGCGCCATCGCTATCGGCGGCCAGGATCACTTCTATCTCGAAGGCCAGATCGCTTTTGCCATTCCCGGCGAGGACGAGGATATCGTCATCCATTCCTCGACCCAGCATCCGAGCGAAGTGCAGCTGATGGTGGCGCAGGTCCTGGGCATCCGCCACAATGCGGTGACCATCAATGTCCGCCGGATGGGTGGCGGCTTTGGGGGCAAGGAAACGCAGGGCAACTTGTTTGCGGCGGTGGCTGCTGTCGCGGCGAAGAAATGGAACCGCGCCTGCAAGATCCGGCCCGACCGCGATGACGACATGCAGGCCACCGGCAAGCGCCATGACTTCGTGGTCGATTACGATGTCGGCTATGACGACAATGGCAAGATCCTCGCCGTTGACGCCGTCTATGGCACCCGGGCCGGGTTCTCGTCCGACCTCAGCGGTCCGGTATCGGACCGGGCGCTGTTCCATTGCGACAATGCCTATTGGTACCCTGCCGTGCGCGCCCGGTCTGAGCCGCTCTATACCAATACCGTCTCCAATACGGCGTTTCGCGGTTTTGGCGGACCTCAGGGCATGATGGGCGCCGAGCGCTGGATCGAGGACATTGCCTATGCGCTGGGCAAGGATCCGCTCGATATCCGCAAGGCCAATTTTTACGGCACCGACACCAACAATGTAACGCCCTATCACCAGACGGTGCAGGACAATGTCATCCATCGCGTGGTGGACGAGCTTGAAGCATCGTCCGATTACCAGGCGCGACGCGCGGCGATCATTGCGTTCAACCGGACAAGCACGGTGCTCAAGAAGGGCATCGCGCTGACGCCGGTCAAGTTCGGCATTTCCTTCACCGCGACCTGGTACAATCAGGCCGGCGCTCTGGTGCATGTCTACAAAGATGGCTCGATCCATCTCAGCCATGGCGGCACCGAGATGGGCCAGGGGCTTTATATCAAGGTAGCCCAGGTGGTTGCCGAAGCCTTCGGCGTCAATCTCGACACAGTCAAGATCATGGCGACCTCGACTGGCAAGGTGCCGAATACTTCGGCAACTGCTGCGTCTTCCGGCTCGGACCTGAATGGCATGGCCGCCTGGGATGCCTGCGAGCAGATCAAGAGGCGTCTGGTCGCCCACGCGGCCAAGCTCTATCAGGCCGACGAGAGCGATTGTCGGTGGATAGAGGGCGGCCTGCAGGTTGGCCGCGAGTTCGTGCCCTTCGCCGAACTTGCGGCTTCGGCCTATCTCAATCGGGTGCAATTGTCGGCGGCCGGGTTTTACAAGACCCCCGACATCCATTGGGATCGAGCGACCGGACGGGGTCATCCCTTCTACTACTTTGCCTATGGCGCCTCGGTGAGCGAGGTCACGATCGATACCCTGACGGGAGAATATGTCGTCGATCGCGTCGATATCCTGCATGATGTCGGCAAGTCGCTGAACCCTGCCATCGATATCGGCCAGGTCGAGGGCGGTTTCATCCAGGGCATGGGGTGGCTGACAACCGAAGAGCTGGTGTGGGACGCTAAGGGGCAGCTGCGGACGCATGCCCCATCGACCTACAAGATCCCGCTCGCGTCGG
The DNA here is from genome assembly GCF_000969445.1 of Devosia chinhatensis. Classification (NCBI taxonomy): domain Bacteria; kingdom Pseudomonadati; phylum Pseudomonadota; class Alphaproteobacteria; order Hyphomicrobiales; family Devosiaceae; genus Devosia; species Devosia chinhatensis. The sequence goes on along the minus strand of NZ_JZEY01000061.1, from coordinate 67,396 downwards.
ACGTGCCGCCCGTTTTCAACGTCAGGCTGGCCGAGTGGTCGGTAAACCGCGAGCCGACGATTGGCCGGTCCAAGGCCGTGGGAGAGCCCCCCTTCATGCTGGCGATCTCGGTGGTCGAGGCGCTGGGCATGGCGGTGGCAAGCGTGGCGGATTACAGGATCGCCCCCCAACTCGATACGCCCGTCACGCCGGAGCGGGTGCTGATGGGCGTCGAGCGGATGCGCGGGGCGAAGGCCAGCTGAAATGAACCAGTCCTCTGCGCTCGAAGTCTTTTTCGCTAACAATCCTGACGCGATTGCGTGCGAACTGACCTCGGTGCGTGGCTCTTCGCCTCGCGAGCAGGGCACGTTCATGCTGGTTGGACGGGAGACGACTTTCGGAACGATCGGAGGTGGCGCTCTCGAATATATGGTGATCGACCATGCCCGCCGGCTGATTGCCGAAGGCCGAGCCGAAGCGGCGATGGATGTGCCATTGGGGCCGGAAATTGGGCAATGTTGCGGGGGGCGGGTGGCGGTCTCGCTGCGCGTTGCGGACAAGAACCTGCGGTTAGCGCTGGCCGACATCATCCGGGCGGAAACGGAAAGAGCGCCTTATATTGCTGTCTTCGGTGCCGGGCATGTGGGTCGTGTCCTGGCGCAGATCCTGGCACTGTTACCGGTACGGGTCGAGGTGATCGACACTCGACGCGAGGAATTGTCGCTGCTGGCGCCAGGCATTTCACAGCGGCTGGTGGCGATGCCCGAAATGGTGGTGCGCGCGGCGCCCGCCGGAAGCGCCTTCGTGATCATGACGCACGACCATGCGCTCGATTTTCTTATCGTCGCGGAGGCGTTGGGCCGGACGGATGCGGCCTATGTCGGCATGGTTGGATCGCAGACGAAGCGTGCCAAGTTCGCCAGCTGGTTCATCGACCAGGGCGGGGACGCCAAAGCCTTGGAACGACTGGTTTTACCGATTGGCGCGCAAGGGCTTGGGGATAAACGGCCAGCGGTGATCGCAGCACTGGCGGCGGCGGAAATTATGGTCCACATTGGCGGCCGGGAAGCATCTGTCGGGCGCGTGTCCGCCCCTGCGAAAGAGGGGGCGACCAGTGGGTTCTGACATGGTCAATCGGCTCGAATTGAGCGGCATCACCAAGCAGTTCCCCGGCGTCCTGGCCAATGACAACGTTTCCTTTGCGGTCAAACCGGGAGAAATCCATGCCCTGCTGGGGGAAAACGGGGCAGGCAAGTCGACGCTGGTGAAGATGATCTACGGGATCATGCAGCCCGATGCCGGCGATATTTTCTGGAACGGCCTGAAGGTCAACGTGCCCAATCCCAAGGCAGCGCGGAGGCTGGGTATCGGTATGGTATTCCAGCACTTTTCGCTGTTCGAGGCGCTGACGGTGCTGGAGAATATCGCGCTGGGCATGGATGCCAAGATCCCGTCCCGGGAGCTGGAAGCGCGGATCCGGGAGGTCATGGCGACCTATGGGCTGGCGCTGGACCCGCACCGGACGGTGGCGACGCTCTCCGTCGGTGAGCGCCAACGTATTGAAATCGTTAGAGCTTTGCTGCTCAACCCGCAATTGCTGATCATGGATGAGCCGACTTCGGTGCTGACGCCGCAGGAGGTGGAGCAGCTGTTCACCGTGCTGCGCAAGCTGGCGGCGGAAGGGTGCTCGATCCTCTACATCTCGCATAAGCTCCACGAAATCAAAGCCTTATGCGACACGGCGACGATTTTGCGCGGCGGCAAGCTGGTGGATACCTGCGACCCGAAAGCGGAAACCAGCCGCTCGATGGCAGAGAAAATGATCGGCACGAACCTGCGCGACATCGTCAAGGACGAGGGTCGCACTTTCGGTCAGCCGAAGCTTGTCGTTAACAGACTGTCAACGTTGAAGACCGGCCATTTTGACGTTCCGGCCGATAATGTCACGTTCACGGTAAGGGCCGGGGAAATCCTGGGCATTGCCGGTGTGGCGGGCAACGGACAAAACGCCTTGCTCGATGCGCTGAGCGGAGAAATGCCGGGCGATGACCGCGAGGCGGTCACGATCGACGGGCTCGGGATCGGCACGATGAACACCACCGAGCGGCGCCGGCACGGGCTCTGCGCCGTGCCCGAGGAGCGCAATGGACACGCGGCAGTCGGCGACTTCTCGCTGGCCGACAATTCCGTGCTGACGGCGCGCGACCGGCTGGGCATGGTGGTCATGGGGCTGATCAATTCAGGCGCGGCCCGGACCTATACGGGCAAGGTGATCGCCGACTTCGCGGTCAAGGCCCTGGGGCCCGGTTCGACGGCGGGATCGCTGTCGGGCGGGAACTTGCAGAAATACATCATGGGGCGGGAAATCCTTCAAAAGCCCAGCGTGCTCGTGGTCAGCCAGCCCACCTGGGGCGTGGATGCGGGCGCGGCTGCGGCGATCCACCAGGCGCTGGTGGATCTGGCGGCGGCCGGTTCCGCCATCGTCGTCATCAGCCAGGACCTCGACGAACTGCGCGCTTTGGCGGACAGCCTGGCGGTGATCAATATGGGGCGGCTGAGCCCGGTACGGCCGGTGGAGAATTTCAGCGTGGACGAAATCGGCCTGCTGATGGGCGGCGTGCACAATTCGGTGGAGGCGGCATGATGCAGTTCCGTCTCGAAAAGCGCCGCGAGCCGTCCAAGGCGGTTCTCTATGCCGCGCCGCTGATCGCGGTGCTGCTGACCATGTTTTTCGGCGCCATCATTTTTTCCGCCATCGGCTATGATGGCGTTGGCGCGGTGCGGGAGATTTTCCTGACGCCGCTGACCAATTCGCTCAAATGGCAGGACCTGGCGGTCAAGGCATCGCCGCTGATCATCATCGGGGTGGGGCTTTCCATCGCCTACCGGGCCAATGTCTGGAACATCGGGGCGGAAGGCCAGTATATCATGGGCGCGCTCGCGGCGACCTGGGTGGCGCTCTCGACCCATGGCATGACAGGCTTCTGGATCCTGCCGGCCATGATGATTGCCGGCGTGCTGGGCGGCGCCGCCTTTGCAGCCATTCCGGCCTTCTTCAAGACACGGCTCAACGTCAACGAAATCCTGACCTCGCTGATGCTGACCTATGCGTCGGTGCAGTTGATCTATTACCTCGTCCGCGCGCCCTGGAAAGACCCGATGGGCATGGGCTTCCCGCAGACGCGGCGCTTTGCAGCCGATGCGCTGCTGCCCAATATCATTCCGCAGACCATCGTGCATGCGGGCATACCGATCGCCATCATCGTGGCGCTGGTGGCCTGGTTCATCATGTCCCGCTCGGTTTTCGGCTACCAGATGAAAGTGGTGGGCGCGGCTCCGCATGCGGCGCGCTATGGCGGGTTTTCCGAAAAGAAAACGATCTGGCTGGCGCTGCTGGTGAGCGGCGGGCTGGCGGGCTTTGCCGGCATGCTTGAAGTGGCGGGACCCTTCCAGCGCATGGTGCCCGGTTTTCCAACCAATTACGGCTTCACCGCCATCATCGTGGCGTTCCTCGGCCGGCTCAATCCGCTCGGCGTGATCTTTGCGGGCATCATCATGGCGATCACCTTTGTGGGCGGCGAGATTGCGCAGACCACGATCGGCCTGCCATCGGCGGCGAGCGGCATCTTCCAGTCGATGATGCTGTTCTTCCTGCTCGCCGGCGATATCCTGGTGCGATACCGTCTCAGGCGGGTCGCGTCCCAGGAGGAGGCGCGGGCATGACCACAGAATTGCTGATCGCGATCATCGTCACCGTGGTCGGCGCCTCGACGCCGATCCTCATTGCCGCGCTGGGCGAACTGGTGGTGGAAAAGTCGGGCGTGCTCAACCTGGGCGTCGAAGGCATGATGCTGATCGGAGCGATCACTGCCTTTGTCGTGACCTTCACGACCGGCAATCATTACCTTGCCATCCTCTGCGCAGCCGGGGCCGGTATTGCGGCCTCGATGATCTTCGGCTTCCTCACGCTCAGCCTTTCGGCGAACCAGACCGCCACAGGCCTGGCGCTGACCATTTTCGGCACCGGCTTTTCAGCGCTGGCGGGGCAGGGTTATTCGGCCCGGCCGGTGACCCTCCTGGGACCGCTGTTCCCCGGCGAAATGGCGACCCATCCGATCTGGCGCGTGCTGTTCGGCTATTCGGCGCTGGTCTATTTCTCGCTGATCATGGTGGTCGTGGTGTGGTTCTTCCTCAAGAAGACGCGGGCGGGGCTGATCCTGCGTGCGGTCGGTGAGAACGATCATTCCGCCCATTCCATCGGCTATTCGGTAATCGGGGTGCGCTTTGCCGCGGTGGCATTCGGCGGTGCCATGGCGGGGATCGCCGGCGCATGCTTCCCCTTGCTGCTGACCCCGCAATGGGCCGAGCGGATGACCGCGGGCCGCGGCTGGATCGCGGTGGCGCTGGTGGTCTTTGCCAGCTGGAAACCCTTCCGGCTGCTTGCGGGCGCCTATCTCTTCGGCCTCGTCATGACCATGGAACTCTATTCCAAGGCCGGCGGCGGTCCGCTGGCGGCCATCCCGGCCGAACTCTGGGCCGCCATGCCCTATCTCGCCACCATCGTGGTCCTGGTGCTGATCTCGATCCGCCGCGATGCGTCCTCCAATGCTCCGGCCTGTCTCGGCAGGCCGTTCTTGCCCTCCAATTAGGCCAGCGGACAATGACTGACCTGATCAACAAGCCCGTCACTCAGGAGAAACCCATGACGCTCAATCGTCGTAACCTGCTCAAGGCCGGCGCCGTCGCCGCGGCATTGCCGCTGCTTGGCTCGCGCGCCTTCGCCCAGACCGAACCGCTCAAGGTCGGCTTCGTGCTCGTCGGCACGATCAACGACAATGGCTGGAACTATGCGCATAACCAGGCTCGTCTCTATCTTGAAGAGCAGCTGGGCGATGCGGTCGAAACCGTCTATGTCGAGAACGTGCCGGAAGGCCCAGACTGCGAGCGCGTGCTGCGCGAGCTGGCCCAGCAGGGCTGCAAGCTGATCTTCGCCACCAGCTTCGGCTTCGGTGACTCGGTGATCAAGGTTGCCGAGCAGTTCCCCGACATTACCTTCGAGCACGCCACCGGCTATATGCGCGCGGCCAATGTGGGCACCTATAATGCCCGCTTCCATGAAGGCCGTGCCGTTTGCGGCACCATTGCCGGCCATCTCAGCCAGACCGGCAAGGCAGGCTATATCGGTTCGTTCCCGATCCCCGAAGTGGTCATGGGCATCAATGCCTTCGTGCTGGCCGCCCGCAAGGTGAACCCTGACTTCACCATCACTCCGGTGTTCATCTCGAGCTGGAACGACCCGGCCAGGGAGGCCGACGCGGCCCGCGCCATGATCGACCAGGGCATCGACGTGATTGCCCAGCACACCGACGGCCCGGCTGCCCTGCAGGTTGCCGAGGAACGCGGCATCGTGGGCGGTTTCGGCCAGGGCGCCGACATGAGCGCCTTTGCACCGCAGGCCCAGCTGACCTCGATCATCGACAATTGGGGCCCCCACTATGTCAAGACCGCCCAGGCCGTGATCGACGGCACCTGGGAGAGCAAGGACAGCTGGCCGGGCCTGGCCGAAGGCGAAGTCGAGATCGGGCCCTATGGCCCCAAGGTCACCGAAGAGGTCGCTGCCGCCGCTGAAGCGGTCAAGCAGGGCCAGATCGATGGCTCGTTCAATATCTTCACCGGCCCGATCAACGATCATACCGGTGTCGAGCGCGTTGCCGCCGGCGTCACCATGACCGATGAAGAGCTTCTGGGCATGGACTGGTATGTCGAAGGCGTGAACCCGCCGGCATAAGACAGGCTTTCGGACGGGCGGTCTCTGGCCGCCCTTCCATTCAACCCCTCACCCCAGCCCTTTCCCCAGAGGGGCGAGGGAGCCGCATCGCGTTCGAGGCACCATCCTGCTCCGACCGCTGCGTCAGTCCTCTCGCTCCACGGGAGAGGGTTTGGGTGAGGGGTCTTCCAAACGAGGACGAAATGCCCGAATACGCTATCTTTTACGAATGGGCGATGTTTGCCGTGCGCTGGTTGCACGTCGTGACCGCCATTGCCTGGATCGGGTCGTCCTTTTATTTCATTGCGCTGGATTTGGGCCTGCGCAAGACGCCGAGCCTGCCGCCCCTGGCGCATGGCGAGGAATGGCAGGTGCATGGGGGCGGCTTCTACCACATCCAGAAATACCTGGTGGCGCCCGAATTTCTCCCCGAGCACCTCACCTGGTTCAAGTGGGAGAGCTACGCGACCTGGCTGAGCGGCGCTATGCTGCTGGTGCTGCTCTATTACGTGGGCGCGGACCTGTTCCTGGTCGACCGCAATGTGTTCGACGTGCCCAGCTGGGTGGCGATCCTGATCTCCGCCGGCTCGATCGTGCTGGGCTGGCTGCTTTACGACACGCTCTGCAAATCCCCGATCGGGCAATCGACGACCGGGCTGATGCTGGTGCTGTTCGCCATTCTCGTCGCCATGAGCTGGGGCTATACCCAGCTCTTCACCGGGCGGGCCGCCCTGCTGCACATGGGGGCGTTCACCGCGACCATCATGACGGCGAACGTGGCGATGATCATCATCCCCAACCAGAAGATCGTGGTGGCCGACCTCAAGGCCGGGCGGGTGCCGGACGCCAAATATGGCAAGATTGCCAAGCAGCGCAGCCTGCACAACAATTACCTCACGCTGCCGGTGATCTTCTTCATGCTGTCCAGCCATTATCCGCTGGCGTTCGCGACGCAGTGGAACTGGATCATTGCCTCGCTGATCTTTCTTGTCGGCGTGGTCATCCGGCACTATTTCAATACCCGGCATGCCCGGAAGGGCAATCCGCACTGGACCTGGCTCGCTGCCACGGTGCTGATGCTGATCATCGCCTGGCTGTCCACCTCGCCCAAGCTGCCGGGCGTCGACACGCCCAGCCTGGCGTCGGCCACCGGCGAGCGGTTCATGGCGACGGAGCATTTCGCCGCCGCCAGCCTTGCGGTGCAGACGCGCTGCGCCATGTGCCACACGGCCGAACCGGTCTATGAAGGCGTCTACGAGGCGCCCAAGAATGTCATTCTCGACAATGATGTCGCCATCGCCAATCAAGCCCACCAGATCGCCATCCAGGCCGGATGGAGCCATGCCATGCCACCGGGCAATGTCACCGAAATGACCGCGGCGGAGCGGGCGCTGCTGGTGGAATGGTATCGCGAGGGCACCGGCTCATGAGCCGGACAATCCTGCGGGGCCGGGTGCTGAGCTTCACGCGCGCGCCGCAGGCGATCGACGATCACGAGAGCTATCTCTATCTCGAGGACGGCGCCGTCGGCATCGCGGATGGGATCGTGGTCTGGGTGGGGGACTTCGCCGAGGCCGACCTGGCGGGGGCCATGGTGATCGACCACCGGCCCAACCTGATCCTGCCCGGCTTCATCGACCTGCACCTGCATTACGTGCAGAGCAACATGATGGCTGCCTATGCCGGGTCGCTGCTCGAATGGCTCAACACCTATACCTTCATCGAGGAGCAGAAATTCGCCCAGCAGGGTCACGCCGATGCGGTGGCGGTCGATTTCTATGACGCCCTGATCCGCCATGGCACGACGAGCGCGGTGGCCTATTGCTCGAGCCATCCGCGTTCGGTCGACGCCTTTTTTGCCGAGGCACAGAGGCGGAACATGCTGATGGTGGGCGGCAAGGTGATGATGGACCGCAATGCGCCCGAGGGGCTCTGCGACACCGCCCAATCGGGTTATGACGACACCAAGGCGCTGATTGCGCGCTGGCATGGGCGCGGGCGGGGGCTCTATGCGATCTCGCCGCGCTTTGCCATCACCTCGACGCCGGAGCAGATGGAGGCGGCGCGGGCGCTGGTCGCCGAGCATCCCGATGCTTACGTGCAGACCCATCTCAGCGAGAACGACGCCGAGATTTCCTATTCGATGGCGCTTTATCCCGATAGTCCGGACTATACCGGGATTTACGAAGATTATGGGCTATTGGGACGCAAGACGCTGCTGGGCCATTGCATCCATCTCAACCATCGCGAAACGGCCGTCCTGGCGGAAACGGGAGCGGTGGCGGTGTTTTGCCCGACGTCCAACCTGTTCCTGGGCTCGGGGCTGTTCGACCGCGAACGGCTGATGAAGGCGGGGGTGCGGGTTGGGGTTGCGACCGATATCGGCGGGGGCACGAGCGTCTCGATGCTGCGCACGCTCGACGAGGGTTACAAGGTGCTGCAATTGCGCGGGCAAAGGCTCAATCCGCTGGCCTCGTTCGACATGGCGACGCGCGGCAATGCCGAGGCTCTGGGGCTGGACGACACGATCGGCTCGATCGCGCCGGGGCGGGCGGCAGACCTCGTGGTGCTCGATGCACGGGCCACACCGCTGATGCGGATGCGCATGGGCAATGTCGAAACTTTGGTGGAAGAATTGTTTGTACTCCAGACTTTGGGCGACGACCGGGCCGTGGCGGAAGTCTATGTTGCTGGTGCAAGGGCGAAGTCTACTTTAGGCGGGTTGTGAGGGGTCGCCCGATGTCCTAATGCTGTCGCAAAGCTGTTTTGCGAGGCTCCCCCATGACTGAATACCTGACGAAATCCGGCCTTTCCGTGCATCCGCTGCTGGCGGATTTCGTCGAGACGGAAGCATTGCCCGGGACGTCGGTTTCGCCGGAGCAGTTCTGGTCTGGGTTTGCGGCACTGCTGGCCGAGCATGTGCCGACCAATGCGCGGCTGCTGGCGCGGCGCGATGCGCTGCAGGGCCAGATCGATGACTGGCATCGCCAGAACGGGCCGGTGTCCAACAATCCCGCCGGCTATGAGAGCTTCCTGCGCGAGATCGGCTATCTTGTCGAAGAGCCGGGTGATTTCACTATCGAAACCGAGGGGCTCGATCCCGAAATCGCCACGACCTGCGGGCCGCAGCTGGTGGTGCCGGTGTCCAATGCGCGGTATGCGCTCAATGCCGCCAATGCGCGCTGGGGTTCGCTTTATGACGCGCTTTATGGCACGGACGTGATCGGGCGCGAGGGCGAGCTGGCGCCGGGCAAGGGCTACAATGCGTCACGCGGCGCGGCCGTGGTGGCACGGGTGGCCGAGTTCCTCGATGCCACGTTTCCGCTGGCCGGGGGCAGCCACAAGGATGCGAGCGGGTACCATATCGTCAAGGACGGCGACACGCGGGTGCTGGTGGTGGATACCGCCATCGGGCGGACGGGCCTGCGCGACCCCGATGCCTTCGTGGGCTATGGCGGCACGGAGACCGAAGGCGAGATCGTGCTCAAGCACAATGGCCTGCATGTCGTGCTGGTCATCGCCCCGCAGACAGAAATCGGCGCGGCCCATGCGGCCGGGTTGAGCGATGTGATCGTGGAAGCGGCGCTGACCACGATCCAGGATTGCGAGGATTCGGTGGCCGCCGTCGATGCCGAGGACAAGGTCGGCGTCTATCGCAACTGGCTGGGCCTGATGACGGGATCGCTGGCGGACACATTCGAAAAAGGCGGCAAGCAGGTGACGCGCACGCTCAAGGCGGACCGCACCTACAAGGACATCCAGGGCAAGCCGCTGGTGCTCAAGGGTCGCTCGTTGCTGCTGGTGCGCAATGTGGGGCACCTGATGAATACCGACGCCGTGCTGCTCGACGGCAAGCCGGTGGGCGAGGGCCTAATGGATGCGGCCATCACCGCGCTATGCGCCCTGCACGACCAGGGCCGCAATGCGCGCCATGGCGCCATCTATGTCGTCAAGCCCAAGATGCATGGCCCCGAGGAAGTGGCCTTTGCCTGCGCCATCTTCGCGTCCGTCGAAGCCATGCTGGGCCTCAAGCCCAACCAGATCAAGCTCGGCATCATGGACGAGGAGCGCCGGACTTCGGCCAATCTCAAGGCGGCCATCTACGAGGCCCGCGCCCGGGTGTTCTTCATCAATACCGGCTTCCTCGACCGGACCGGGGACGAGATTCACACCTCGATGGAAGCGGGCGCCGTGCTGCGCAAGGACGAGATCAAGAGCGAAAAGTGGATTGCCTCCTACGAGGATCGCAATGTGCTGATCGGGCTCAAGGCCGGGTTCTCGGGCAAGGCGCAGATCGGCAAGGGCATGTGGGCCCGGCCCGATGATATGGCGGCGATGATGGAGGCCAAGATCGGCCATCCCAATGCCGGCGCCAATACGGCCTGGGTGCCCTCGCCGACAGCCGCGACGCTGCATGCGCTGCATTATCATCAGGTCGACGTGTTCGAAGCCCAGACGCGCCGCCATAACCAGCCTCTGCCGAGCCTCACCGACCTGTTCTCCATGCCGGCGCAGGCGCCATATTCGCTCAGCCGCGAGGAGATCACCCGCGAACTCGAGAACAATGCCCAGGGTATATTGGGCTATGTGGTGCGCTGGGTGCAGCAGGGCGTGGGGTGTTCGAAGGTTCCGGACATCAACAATGTCGGACTGATGGAAGACCGCGCCACATGCCGGATTTCATCGCAGGCGGTTGCCAACTGGCTGCGCCACGGCCTTGTCAGTCGCGACGAGGTAACCTCGGTGTTCGAGCGCATGGCCAAGGTGGTGGACGAGCAGAATGCAGGCGATCCGATCTATCGGCCAATGAGCGAGAACTTCCAGTCGGTGGCGTTCACGGCGGCCCTGGACCTGGCCCTGCACGGAGCCGACCAGCCCAGCGGCTATACCGAGCCGCTGCTGCATGCCGCCCGGCGCAAGGTCAAGGCGCGCGACAAGGCGCGCGCCTGAGGGTTTCGGACGGTGCTCAGCTGACGAAGTCGAAAAGATCGACGTCGAACAGGCCGCGGTCGGTCATTTTCAGATGGGGAATGACCGGCAGCGCCAGGAACGCGACCTGAAGGAACGGCTCGGGCAGGACGCAACCGAGCGCCCTGGCGGCGTCGCGCAAGTGATGCAGGTCTGCCGAAACCTGCTCGAAGGGCTCAAGGCTCATGAGGCCCGCAAGGGGCAAGGCCAGTTCAGCGGTAATCCGCCCGTCCTCGGCCACGGCAAAGCCACCGCCCAACTGGATGAGGCGGTTTACCGCCAAGGCCATGTCGGCATCGTCGGCGCCCACCACCGTGATGTTGTGGCTGTCATGACCGACCGATGAGGCAATCGCGCCGCGCTTGAGGCCGAAGCCCTTGACGAAGGATCGGCCGATATTGCCGTTCTTGCCGTGCCGCTCGATGACGGCCACCTTGATGACATCGGCGTCGAGATCGGGCTGAAGCCCGCTGGCGCCCGAGGCGAGGGTCGCCTCCTCGCGGAAGGTGAGGATGAGGCCCGGCTTGACCCCGATGACGGGAACGCTGTTCTGGCCAGGCCTCGCCTCGGTGACAAAGGCTTCGGCGGTGACGGGGCTGGCCTTCATGGAGGAAAGACCCACCGGAGCGACAGCCTCGCGGGCCTCGAAGAGGGAAGAAGTCACAAGGCGCCCGGCCGCGATGACGTTCGACACCGTGCAGTCCTGGAGACTATCGACAAGCGCTAGGTCGGCGCGCCAGCCGGGCGCCAAGAGGCCCCGGTCGCGCAGGCCGAATATGCGGGCGGCCGAATGGCTGGCCGCGCGATAGACGTGATGGAGCGGGCGACCCATGGCGATGAGGCGCCGGATCGAGCTGTCGAGATGGCCTTCCTCGGCAATGTCGAGCGGATTGCGGTCATCGGTGCAGAGGGCGACGAAGCTGGAGGTGTTCTCGTCGAGAATCTCTGCCAGGGCCTCGAGGTCCTTGGAAACAGAGCCTTCGCGAATGAGAATGGCCATGCCCTTGGCGAGCTTTTCGCGTGCCTCGGCCGCAGAGGTCGCCTCATGATCGGTGCGGATGCCGGCGGCAAGGTAGCCGTTGAGGTCCTGGCCGCGCAGCAGCGGGGCGTGGCCATCGATGTGGCCATCCTGAAAGGCAACGAGCTTGGCAAGAATGCCCGGATCGGCATTGAGCACGCCGGGGAAGTTCATCATTTCGGCGAGACCGACGACCTTAGGGTGATCGCGGAAGGGCAGCAGGTCCTCGATTTCGAGCCGGGCGCCTGCGGTTTCGAAGGGGGTAGCGGGCACGCAGGAGGAGAGATTGACCCGGATATCCATGATGGCGCGCTCGGCGCTGTCGAGGAAATAGCGGATGCCCTCGGCGCCCAGGACATTGGCGATCTCATGGGGGTCGCAAAGGACGGTGGTGACGCCGTGTGGCAGCACGCAGCGATCGAATTCGAGCGGGGTGACGAGCGAGGATTCGATATGCAGGTGTGTGTCGATAAAGCCAGGCACGGCAAAGCGCCCGGTGCCATCGATCTCCTCACGTCCTTCGTAGCGCGCATGGGTCCCCACGATGCGGTCACCGACAATGGCAATGTCCGTCTGTGTGACGGCACCCGTGATGACGTCGAGCAGGCCGACATTGCGAATGACGAGATCGGCCGGCGCCAAGCCTCGGCCCGCCATGATCATGGCGGAGAGGGCTTCGGAGCCGGGAGCGGACGTTGAGAGCGTGCGGGTCATGCCGGAGCCTTCAACGGCCCGGGGGCAGGCGTCAAGCCCCGTGAGCGCGGGGCAGGGAACCGCGCCCGGTTCCGAACGTTGGCTGTTGTGAAGTGAACCGGGAGATTTTTATGGAAACCTACGACCCCAACAAGAATACGACGGAAGTGCGCCAGGCCAATCCGCGCAAGATGAACCTGCGGGTTCTGATTATCTCCATGTCGGTGGTCGTCATTGCGTTTGCCCTCATCTTCCTCGTCTTTTCCATGATGCAGCCGAGCACCTGATCGCCGCCTCCTCTGGCGAATGCCCAGCCGATGCGCTAATGCTCGGGCAAGCCGAAATGGAGGATGTCATGGCGATGGTTCGGGCCCTGGTTCTGGAGCGGCAGCATGAGCTGGCGCTGCGCGATATCGATCTTCCGCTGGAGGTTGGACCGGGTCAGGTCCGCATCGCAATCCACACTGTCGGCGTGTGCGGCTCGGACGTTCACTATTACACGCATGGGCGGATCGGCCCCTTCGTGGTCAACGCGCCCATGGTGCTCGGCCACGAGGCGGCCGGGACTATCGTCGCCCTTGGAGAGGGTGTCACGCATCTCAAGGTCGGCGACCGCGTCTGCATGGAGCCGGGCATTCCCGACGCCAATTCGCGCGCCAGTCGCCTCGGCATGTACAATGTCGACCCTGCGGTGACGTTCTGGGCCACCCCGCCGATCCATGGCGTGTTGACGGCTGAAGTCGTGCATCCGGCCAACTATACTTTCAAACTTCCAGACAATGTCAGTTTTGCCGAAGGCGCGATGGTGGAGCCGTTCGCCGTCGGTATGCAGGCTGCGAGCAAGGCCCGGATCCAGCCGGGCGACATCGCGGTCGTGCTGGGCGCCGGACCCATCGGCACCATGGTTGCCCTCGCGGCGCTCGCCGGGGGATGTGCACGCGTGATCGTGGCCGATCTGGCGCAGCCAAAGCTCGATATTGCCGCCCAATACGAGGGCATCATTCCGGTCAATATCCGCACGGAAAAGGTGGCCGACGCGGTTGCGCGCCTGACCGATGGCTGGGGCGCCGACGTGGTGTTCGAATGCTCGGGCGCGCCCAAGGCATGGGAAACCATCATGAACCTGCCGCGTCCCGGTGGAGCGATTGTCGTCGTCGGGCTGCCGGTGGAACCGGTGGCCATCGACATTGCCGGTGCTTCGGTCAAGGAAGTGCGGATCGAAAATGTCTTTCGCTATGCCCATCAATATGACCGAGCCATTGCGCTCATTGCCTCAGGCAAAGTCAACCTCAAGCCGCTGATTTCAGAAACCTTTGCTTTCGAGGACGCCAAGACGGCCTTCGATCGTGCCGTCGAGGCGCGCCCGAGCGACGTCAAGCTGCAAATCCGCGTCGCACAATAGGGAGCGGACAATGGACCTCGGGCTCAAGGGAAAGAAGGCCGTCATCACCGGCGGCACCGTGGGGATCGGTCTCGCCATCGCAGAAGGTCTGGCCAGGGAGGGCTGCGACCTCCTGCTCGTGGGGCGTGACGGAGCGCGTGCGGATGCGGAGGCCGCGCGGATCGGCGCCACGTTCGGCGTGACGGCGCGGGGCATTTCGGCCGATGTGGCGACTGCCAAAGGTTGCGATGCGGCGATCGCGGCGGCCGGCGATATCGATATTCTCATCAACAATGCCGGCACCGGATCGAACGAAACGATCCTTGAGGCCGAGGACGCCAAGTGGCAATATTATTGGGACCTGCATGTGATGGCCGCCGTGCGGCTGGCGCGCGGACTGGTGCCGGGCATGAAGCGGCGCGGCGGTGGTGCGGTGGTGCACAATGCCTCGATCTGCGCGGTGCAGCCTCTGTGGTACGAGCCGATCTACAACACGACCAAGGCCGCGCTGATGATGTTTTCCAAGACGCTCGCCAATGAGGTGGTGGGGGACAATATCCGCGTCAATACGGTCAATCCGGGGCTGGTGCTGACGCCGGACTGGATCAAGACCGCCAAGCAGATCGCCGGCGAAGAGGGATATGAGGCGCATCTGCAGGCGGTGGCCGACGAGGCGGGCGGGATGAAGCGTTTCGCCGCGCCAGAGGAAGTGGCGGCGTTCATCGTCTTCCTCTGCTCGGACAAGGCGAGCTATTCGACCGGCAGCACCTATTTCGTCGATGGCGGCTGGCTCAAGAGCGTGTAGGGAACTCCCGGGGCGCAACGAAGTTGTGACGGCAGCGTCACATAATCGGGTGTCCCCATGGATGTCGGCAATTCATTCGGCCTGGTCGAAACCTATCTTCCCCAGCACATTATCGCGCTGCGCCTGCTGATGGCGGCCATTTTTGGCGCGCTGATCGGCTTCGAGCGTGAAATCAACACCGCCGAGGCGGGCTTGCGCACCCACATCCTGGTGGCGGTGGCCGCGGCGCTTTTCACCATTCTGACCTTCGAGATTTTCCACACGATCGAGGTGGGATCGCAGGGGCCGCAGGCCGACCCGATCCGTGCGGTGGAGGCAGTGACCGCCGGCATCGCCTTCCTCGGCGCGGGGGCGATCTTCCGCAGCGGGCGGAACGTGCAGGGACTGACCACGGGCGCGGGCATGTGGCTGGCAGGCGCGGTGGGCGTGGCGACGGCGCTGGGCTTTTATATCGTCGCCGCCATGGTCGCGCTGTTTGCCGTGCTGGTGCTGGCAGCGCTGCGGGCATTTTCGCACCATGTCCTGGGGCACAAGAGTGCCGAAGTGGTGGCGGACGAGATGAGCCGCGGGGAGAAGCCTTAGCATTTCCGCCGCGTGGAGGACGGACGCGGCAGATCGGTCGGCTTCTCCCCTGTCACGGATGCGACAGGGAGGATGATCGCATCCGCTTGAACCAATGGCGGTGCAGGCCACCGATCCAGTGCAGGATGGCGGAGAGAGCGGCTTGGGAATGCCGGCCGGCTCCCGCCGGTCAGCAGCCCCTCTCTCCGCCGCAGGCATGCAACCTGTGGACGCAGGTGTCACATGCCGATCGCGTCGAGGCGCTGGTGGCGCGCCCAGAAGGTGACGATGGCCGCTGCCTCGCGCCGATAGGCGTCGAGTTCCGCATGGCGGAAGAAGATGCCGGCAGCGCCAGCAGCGGTAAGCGCCTCGCATCCGGCTGCGGAAAGCGGCGGGCTCATGACCGCGATTGGAATGCCCTTCTGCCGAAACAGCGCCTGGTTGCGCTCCAGAAACTCGAGATTGGCGCTGCTGTGGCTCTTGAGATCGATGATGACGAGCCCCGGCCAATTGGCCAAGGGATCCTGTAGCATGGCCGCGATCTGGCCTTCGCCAAGCGCGGCGGTGCCGAAATGGCTGATGGCCGGCGCACCATGAGCCGCCATCATCCTTGTGAGCAGATAGGCGGAATGATCGTCGTCATCGACGAGCGCAATAAAGCCAGGTTCGGACATGTCCGCCAACACAATTCACCTCGGGACCCGCAGGGTGCGGGCAAAACAAAACTCGGGAACAGACCAGTCCCGATCGCGCCGCGCGTCAGGATCAAGGGTCGAACTATTTTATAGAACGGGTCCGGGCGGGGCCTTCCGCCGGGGAATATGTCGAGCGCATGACATCGACAGGGCTGCATATGGTGCAGATGACTGGTCCTGCACAGGCAAAACGGGGTAAATCGTCTGTAATCCGGGTTGCGTTTAACATGTAAAGAGTCAGTATGGGGCGCGGTCAGGAGGGGAATTCCGCGTGTCCGATGGCGCACCCAGCGAGGGCGAAATCCGTGCTGCCTTGCAGCGGCTGCTGGCATGGCCGGACATGGCGCGCTCGGGGCAATTGGCGCGGTTCCTGAGCTATATCGTCGAGCGCAGACTCAATGGCGACGCGCAGGCGATCAAGGCCTATTCCATTGCCGTCGACGTCTTCGGGCGTTCGACAGATTTCGATCCGCAGACCGATCCCATCGTGCGCGTGCAGGCGCGTCGGCTGCGCGCACTGCTGAGCCAGTATTATCGGGAGGCGGGCGCGGGCGAAGAGGTCCGCATCACGCTCCCGACCGGGCGATACGTTCCGGACTTCCTGCGGGCCGATGGCGCCGGCGCCGCCGCCACCGCGCCAGCGCCTGTGGCGGCTCCAGTGATGCCGCCGAAACGGGCGGGACTGGGTCGATCCTGGATTTTACTTGCGGCGCTGACAGTGTTGGCAACGCTGGTTGCATTATCCTCTTCGATCTGGTGGACGGGGCAGGGCGAGCAGAGGATCGGCTCCCAGCCCAATGCGCTGGTCGAGAGGCCGCGTTTGCTGATCACCGAGTTTCAAAGCCTGACCGGCGATTTCGGCGACCTGGGCATGGTGGCGAGCCTGGCCGTCGAAATGGTGGGCGACCTGGGTCAGTTCGGCACTATTGCAGTGGATTATGGCGGAGCTGCGCAGGCCGACATGGCCGATTATGTGCTGAGCGGCATTGTCCGCCGGGAAGCGGGCGGGCTGCAGTTCAGCGCGATCCTCACCGAGGTCTGGAGCGGTGGTGTCGTTTGGAACAGGACGATCGGTCTGTCCGGCAGCGAGATCGCGCGCACCGATCTCGTGAGCCATGTCTCGGACAGGTTGAGCATGATGCTGGGCGGCGCGCGGGGGCCGTTGCACCGAAACGCCCGAACGCTGGTGGCGAACAATTCGGATCTGACGGGCCGGGAAAACCTCTACCTCTGCCGGATATTGTTCGATCTCTATCGCGAACGCAGCACGGACGAGCGGGCATCCAGGACGCAGCGCTGCTTTTCGGTATCCGGCATCGGCATGGAGCAAAGCGGGGAGGCGCAGGCGGCCCTGGCCATGTTGGGTGCCGAAATGGCCGAGAGCACGGCGATACGCGACGAGCAGGATGCAGCCCTCGCACAGGCCACGCAAAGAATGGAGCATGCTGCTGCCCTGGCCCCCGTCAGCGGCTTTGTCTGGGAGCAGCGGGCGCGCCTGCTGGAATTGACCGGACGGCATGACCTCGCCGAAGCCGCCTATAGCACGGCCTCGCAGATCAACCCGGCCAACAGCGATGCCATAGCAGCGCGGGCGCGACATCTGGCCTTCCTCGGCCGACTGGACGCCGCCATAACCCTGATGGCGCCCGTGATGGCCGACAGTCCGGATCCGCCGTCCTGGTATTATGCCGTGCCAACCTTGCAGGCGCTGCGGGACCAATCCTTCGCCGTGGCCGCGCGGCGGGCCGGCACCTATACGGATGCCGACCGGGAACTGGGACCGATCCTGGCGGTAATGGCCGGGCAGCGGCTGGACAATGTCGATATCGTCAACCGCTACCTGCCGCGCGTGCTCGATCTGCCCAGTTTCCGAACAGAAGGCGTATTGACGCGTTTGCGTGGCCGGATCGTTGATGAAGGCCTGCTGCGCGATATCCGAGTGGCGTTATTGTCGGCAGGCGTGCCGCCGGGGGCGCTCAACGGTCCCTTCTAGGTGCCGAAAAGGTCGCGACCAAGAGCGACGAAGCGTGCGCCGCGTTCCTCGAAATTCTTGAACTGGTTGTAGGACGGCGCGCCGGGGGAGAGAATGACCGTGTTGAAGCGGTGGTGGCGGTGCGCGAGGGCACGCATGGCGCCTTCGAGATCGGAGCATTCGATGATCTCGATCTCCGGCGCTGCCCGGCGCGCTGCGGCAGCCAATCTTTCGCCTGTCACCGGAAGCGTGGCGAGCGTGGTAACGCCATGTCCGCTCAGGAGTTCGGCCAGCTCAGCATAATCTTGCTGGCGCTCATGGCCACCAGCAATCAGGGCAATGGCACGACCAGGATAAGCGGCCAGAGCGGCCTTGGTGGCTTCGGGCGTGGTGGAAATGGAGTCGTTGACGACGACCATCCCGCCAAAGGTGTGTTCTTCGAGCCTGTGGGACAGAGGGCGGAAGGCGGCAATGCCCTCGAGGATACCGTCGAGCGTTCCGCCCGCTGCCAAGGTGATCTGGGCAGCCAGTTTTGCATTGTCGACATTATGCGCGCCGCGCAGCCGCGAGTGCGCCGCGGCCTGATCGATGGCCCGCGCTTCGTCGCGCGTCAGGTCCCGCAACAGGCGCCGATGGTCCCGCACCGCTTTGGCGACGAGCGCATTGCTGCGCGCCTTTTCCCCCAAGGCCACGGCAAACTGGCCGTCGCGATCCACCAGATGCAGCTTGTCGGCGTAATAGCGCTCGACCGAGCCATGCCAGTCGACATGCTCGGGATAGAGATTGGTAATGGCAGCAATATCGGGCAGAAAATTCATGTCCGCCGTCTGGTAACTCGACAGTTCGAAGACGATCAAAGCATGTCGGTCGGCGATATCGAGCGGAGCGAGGCCGACATTGCCGGCAAGTCCGGCATCGATGCCCGACCGCGTCAGCATCAAATGGGTGAGCGTGGCCGTCGTGGACTTGCCCTTGGTGCCGGTGATGGCGATGACGGTCCGCCCGTGGCGAAACGCAGCGCCCCAGAGATTGAGATTGGACGTGACGGTAATGCCGGCCGCGGCAGCCTGGGCAAAGATGGGCTTATAACGCGAGACGCCAGGGCTTTTGACGATGTAGCCGAAGCGGCGGGCCGCAAGGGCATCGGGCAGGTCGTCGGCGGAGATCTGTTCGGTTTCGGCAATGTCGGCGACACCGCTATCCACGGTGACGAAAACCTTCAGGTCCGGCTGTCGTGCCTTGAGGAAAGCCCGGGTCGAGAGCGCTTCCTTGCCGGCGCCATAGAGCAGGACGGGTTCTTCAAACCGCATAGGCAGCGACCTTTGCGGCAAGGGCGGGGGGAATATGATGGTCACGGCTGTCGGTCAGGCACTCGGCCATGGCCATTTGCAGTTTCTCCTCGCCGTATTGGCTCAGCAGATCGGCCTTGACCGCCCGCACAACCGCATCCTCATGCCAATCGGCATGGCGGGTGAGCGTATAGAAACAGGCGGCGGCCTCGAGAATTTCGCCGACGCACTCCCAGGGCTTCTGCCCGGTGAGGCCGGCCAGCTCGCGGAAGGAATGTTCGTTTGCGGGCTTGTCGAGCAGGTTCTGGCCGAAAATCGCGAGGAGGCGTTCCTTTTTCATGAAAGGCGCGAAGATCAGGAAAACGAAGTGGCATTTCGGGCATTCGCCGCACCAAAGGGCCCCGTCATTACCGGTGAGGCGGAAATTGCGGTTGCAGCTCGAAAAGACAGCATCGAACTTGCTGGCTTGCGTAAACAACGATGCGATGCGCGCCTCCGAATAGGGACGCAGCAACGAGAAGTATTTTAGCGCGCCGCCGGTGGCATTGGACAAAGTATCGGCGATGAGCAATTCGAAGCCGAGCGACTTGGAATATTGATGATTGGTCTCTCGGCCATCGAAGACGACATTGCCTTCGCTGGCCGAGCGCTCGTTGGACAACACGATCTGGCTGAAGCCGTAAAGCACGGCGCAGAGCGAGGCGATCATGGAGTTGATGGCCGTAGAAGGGACATGGCCATTGTAATAGCCAGGCTCCTTGCCCAGGCGGATCATGTCCGCGTCCAGACTGCGCGTCACGTAAAGCGGCGGGGTGCCGATGGCCTCGACCGATGAGAGGATCGGGCCCTTTGGATTGACGGCGAAGGGGGTGAAATCCACCCCGGTATGGGTCAGCAGGTCGACGCTGACGAGACTATCCTTGCCGCCGCCGATGGGCAGAAGCGTGCGATCGGCCAGGACAGGCGCGGGCTTGCGATCCTGGGCGTCATCGGGCGCGTGCAGCGTCAGCTTGCCAAAGCGCGACAGCTGATTGCGCGCGTAGAATTCGCCGAGGCCATTTTCATAGACATCGATGACGAAGGCCCGCTCGGCAGCGGTGAGCGCAATGCCAGGCGCCTCGATGACGAATGGCGCGCGGAGCTTGAAATAGGAGACACCAAGCACAAGGGCGGTGAGGCCGAGAAGCTTTTCAAAAGCGGGAGAGAGCGCAGCACCCGCATCGGCACCGTCGGGCAGGCCGAGGCGCTCGGTGAAGCGCAGATCGCCCAAGCCATAGGTGAAACGGGCTTCGCCGGTGGCGGGGTCGAAGCTGGGGCGGTCGATGCGAAAGGTTTCAGTCACGGGCTACTCGCTGGCTTTGCCCCTCATATAGGTGATTTGCGGCCCGCGCGGGAGGGGCCTGCCGGTGGACCCTGTTGGCGGGGCGAGCCACTAAGCGATTCCACTCAGTAGTAAAACACTCGGCATTAATGTTTCAGTCCTACTGATATTTGCGTCTAGTGGAGTTAAATCGTGCTGAAACTGGTCGATTGTCTTGCGATCATGCATGATCCGGTAACAGCTGGACTGGCGATCGTAATATCCATCGCTTCCATGCAAGTTGTTTTTCTGTTGCAGCGACGGGTTGCCGAATGCGCCGTGCAACGGCAGCCTCTGTGGCTGGTGACCGGTGCAGTGGTTGGCGGCATGGGCATCTGGTCCACCCATTTCCTCGCCATGCTGGCCTATCGCAGCGCCGGGCCCCTCGATTTCGACTGGACCATGACCCTGATGTCGGCGCTGATCGCGGTCGCCGGAATGTTCGAGGTGCTGACCCTGCTGGCGCGACCCGAACGCGGCAAAGCCCTCCTGGCCGGTTTGCTGCTGGCCGCGACGGTGGCGGCGATGCACTTCATGGGCATGTGGTCGATGAAGGGACTGATCCGGCACAGCTATGATTACAGCCTGCTGCTGGTGGCCGTGGCGATCAGTACGGTGCTTTTCGTTTCCGCCTTCCGGATCGTGCCGGCGCCATTCGCGCGAGGGCCGGCTCGGTGCCTGCCGGGCCTTCTGGTCGTGGCCGGGATTACCCTCATGCATTTTGCCGACATGGCAGCAGCGACGTTCATGGTCGATGCCAGCGTTGCTCATGCCGTGGATGAAACCAGCCGCCTTGTCCTTGTGGGCGCATTGTGCGCGGTTTCGACCCTGCTGGCGAGCGGAAGCGTTGCGGCGGTGTTCATCGATCGGCACCTGACCGACCTGCGCGGATTGCAGGAAGCCTCGATCGAGGGCCTCGCCATCGTGCGCGACAATCGGGTGATCGACGCCAATTCGCGCTTTGCGGAGGTGCTGGCGCTCGATGCCGGCGCGACGCGCGCGGAAGGGCGCGATCTCGACAGCCTGTTGCAACCGCTCGATGCAGCGCCGGTCCTCGCCCCGCGCGAGCGGACCGCGGAAGCCCGGCTAATGGCGGGGCCCGCCGAGCGGATCGTGGAATTTGCGGTGCGCACGGTGGAGTATCGCGGGCGGCCGTGCCAGGTGATCGCGGTGCGCGATCTCACGGCCAGCCATCAGGCCAAGCAGCGCATCGAACACCTGGCCAGTCATGATGCGCTGACCAACCTCGCCAATCGCACTCTGCTCGAACAGCGTCTTTGCCAGGCCATCACCGTAGCGGGCGAGGCGCGGGCCAGTGTTGCGGTGCTGGCGCTCGATCTCGACCGGTTCAAGGCCGTCAACGACATGCATGGCCACAGCGCCGGCGATGACGTGCTGCGCCGCGTCGCCCGCATCCTGCGCGACTGCGCCAATGACCATGACAGCGTCGCGCGGATCGGCGGGGACGAATTCGTCATCGTACAATCGGCCCAGAGCCAGCCCAAGGCGGCCGATCAGCTGGCGCGGGCGATCCAGAAGGCATTCCGGCGCGAGTTCAATACGCAGGCCAACTCGCTGGCAGTGGGCGTCAGCATCGGCATTGCGCTGTTTCCTGACGACGCGCAGACGCCCGAGACGCTGCGACATTGCGCGGATATCGCGCTTTACCGCGCCAAATCGGAAGGGCGCGGCACGGTAGCGCATTACTCGGCCGAGATGGACCAGGACCTGCAACAGCGCCGCCGGATCGAGGCCGAGCTGCGGCTGGCCATTCGACGCAAGCAGCTGCGTCTCAATTTCCAGCCTCTGGTGAAAACCGAAAGCGGAGCTGTCGTGGGTTATGAGGCGCTGTTGCGCTGGCGTCATCCCGAACTGGGAGAGGTGCCACCCTCGACCTTCATCCCCATTGCCGAAGAGAGCAACGCAATCCTTTCCATCGGCGAATGGGTGCTGCGCCAGGCTTGCAGGACGGCGGTGAGCTGGCCGGATGGGTGCAGCGTCGCGGTCAACGTGTCGGCGATCCAGTTTGCGCGGGCAAATTTCGCCGACAAGGTCTTCGACATCCTGCGCGAAACCGGGCTGGAGCCGGAGCGGCTCGAAATCGAGGTTACCGAAACGGTGCTGCTGCAGGACGAGGCGCAATCGCGCGCCATCCTCAACCAGCTCAAGGCCGGCGGCGTGCGCATCGTCATCGACGATTTCGGCACCGGCTATTCCTCGCTCAGCAATCTGCGCACGTTCCAGTTCGACAAGATCAAGATCGACCGCTCGTTCATCGCCACGATGGAGACGGATCGACATGCCCGGGCCATCGTGCGCTCGGTGGCGGATCTGGGGCGCAACATCAATGTGCCGGTGCTGGCCGAGGGCGTGGAGACCGCAGCGCAGGGCGAGATGATCCGCGCCGATGGCTGCACCCATGCCCAGGGCTATTATTACGGTCGGCCGGTCGAGGACATCGCCGCCGCCGCACACACATCCGGCTCGGTCATATCGCTGGCAGAACGACGCAGCGCGTAAGGGTCAGTAGATGCGCATCTGCATGCGCATGACGATGTCCTGGCCCAGGCGCTGGAAGCCAAATTCGCGCATGGTGCACTGCCAGCCCTCTCCCGCCTTTTCGATGCGGAAGAGATTATAGCGGGCCGGATCGTCCAGCGTGCCGCCCTGTGCGGCACTGGCTGCGGCGACACCGATGACGGGCACTTCGTGATCCTTGCCGGGGATGTGGTGGATCGAGGAGCGGTGCGTGTGTCCATGCAGGACGAGCTCGGCGCCTTCCTCGGCAATGACCTGACGGAAAAGGCGGTGGCCCTTGAGCCCGAAGGAGGGGTGCTGCAATTCCGCGTTGGGCGGATGATGGATCAGGACGACGCGGAAATAGCCGGCGTCGCCCAAAAGCTTGAGGATACGGCGGAGGCGAGCGGCCTGCTTGTCCTCGAAGCGGCCGACAGCCATGAAGGGCGGGGTCGGAACGGCGCTGGAACAGGAGACGATGGCCACGTCGCCGACGCGGCGCACGAAGGGAAAAGCCTGACCTTCGAGCGTTTCGCCCTTGAGGTAATCGCCCCAGATCGACTGGGCACCCTCGAGCGCGCCTGGCACATAGGCGTCGTGATTGCCGGGGCAGACGGCAACCTTATCGGCGCCGCCCACGCCCTGGAGCCAGCGGCCGGCGCGTTCGATCTCGCCGGGCAGGGCCAGATTTGTCAGGTCGCCGGTGACGGCCGTGAAATCGGCCTCCTGCTCCTGCATGTGCTCGACGAGCCGCACCAGCGTTTCGCTGTTGAGTTCGCCATGGCGCTTGAGCTTCCAATTGAGAAAGCCGGTGAGGCGTTTGCCGACCAGGTCACGCATGCCCACTTTGGGAAGGGGCGACAGGTGAATGTCGGAAATATGGGCCAGGGTAATCATCGGGCCGGTTTTGCCAGAAGGAAAAGGGCAAGAAAACGGTCAATCGTGCTCACACACGATTTTGTCGCGCACAAAGCTTTGCTAGAGCGCACCGGAAAACCGGGAAAACCGCGTCGCACTTTTCCCGCCGATGCTTTAGCCATGGCAGGCAAAAGGGAGCAAAGCCGATGATGAATCGTTTCCAGCGCGTCCGGGCCAAGGTGTTCCTGACCCTCAAGGGCGTGTGGCTGCGCATGACGGTGGGGGCGCGGGTGATGGTGGTCGAGGGCGACAAGGTCCTCCTGATCCGCCACCGCCATATTCCCGGCTGGCAATTTCCCGGCGGCGGCGTTGGCCCTGGCGAAACCTTCGAAGAGGCCGGCGCGCGCGAAACGCTCGAGGAGACGGGGTACAAGCCGATCGGCCCCATGCAGCTTTTTGGTCTCTATCACAATTCCAGCACCGTCACGAACCGCGATCATGTCGCCTTCTTCGTCTGTACCCATTTCGAGAAGGCGTTCGATCACTCGGGCAATTTCGAGATCGCGGAAGTGGGCTGGTTCGACCGCCACTCCCTGCCGAACGGGGTAACGCCGGCAACGAGCCAAAGGATCGACGAATATTTCGACAAAGTCGAAAAGCGCAAGATCTGGGGTTATTGAGGGGTCAAGCGCCTCACGTTTCGATGTCACCCCAACCTTCGTCGGGATGACATCGTGGGTGTGGGCGGGGGGCACTATGCCAGGAATGGCAGTTCCGGGCCGACCGGAATGATCCGGTGCGGATTGATGGTGGTGTGGCTCCAGTAATAATGGGTGCGGATATGGTCGAGGTCGACCGTTTCCTTGACGCCCGGGACTTCGTAGAGCGCCTTGAGATAATGGCTGATATTGGCGTAGTCGGCGATGCGCCTGCGATTGCACTTGAAGTGGCCGACATAGACCGCATCGAAACGCACGAGCGTCGTGAAGAGCCGCCAGTCTGCCTCGGTGATATCGTCGCCGGTCAGGTAGGCGCGGTCGCCCAGGAGATTTTCTACCCAATCGAGCGCTTCGAACAGCTTGCTGACGGCCTCGTCATAAGCCTCCTGGGTGGTGGCGAAACCGGCTTTGTAGACGCCATTGTTGATGTCGTCGTAGACGCGGGCATTGATGGTATCGATGTCCGGCCGAAGGGCCTCGGGATAATAGTCGTCACTATTGCCGGTCAGCCCGTTAAAGGCCGAATTGAACATGCGGATGATTTCCGAACTCTCGTTGGAAACGATGGTGTTGGTCTTCTTGTCCCAGAGCACCGGAACGGTCACGCGGCCGGTATAGTGCGGATCGGCCTGGGTATAGACCTGCCACAGCGTTTCCTTGCCGAAGAGCGCGTCGCCCGTCGAGCCTTCGGCCTTGTCGAAGGACCAGCCGGTTTCATCGGGCATCTTGGGGGAGACGACCGAGACCGAGATCAGGTTCTCAAGCTCCTTGAGCTTGCGGAAGATCAGGGTGCGGTGGGCCCATGGACAGGCGAGCGAGACATAGAGGTGGTAGCGGTCGGCCTCAGCAGCAAAGCCGCCCTCGCCCGAGGGGCCGGGGGCGCCATCGGCGGTGACCCAATTGCGGAAACCAGACTGTGACCGGACGAACTTCCCGCCGGTCTTGGCGGTGTCGTACCATTGGGTGGACCATTTGCCGTCGATCAATTGTCCCATATCGGACCCCTTTCGGTCATTTTGCTGTCAGGTTGCCAGAGTCAAATTGATCCCGGCGCCATCAGGTTGCGGTGTCCCGTTCTAACTAGGTCGTCATCCGAGTATCGAAAAGGCCGGTCTGGGGGAACAGTGCGTTATGCAACCCGGACACAGCGCGGCTTCGAAGAAAGGAATTTCACGGCATGAGCCCAATATTCCCATTTACGGACCGGAGCACGGGTGCTAATGCGCATTCAGACGTGGAGGCGTCCAGGATGGTGAAGGTTTTGCAGACGAGCCGACGACCCTAAGCGGTCGTTTCATGCGGGAGCCCGAGGGCTGCTCGCGAGTTGTTCTGCACACCTTTTCCGGATTTGCCCTGATGACCACGCTCGTTGCGGCCGAGGCCGCTTCCCCCCAGCATGACGGCCAGCCCAATGTCCGGCTTGCCACGCCCGCCGATGACAGCTTCGTCGAAGACCTTCAGGCCATTGCCTTCGGTCCCGGCCGGTTTGCACGTACCGCTTTTCGAGTGCGCGAGCGCTTTCCGATCGATCCGGGCCTGAGCCTCATCGCGGAAGTCGACGGCACGCCTTGCGGTTCGGTGTGGATGACCCCGATCAGTGTCGGCGGCATGAAGGGCTATCTGCTTGGGCCGCTGGCGACCCATCCCAATTTCCGCAAGCGCGGCGCTGGAAAGCTTCTGGCGCGGGAAGTGAGCAAGCTGGCGCTGTCGCGCGGCGAAGGCCATTTCGTGCTGCTGGTGGGCGATCAGGATTATTACTGCCCCCTGGGCTGGGAAATCACCACACCGGGTAATATCGAGTTTCCCGGCCCGGTCGATACCAGCCGCGTCCTGCTGCTGGCCGAAGACAAGAGCCTGGCCAAGTCACTCAAAGGTGCTATTGCCGCCTTCGATGCCGGCCAATAGCAGCGCGGCCAAAAAAAGCTGCGTGTCCGGGGCGGCTTGATCTAATGTTCAGCCGAGACTGATGGTTTGCCGGTGATTTTTGGCCCTGGACACGCATATTATCGATCTACTCACTGAAAAGCTGCTGCGGGAGCCGCCATCGCTGCGACCGGCGCGGGACCTCGTGCCCGACTGGACGCCGGTCATTCCGGCGACGCGACCACCTGTGCCAGCAGCAGTGCTGATCGCGCTGGTGCGCCGGCCTGAAGGCCATACCGTGCTCTACACCGAGCGATCACCTGACCTCCGGGCACATTCCGGCCAAGTGGCGTTTCCCGGCGGCAAGGTGGACCAAGACGATGTCAACGTCGCCGCCGCTGCCCTGCGCGAGGCACAAGAGGAAGTGGGCCTGGCGCAGGCCGATGCCAATGTGCTGGGCTATATGCCGACCTATTATACCGGCACCAATTACCTCATCACCCCCGTGGTCGCCGAGGTGTCGCCCAGTGGACCGTTCGTGCCCAATCCGGGGGAGGTGCATTCGGTCTTCGAGGTGCCCCTGGCGCGAATTCTCGATGCCGGGACTTATGGCCGGTTCCGCATCAGCCGGGCGGGCAAGGAGCATTCGACCTGGCAGATCGACCATGACGGCCATCTCATCTGGGGCATTACGGCCAATCTGACCCGCCAGTTTCGCGATCTGGTGCTGGGCGAGGTTCGGCCATGATACCGGAACGGCTGGAAAAGGCGGAATGGCTGGCCAGGCCTGACGTGCAGGCGATCTTTGCGGCGCTGGACGGCGCCGAGGGGCGCACAAGGGCCGTGGGTGGCATCGTTCGGGACAGCCTGATCGGAAGGCTTCGCAACGACAGCGATATCGACATGGCGACCGAATTGCTGCCGGTGACGGTGATGCAGAAGGCAAAGGCGGCAGGGATATCCGCTTATCCCACGGGCATCGACCACGGAACGGTGACGCTGCGCCTGGGTGAGACCCAGGTCGAGGTGACGACGCTGCGGCGTGACGTGGCCACCGATGGTCGTCATGCCGAAGTGGCCTTCGGTACCGACTGGACTGAGGATGCGCGACGGCGGGATTTTACACTCAACGCGCTTTACTGCTTTGCCGATGGCCGCCTGTTCGATCCGCTTGGGGGCGCAGGGGATCTCGTCAACGGGCGGGTCCGGTTCATCGGGGATGCCACCCGGCGCATCGCTGAAGACGGTCTTCGCGTCTACCGGTTTTTTCGCATCTCGGCGAGCCATGGCGAGCAGCGTTTCGACCCCGAGGGCCTCGCGGCCTGCCGCGATGCCGCAGGGAGGCTGGACCATATTTCGCGGGAGCGGGTGGGCCACGAGATGCTTCGGATGCTGAGCCTGCCGCGCATCGCGCTGACCCTGGCGACCATGCAGGCTATCGGCCTCCTTCCCGTCTCGGGGGAGCGGCTGGAGGCGCTGCATCGCTATGAAGGCATCGGCGGGCAGGACGTAGCAGCGCGAATGGCGCTGATCAGTGTTTCCCCCCAGGATTTGCAGGCACAATGGCGGCTGAGCAGGGCCCTGGTGGATCGGGTCGCACGGATCGCAAAGGCCGCTGCGCTTGCCGGCGCGGACAAGCTCAACTGGGCTGCTTATCGCTATGGCGAAGAAGCGGTGGAGGGGCTTGCAGTCGCAGCATCTGAGGACAATTGGCCCAGAGACCGGCTGATGGAAGCGGCGCGGGAGCTGGCGCGGCTGCCGGTGCAACCTTTGCCGGTGAGCGGGCAGGATCTGATCGCCCTCGGCATGGTCGCAGGGCCGGATATCGGGCGGGCTCTCGCGCGGCTCGAAAAGAGATGGGTCGAGAGCGATTTCACCCTCGACCCGGAAACCTTGCTGGCAACTGAAGCCGCGTCGCGTCAGTGACGGGCCTGGCCCTGGTCGTCGACATCGACGATGCGTTCCTTGATACGCTCGATCATGTCGGGGCGTATTTCAGTTTCGCCATTGATGTTCTTCATGTTTTCGACGGCACGGCGGACCACTTCTGCCTCGCTCTCGGCCTGGGCATGCCAGGTGGAACCGGGAATGAGAGTGCCCGAATCAAAGCGTTTCATTGCTGAATCTCCTTTGTGGTGCGTCTGGAAAAACGCCGGGCTGCCCATTGAGTTCCGATCAGTGATCCTCGGGGAAGAGCCCAATCTGCGAGAGGCCTTCAAGCCAGGTGCCGTCATCGGACCGGATGACGCGGCGCGGGGTGATGCCGGAAAGTTCGGCAATGGCCGTGGCCAGGGCGGCCGAGTGGGTGACCACCCATATCTGGCTGCGACCGGCCGCATTGACAATCATGCGGGCAAGGAGCGGCAGAAGCGAGGGGTGGAGGCTGGTCTCGGGTTCGTTGAGCGCGATGAAGGGCGGCAGCCGATAGGCGAGGAGGGCGCCTGCCAGAGCCAGGAATTGCAGCGTCCCGTCGGAAAGCTCGTGCGCGAGGAAGGTGCGTTTGGGCATTTCGGGATAGCACAGGCCGAAATTGACGGCCTCGCCCAGGGTGACGTCGAGCCGGGCCCCGCCAAAGGCGTCGGCAATGATGGCGTCGAGGTCTATCGTATCCTCGCGGATGAAGCGCAGGGTGGCCAAGACAGCGCCCAGATTGTCGCCCGAGGCGCTGAGCGTGGGTGCGGTGACGGCGCGGGAGGGGCGGCGCAGGGCGGAATCGGCGTCAGTGCGGAAGCCATGATAGAAGCGCCAGGCCAGGATCGTGTCGCGCAAGGCAGCGACCTCGGCATAGGGGCCAGGTCTCGAGAGGGCGGTCTCGCTGGCGAGCAGATCAATGGCGGCGTTCTCGCGCTGACCCTCCTCGTTACGCGCCCAGACCTGGGCTTCGCGGCGTTCCATGAGGATGATGGGCCGGCGCTCGGCCAGGGTGATTGCCTCGCGACGGATCTGGGCCTCGTTAGGAAAGGCGGCGCTGGCCTTCGCGGCAAAGCCGATTTCGATGCGATAGCGCTGGGCAATTCCGGTATCGCTGGCGTCAAGGCCAACCTCGAGCGCGAGGCGATGCGCTTCTCCCTTGCGATAGCCATCGGTGCGAAATTGCGGATCGAAGCTGCCATCTGCGGTGAGATTGCGTCCGCCCGCCCAGAAGATCGAGGCAAGGCCGCCCTCGCGGGCAATCTCGTCGGCCAGGGTGCCGCGCGCCGAGGCCTGGATCAGCTCCAGGCTGCGGTAGAGATTGGTCTTGCCCACGCCATTGCCGCCGACCAAAACCGTGACCTGGCGCAGCGGAAACCGGATGGCGCGAATGGAGCGAAAGCCGGTAATGTCGACATCGGTCAAAGGCATCGGATCACCTCGGTGGGGCGGTGGCGGAGTGGCAAGTCGTCACCAATTCGGGCGGACCGGCAATGAAAAACACGAAATCGTGGCGCGACCGGGTCTGGCCGCGCATGGGCTGGAAACGTTACCTGGCCTATCTGCAAAAGCGGCTGATGCGGCTTTCGGGCAGTGCGCATGCTATCGCTGCGGGCCTGGCCTCGGGCGCCGCCGTGGCCATGCTACCGCTGTTCGGGCTGCATTTCGTTCTGGGGCTGGCTCTGGCCTTCGTGACGCGCGGCAATATCGTGGCCGCGGCGATCGGGGCGCTGTGGGGCAACCCGCTCACCTTTCCGCTGTTCGTGGCTGCCGGCTATGGGTTGGGCGACTGGCTGAGCGGCGGAGGCGGGGTGAGCCCGCAGGAGGCCGCGCTGGTGCACGAGATCGCGCAGAAGCTGCCCCATGGCCTGATCTCGCAGGAATTTGAGGCGCTGGCGCCAACCTTTGTCACGACGCTTTTCGGCTCCCTGCCGCTGGCCATCGGCACCTATGTACTGGTTTATGGCTTCGTGCGCTTGCTGGTGCTGCGGTTCCGTAGGGCACGCCTGGCGCGGCTTCGGAGGCGGCAGGAGATCACGGCCACTTCACCGCCGGCGGCATTGAAGACAGGATCGAATTGACATTGCCGCCGGTCTTGAGGCCAAACGTGGTGCCGCGATCGTAGAGCAGGTTGAATTCCACATAGCGGCCGCGCCGCACCAGCTGTTCGTCGCGCTCCGCCTCGGTCCATGGCTTTTCGAACTGGCGCCGCACGAGCTGGGGATAAATGCCCAGGAATGCCTCGCCCACGGCGCGCGTGAAGGCGAAATCGGCGTCCCAGTCCCCGGAATTGAAGTGATCGTAGAAGATGCCGCCAACGCCACGCGGCTCGTTGCGATGGGGCAGGAAGAAGTATTCGTCGCACCAGGCCTTGAAGCGTTCGTAGTCGACGCCGGGGCGGTTTTCGCAGGCGGCCTGCATGGCGGCGTGAAAGTCGATCGTGTCGGGATCGGTCTGGGTGCGGCGATTGTCGAGGACTGGGGTCAGGTCGGCGCCGCCGCCCCACCATTGCCGCCCGGTGACGATCATGCGCGTGTTCATGTGCACCGCCGGCACGTGCGGGTTCCAGGGATGGACGATAAGCGAGATGCCCGAACTCCAAAAGGCGGTGCCGGCTTCCGTCCCTGGCATCTGGCGGGCAAATTCCTCGGTGAAGTGCCCGTGCACGGTGGAGATGTGTACCCCCGCTTTTTCGAAGACGCGGCCATGGAGCATGCCCATTTCGCCGCCGCCCCCAGCGGCGCGATCCCAGGGGCTGCGCTCGAAAAGGCCGGGCGCCATATCGGCATTGGGGCCGGTCAGCTCGCGCTCGATGGCTTCGAATTCGGCGTGGATGCGGTCGCGCAGGGTGCGGAACCAGGCGCTGGCCGCAAGTTTCTTGGCGTCGATATCGGCAGGAAGGGTCATGGCGGGGAAATGGACTTTCAGGACAGATCTGTAAAGCGGCCAGTCTGCCGCATGGCTTCGGCCAGAACCATGCTGCCGGCGATGGCGACATTGAGCGAGCGCATGGTTTCGCGCATCGGGATGCGCACGCGCAGGTCGGCCTCGGCCGCTACCGCATCGGGTACGCCGGCGCTTTCCCGGCCCAGCATGAGAATATCATCGGCCCCATAATCCACCGCAAAGGCGGATTGGCTCGACTTGGTGGTGAGCAGGACCAGCCGGCGTCGCGCCGCGCGGCGCCAGGTTTGGAAAGCGGCAAAACTGGCATGCTCGACCAGCTGCGCCTGATCCAGGTAATCCATGCCCGAGCGCGCCAGATTGCGCTGGGTGATGGCAAAGCCGGCCGGGTGGATGACATGCACTGCGACCCCCAGGCAGGCGCCAAGGCGCAGCAGGGTGCCGGTATTGGCGGCAATATCCGGTTGATAAAGGGCAAGGTCGATGGCCAAGACCGGTCGCTCCACAGCTGAACAAGCGCCCGGTTTCCGGGCGTGGCACGGGTATAGTGTCGCAGTTTGCCCCTGTCACGGTTCGCGCACTGGACAAGTTCTTATGACAGTGCAAAAAGGACGCTACCTGACGGGCCGCTTGAGGGCGGCCGGCGGCACGATTCTGCCTATGGGATCGCGATCGCCGGGGCCGGCCCCGTCAATTGTGCATCGTACGGGGATACGGACCTTGGCCACGCAAGCTGAACATTCATCCACGAACCGGCGGGACTTTCTCTATGTCGCCACGGGCGCCGTCGGCGTCGTCGGCGCCGCAGCCGTGGTCTGGCCGTTGATCAACCAGCTCAATCCCGACGCCTCGACCCTGGCGCTGGCAAGCATCGAATTCGATGTCGGCGCCATTCCCGAGGGGCAGTCGGTGACCATTACCTGGCGCGGCCTGCCGGTCTTCGTGCGTCACCGCACGGCGGCCGAGATCGAGGAAGCCCAGGCGGTTCCGCTCAGCGATCTCAAGGATCCCGAGACCGACGAGCAGCGCACCAAGCCGGGCCACGAACAATGGCTGATCATGATCGCCAACTGCACTCATCTCGGTTGCGTGCCGGTGGGTGAATCGGGCGATTTCGATGGCTGGTTCTGCCCATGCCACGGGTCGCACTACGATACGGCCGGCCGTATCCGTCGCGGGCCGGCGCCCCTCAACCTGGTGGTGCCGCCTTATGAATTCGTCAGCGATACGCTGGTCCAGATCGGCTAGTGGGGGCTTTTCCGATGTCTGATCACTCTACCTATATTCCGGGAAATGCCGTCGAGAAGTGGCTCGACGACCGCCTGCCGGTCGTTCGGTTTGCCAAAGAACACCTGATGGACTTCCCCACGCCGAAGAACCTCAATTACTGGTGGACGTTCGGCGCCATCCTGGTCATGTGTCTGGGCGTCCAGATCGTCACCGGCATTATCCTGGCCATGCACTACACGCCCAACGTGGCCATGGCTTTCGACTCGGTCGAGCACATTCGTCGCGACGTCAATGGTGGTCGCATCATCCAGGCCACTCACGCCGTGGGCGCCTCGATGTTCTTCGCTGCTCTATACATCCACATCTTCCGCGGCCTGTTCTACGGCTCGTACAAGGCACCGCGCGAAATCCTCTGGATCCTGGGCGTCATCATCTTCCTTCTGACCATGGCTACCGCCTTCATGGGCTACATCCTTCCCTGGGGCCAGATGTCCTTCTGGGGCGCCACGGTTATCTCCAATATCTTCTCGGCCATCCCGCTGGTCGGCGAGCAGATCAAGCAGCTGGTGCTGGGCGGGTTCTCCGTGGGCAATCCGACGCTGAACCGCTTCTTCTCGCTGCATTACCTGCTGCCGTTCATCATCGCTGCCGTGGTGGCGCTCCATATCTGGGCGCTGCACGTTCCGGGCAACAACAATCCGGTGGGCGTCGAAGTGAAGGACAGCCGCGACACCGTTCCCTTCCATCCGTACTATACGATGAAGGACCTGTTCGCGATGGTCGTGTTCATGATCCCGTTCGCCTGGTTCGTGTTCTTCGCGCCGGACATCCTGGGTCACCCCGACAATTACATCATGGCCAATAGCCAGGTGACGCCGGCACACATCGTGCCCGAATGGTACCTCCTGCCGTTCTATACGATCCTGCGCGCCATCGACTTCAATATCCTGTTCATCGACTCCAAGCTGGGCGGCGTGATCGCCATGGGCGGCGCCATCCTGATGCTGCTGATCCTGCCGTGGCTGGACACGTCCAAGGTGCGCTCGGGCTCGTTCCGCCCGATCTTCAAGTGGTTCTATGGCCTCTTCGTGCTGAACTTCATCGCCCTGGCCTATCTGGGTGCGCAGGAAGCCGCCGAGCCCTACACCACGCTCGCCAAGGTCTGCACAGCCTACTACTTCATCTACTTCCTGGTGGTGCTGCCGGTGCTCTCGCGCATCGAAAAACCAAAGCCGCTGCCGACCAGCATTTCCGAGAGCGTTCTCGGCAAGGCACACGCGTGAGTAGGGCGATAGACATGTTCAAGAACAAGATCATCATCGCCGCGCTCGCTGCCATTGTCGGCCTCTCGACAGTGCAGGTGCAGGCCGCAGAAGCCGGAAAGCACCCGGAACGCGTCAACTGGAGCTTCGCAGGTATCTTCGGTACCTATGACCAGAACCAGTTGCAGCGCGGTTTCCAGGTGTTCCGGGAAGTGTGCGCCAGCTGTCACGGCGCCCATCTCCTGGCGTTCCGCAATCTCAGCGAGCCGGGTGGTCCGAGCTTTTCCGAGGAGCAGGTAAAGGCGCTGGCCGCCGAGTACCAGGTTGCCGATCCGACCGCCGATGGCGGCATGCGTCCGGCCGTGGCTGCCGATCGCTGGCCGTCCCCGTTTGCCAACGATCAGGAAGCGCGCGACGCCAATGGCGGCTCGCTGCCGCCGGACTTCTCGGTGCTGGCCAAGGCTCGCGGCGTCAAGGATCCGTTCCCGACCTGGGCGTTCAACTACTTCACTGCCTACCAGGAAGGCGGCGTGGACTATATCCATGCCCTGCTAACCGGGTACCACGAAGAAGTGCCCGCAGACGCACCGCACAGCTCCGACGGCGAGCCCTTCCAGTTGCCCGAGGGCAAGTATTACAACGACTACTTCCCTGGACATGCCATCGGCATGGCGCCGCCGCTGGCCGATGGCCAGATCACCTATACGCCCGGTGAAGACGGTGTGGCCGTTCCCGAGACGCTCGAGCAATATTCGACGGACGTGTCGGCATTCATGATGTGGGTGGCCGAGCCGCATCTGGTGAGCCGCAAGCAGACCGGTTTCGTGGTCCTGTTGTTCCTTGTCGGTTTCGCCGGCCTGCTCTGGGCCACCAAGCGCAAGCTCTGGTCCGGCATCGAACACTGATCTCGCCCGCACCGCGGAAAATCTCCCCGGTGCGATGATTGCAGCAAGGGTCAGGCCGCCGAGCCAAGCTCGAAGGGCATGCACGGGATGACACATTTTGAAAGGGGCCCCCTGGGGCCTCTTTTGTTTTGTGGCGGAAAGCCGTGTGCGCCTTTGCGTGAAGGCCTTGCCAAGCCAGGCAAATGCCACGATATTCCCGTTGAATTCGGTGTTGGAGGAATTGCGATGTCCGCCATTCGCCTGGCCGTTACCGTGGTCAGCACTGCACTTGCCGTCAGCCGTCACCCGGCTGTGCGCGCGGGCGTGCATGCCGTGGTCAGCAACCCCAAGACGCGCGAAACGGCCATCAACACGACGCGCAATGCCGCCTACAATGCCGGCGTCATCGCCCGACACCTGCTGGGCCGCAACAAGTCCTAACCCTCTCTCCTTGCAAGGCCTTCCATGTCGCTCGACCTGAAGTCGCTCGTCCGCACGATTCCCGACTATCCCAAAAAGGGCATTCTGTTTCGGGACATCACGACGCTGATCGAGCATCCCGAGGGCTTCAAGGACAGCATCGAGCAGATCGCCGCGCGCTATCGGGGGCAGGGGATCACCCATGTCGCCGGGATCGAGGCCCGGGGTTTCATCTTCGGGGCGGGCGTGGCCATTGCGCTGGGGACGGGTTTCGTGCCGATCCGCAAGAAGGGCAAGCTGCCCGGAGAAACGATCGGGCAGAATTACGCGCTCGAATACGGCGTCGATACGATCGAAATCCATGCCGACGTGGTGGGGCCGGGTCACAAAGTGCTGCTGGTGGACGATCTGATCGCCACGGGCGGCACTGCCATTGCGGCCATTGGGCTCCTGCGCCGGACGGGCGCAGTATGTGATGACGCGGCCTTTGTCATCGACCTGCCCGAGATCGGTGGCGCCGCCAAGCTCGAGGCCGAAGGCGTGCGCGTTTCATCGCTGATGGCGTTCGACGGGCACTAGCGTTTCAAGTCGCCCCCAGGTACTCGGAATCACCAATTGTTGCGTCCATCCAGGTGTTCGATCTCGAGTTTGGACCAATCGAGATCGTCCACGAGGTTGAGATTGACCTGCAGCTTTGTCAGTTCAGGGACCAGCGCCGTGTCGTCGCCCTTGGGTGTGCCGTCATTATTATAGGCGGCCGACCAGTCCACACTCTCGCCCCAGGTCTGCATGCCGCAATGCCTGCAGAAATGATGCAAGCCGTAGGCGGGATTGGTGGAATAGCTACCTTCATCCTCGGCGCTCAGGATTTTCAGATCACCCACGGAATAATAGGCCCACACGGCGCCCGTGCGCTGGCAGAAGGTGCAATTGCACCGCGCGGCCTTGGTCGGGTGGCCGGGAAGGGCGATGCTGGTCTTGCCGCAATGGCAGGAGGCGATGAGGGTCATGAATTGGCTCCGTCTCTGATCGACCGAGACTGGAGCGGGGCGCTGACAGGACGTGTCAGCACCCGCCGACGGTGTCTAGGCGGCCACGCGCTCGGCTTCAGCCTTGCTGTCGACCAGAACGAACTGGTTGCCTTCCGGGTCGCGCATGATGGTGTAGGTCGGCAGGACACGCTCGACGCTGGCACCCGATAGCGAGAGCCGATCGACCTCTGCGGCCCGATTGGTGACGCCGATATCGAAATGCACCCGGTTGTTCTCGGGGCGTTGGCCCTCGACATTCTGGAAGCATAGCGAGGGGCCGGGCCCGTCGACCATGATGGTCGTGGGTTCGGCTGGATCAAGGCCCAAGGCCAGGGAGAGCGCGGCGCTGGTCATGTCCGGCTGGCGGACGGCATAGCCATCGAGCAGGTCGGCCCAAAATTCGGCCAGAACAGCCGGCTGATCGCAATCGAAGACAATTTCGTGGATGGCACCCATTGTCCGATCTCCTTTGTCGTTACGGTCCATCCATTAACGGGAAATTAAGGCAAGAAAGGTGCAGGCCCGACCCTGTGGATGCCGGACTCACTTTGCTCCCTGCGCCAAGCCAGTTCACGCGCGGTTTTGGGCGCATGACACGCGGCTGCTCGGCACTTTGGAAGAGGCCGCCGAAATCGGCTGCAGATCGCGAATTGTTGCACGCGCTGGCAGCCGGGTGCGGGCAAGCAAAAAGGGCCGGCGTCAACCGCCGGCCCTTCCTCAATCGAATTGTGCAGTCACCTGTCGATCAGGGCTCGAGCTGGCCCGTCTTGGGATCGTCCTCGGCGCTGATATTGGGCTCGTTGCGGGTCTTCCACAGCGAATAGAACACGCCGGCAGCCAGGATCGAGATGGTCAGGCCCAGCGAGATTGCGGTGGGCACGTGATAGCCAAAGGGCACCAGACAGATCTTGATACCGATCATCACCAGGATGATCGCCAGCGATACCTGGAGGTAGCGGAAGCGGTTCATCGCAGCGGCAAGCGCGAAGTAGAGCGCGCGCAGGCCGAGAATGGCGAAGATGTTTGATGTGTAGACGATGAACGTATCCTGCGTCACGGCGAAGACGGCGGGCACTGAGTCGACCGCAAAGATCAGGTCGACGATTTCCACCATGATCAGCGCGACGGCAAGCGGGGTCAGCCAGGTGACGATCTTGCCGGTCTTGGGATCGGGCGCCTTGATCGTGAAGCGGCGGCCATGCAATTCGCGCGTGATGCGGAAGCGCTTGTTGAGGAACTGGAAGATTTTGTTCTCTTCCAGGTTCGGCTCTTCATCCTTGTGGCTGAACATCCTGATACCGGTGAAGATCAGGAAGGCACCGAAGAACAACAGGATCCAGCTGAACTGGTAGACGAGGGCCGCGCCGATGCCGATGAGGATGGCACGGAAGGCGATAACGCCCAGAATGCCCCAGAACAGCACGCGGTGCTGGTAGAGCCTAGGGATGCCGAGGAAGCCAAATATTGTGGCAATGACGAACATGTTGTCCATCGCCAGTGACTGCTCGATCAGATAGCCGGTGTAGAATTCGAGGCCTGCCTGCGCTCCGCGCTGGAACCAGACCCAGGCGCCGAACGCCATGGCAATACAGACGTAGAAGCCGTAGAGCAGCAGGCTTTCCTTGGCTTCGATCTCGTGCTCATCCCGGTGGAGGATGCCAAGGTCGAAAACAAGCAAAGCGATCACGATCGTGATGAACGCGATCCAGAAATAAACGGGTGTACCGAGAAAATCGCCCGATAGGGCGGCAAGAAGCGATTCCATCGCCGGACCTTCTCCATGAACTTGGTGGAGCAGCTCCGACATCGCCATAGCGGGAAACCATGACCAGAGGGGCCCGGCGCTGCGCGATGAAAATGCTCCAGTCGGCGCAAAGTTTCAAGCCCCCGCGTGCAAGTGATGCTCACGCGGCGCAAAAAGGCCCTAGCGCGGGGTGCAGAGCATGACGATGGTTTCGGCGGTTTCCATCTGCAGCGCGACTCCATAGGTGGGATCGTTGACCACGCGAACCGCCTGGATGCCGCCATTGGAGCGCAGGTTGCCGTCGTTGATGCCCACGCCGTCCTGGTACGGGGTCAGCGTGCCGCTGCCCGAATTGGGGTCGCCTGCCACGCGGGATGCCCAGCCATAGACCTGGCCATAGAGCGTGAAGATGCCCACCCGCTGCGTCGTGGCATCCCTGCAGCTCCAATTGCCCTGGTAGACCTGGGCAAGGGCAGGGAACGCGGAACAGGCGGTGAGGGCGAGGACAAGGGCGAATCGGCGCATGCATGCACAGTGCCGAGCAGCCCAGCCGGTTTCAAGAGCCCCGTCTGATCAGCTTTCCGAGAACGGGGGTTCTGCTGAGTGCCATCATGACCTTGAGCCGAAGGGGCATGCGATAATCGCGGCGTTTTGAAAAGCCCACGAGATCGGCGGAATAAACGAGTTCGCCGCGCTGGTTGATCGCCGTGATACGGTTGAAGAGCAGGCCCCAGCCGGGAATGGAATTGGATGGGCGCTTGTCCGTCACGGTCAACTCGTAGGTGACGGTGTCGCCCGGACGGACCGGAACCTTGAAATCCATGGCATTGACCCCGGGCGAGGGACCCGACACGCCGGGCTCCTGTCCCAAGGCCTGCAGACGCTCTTCTTCGGCAAAGAGCGCGTCTACCATCTTGCGGTGCCCGACGCTGACCGTGTGCCAGCCCGAGGCGATCAGGCCGCCGAAATGACTGTGGCGCGCCAGCTCTGGATTGATGTGAAAATATTGCGGATCGTAGAGAGTGGCGAAGTCGATGATTTCCTCGGCGGAAAAGGTGTGGCTGCCCAGGGGAAAGGCTTCGTCGATGGTGATATCCTCGAACCAGCGGGTCATGGCCGGGCCTCCGGATTGCGGCACTCGACCAGGTTGGCCAAGCGCATGGTCATGACCGGCTTGTCCTTCTGGTTGCGGATATCGAAGTCGAGCGTGACAATGCCCCATTGCGGATGGGTGGCAGAGCGACGCAGTTCGGCGATCGTGGCGGTGCCCCCGATCGTATCCCCGACCATGACAGGATTGCGCCACTTGAGATCGCGAAAGCCCAGGCCGCCGCAGGAAGCGATGGTAGAGAGGAAGGCGTCGACCAGCATGCGCAGACTGAGCGCGCCGGTCTGCCAGCCGCTGGATGCCAGCCCACCGAGCAGGCTTTCCCTGGCCGCTTTTTCATCGAGATGGAACGGGAAGGGATCGAATTCGCGCGCAAAGCCGACAATCATGTCGCGGCTGACGGTCGTTGTTCCCAGAGTGATGATTTCGCCGGTCGAGAGATCTTCGAAATGGCGCCGATCATGTGTGACTGGATTGGTCATTTGCTTGCCCTATGCGTCAAGCGGGTTTTCGCATGAGTGGCCGGATAGGGCAAGGCGAGGGGCCGCCGCAGTGTACGAACGGCTCTTGCCCGCTCAAACATTGACATCGGCAGCGATCCGACCCAATTGGAGCCCAACAGTTTCCCGGAGACACAGATGGGCTTCAAGATGGGCATTGTCGGCCTGCCGAATGTCGGCAAGTCGACGCTTTTCAACGCACTGACCCGCACCGCGGCTGCGCAGGCGGCCAATTTCCCCTTCTGCACGATCGAGCCCAATGTGGGCGAGGTTTCCGTGCCCGATCCGCGGCTCGAAAAGCTGGCTGCGATCGGCAAGTCGGCCACTATCCTGCCGGCGCGCATGAGCTTCGTGGACATTGCGGGTCTGGTGAAGGGCGCCTCGCAGGGCGAGGGGCTGGGCAATCAGTTCCTTGCCAATATCCGCGAGACCGACGCGATCGCCTATGTGCTGCGCTGCTTCGAGGATTCCAACGTCATCCACGTGTCCAACAAGGTCGATCCGCTGGCCGATGCGGATGTGGTTGAAACCGAACTTATGCTTGCCGATCTCGAAAGTCTCGAGAAGCGCCGCGCCGGCGTCGAAAAGAAGGCCAAGGGCAACGACAAGGAAGCCAAGGTCACCCTCGAGCTGATTGACCGCGCGCTGGCCGTGTTGCGCGAGGGCAAGTCCGCCCGCTTCGTCAAGCGCGATCCGGAAGAAGAAAAGGCGTTCCGTGAGCTGCAATTGCTGACCAGCAAGCCGGCGCTCTATGTCTGCAATGTGGACGAGGGTTCGGCTGCCACCGGCAATGCGCTCAGCCGCCAGGTCGAGGACTATGCCAAGGCCAATGACGCCGGTGTGGTCGTCATTTCGGCGGAGATCGAAAGCCAGCTGGCTCAGCTTTCCGACGAGGAGCAGGCCGAATATCTCAGCTCGCTCGATCTCGAGCAGCCCGGCCTCAACCGGCTGATCCGTGCCGCCTATGATCTTTTGAACCTGCAGACCTATTTCACCGTGGGCCCCAAGGAAACGCGCGCCTGGACCATTCACAAGGGTGACCGGGCGCCCCAGGCCGCCGGCGTCATCCACACCGATTTCGAGCGTGGTTTCATCCGCGCCCAGACCATCGGCTATGACGACTTTGTCGGGCTGAACGGTGAACAGGGCGCCAAGGAAGCGGGCAAGGCCCGTGACGAGGGCAAGGACTACGTCGTCAAGGACGGCGACGTGATGCTGTTCAAATTCAACGTCTAGCCGCGTACGGGCGGACGTTCCTACGCTTGAGAAAGCCGGCGCCTGCATCTCCTGCAGCGCCGGCTTTCTGCGTCGGCCGCGCTAGAGAGATAGCTCCGTTCCAAAATCGCTGCCCGTCGAAATTTTTCGAAAAGTGACCAAGGGCAGACCTTACCCGCCAAGGTTTTTGTGTCCGCACACGTCTCACCTCACAACACACTCGAGGAGAGAGCAATGCGCATCACACTTGCCGTCATGTTGGCCCTGATGGCCGCCAGCCCGGCCGCCGCCCAGATCGAGGACGATTTCGCCGAGGCCAACCGGATTTTCGGACAGGTGTCGGCAGACAGCGTCGTCGAGGATATTGAGGGCGAGTGGCTGCCTCTGAGCGTGCTTTCCAACGCTCAGGGCACCGATCCCGACCCTGGCCTGATCAACAGCCTCATCGAGCGCATCTGCGGCAATGATCCTGTGCGGGGCGCGCTGATGACTGCACTGGATGGTACGAGCTTTGAAATGGTGGCGGCCAATAGTGGTGGCGAACTGGTCTATCGCTTCGACTGGATTGCCGGCTCGCAGTTTCATCGCAATGTCGATCCGGAAGCCTTGTTCCGTGTCTTCAAATTCGACACGATGGAAGGCGAGAATGGCGTTGCGATGCGCGCCCGGGCGCTCGAGCAGAACAGCAGTCGCGTCGACCTGTTTCGCGTATCGCCCGACCTGCTGGCTATGGTGACGCCGGGCCGCGCTGAACTCTTTGGCCGCTGCCCGGAGTGATGAGCACGGTGAGGCGTGCCGGCCTTGCGCTCATCGCCATTCTCGCGATGAGCGCAGCGCCGAACGTCCTGGCGCAGAGCGCGGTGGAGGACGCTGTCGATACATTGAGGACGTTCGGCAAGGTCGAGGGCCTGGACGGGCGCTGGATCTGGGCGAATATGACGACACTGATCGATCCTGGCGCGCCTGACGGCGATGCGCTCGCGGAGAAGATGGTTCGCTTCTGCCCCGAGGATCGCGGTCCAATCATGGCGATTACCACTGTGGGCGATGGAGGTTTCGACCTCGGTATCGTTGATCAGCCGCGGGCCATGCATTGGCAGTTTCGGCGCGACCGGGCCGGTAGCAACAGTCAGTCGATCGATCTGGACGGCTTCTTTGCCGCCATCGGGCACGGCCCGGGGGACGCGAGAAGCCAGGGGCAGGTTGACTTCCTGCAGCGCAATAACGGACCCGTCACAATCATCCGCGCGGCAGAGGACGTCTTGTTGATCACCAACCGCACCGGCTTCGACATGTTCGTTCGCTGCGACTAGCGCCAAGGCGTAGCCTGAGACGCAATGGGCCGGTGCTGGCCAGTCTTGCTTTCAGGTCTTGCCGAAAAGCTTGTTCAGCATATCGGCCATGGGGCCGGATTTGGGTACATCCACCTGCGGCCGGGCGGTGCGGGCCTGGCGGATATGGCTCTGGCCGGCAGAGACGGGCTTTTCGGATTTTGCAGGGGGAGCCTCGTCACCCTTGAGAGCCAAGGCGAGCTTGTTCATGAAGCCGCTGTCGTCGCCCTTGAGCAGGAGCGGGACCTGGCGGGCGACCTCGTCCAGCAGGGGGTCGAGCCAGGCCTTGTCGGCCTTGGCAAAGTCACCCAGCACATGGTGGGTGACATTCTCCTTGCCCGGATGGCCGATGCCGAGGCGGACGCGCTTGTAATCGAGGCCGATCTGGGGATCGATCGACCTCAGGCCGTTATGACCGCCATTGCCGCCACCGACCTTGACGCGCACCTTGCCGGGCGCCAAGTCCAGCTCATCGTAGAAGACGATCACATCGGCGGCCGGTATCTTGTAGAAGCGGGCGACCTGCTGAACGCTGTCGCCGGATTTGTTCATGAAGGTCTGCGGCTTGAGCAAGAGCACGCGATCGGGACCAATGCTGCCCTCGGCCTGCTGGCCGGCATGCTTGGACTTCCAGGTCGGTATATGATGCGCGGCCGCGATGGCGTCGATGGCCATGAAGCCGATATTGTGGCGGTTGCCGGCATATTGAGCGCCGGGATTTCCAAGGCCGACAAGCAGTTTCATGGGCTACTCCAAAACAAGAGGGGCGACCCGAAGGCCGCCCCAAAGCATAGCAGAAAAGCCACGCGATTACTCGGCGGAGGCTTCGCCTTCTGCGTCTTCAGCGTCTTCGCCAGCCGACTTCAGCGCCGACGGAGCAACCAGGGTCGCGATGGTGAAATCGCGATCGGTGATCGTGGCGGTCACGCCCTTGGGCAGGGTCACGGCCGAGATGTGGATCGAGTCGCCGATTTCATAGCCGGACAGATCGACGGTGATCTCTTCGGGAATGGCATTGGCCGGAACCGAGACTTCCACGGTATGGCGGACGATGTTCAGGGTACCGCCGCGCTTGAGGCCGGGGCTCTTTTCTTCGTTGATGAAGTTGACATGCACTTCAACGTTGAGCTTGGCATTGCCCGAGACGCGCAGGAAGTCGATGTGGACGGGCTGGTCCATGACGACGTCGAGCTGGTAGTCACGCGGGATCACCTGGTGAATGGTGCCGTCGACGTCCAGATCGAGCGTATGGGACTTGAAGCCACCCGCATAGATGAACTTCAGAGCGTCCTTGTATTCGACGGAAACGGTGACGG
This sequence comes from Devosia chinhatensis, assembly GCF_000969445.1. Lineage (NCBI taxonomy): Bacteria > Pseudomonadati > Pseudomonadota > Alphaproteobacteria > Hyphomicrobiales > Devosiaceae > Devosia > Devosia chinhatensis. Next base: position 24,095 of record NZ_JZEY01000061.1, on the reverse strand, counting down.
GGGGCTTCTTGTCACCATAGATAACAGCGGGAACACGTCCCTGACGACGCAGCTCACGAGCGGCCCCCTTGCCCACTCCCTCACGCGCCTGTGCCTTGAGCACCTTGTTGGCAGCCATGGAAATCATCCATTCTGGTTTGGTGTATGTCACTCCAACAGCAACATACGCGCCCGTCCTCCAGGGGTGACGAGCGCTTCATGGGCGCGGGATATAGAGGAAAGGGGGCCGGGGAGCAAGGGGAAGCGTGGCCTTGCCACCCTTTCGGCACCCCATCTGCCAGATCAGTCGAAAAGGCTTGAAACGCTCTGCTCGCTGGCCGTGCGGGCGACGGCCTCGCCGATCAGGGCGGCGATGGACATGCGCCGGATGTTGGCAGCCCGGCGGGTGGCTTCGGTGTCGAGAATGGAATCGGTCACCACGAGCTCCTTGAGCTTGCTGGCCGCGATCCGTTCGGAGGCGGTGCCCGAAAGCACGCCATGGGTAATATAGGCCGAGACTTCCTTGGCGCCGGCCTTGAGCAAGGCTTCGGCGGCATTGACCAGCGTGCCGCCAGAATCGACGATATCGTCGATGAGGATGCAGGTCTGGCCCTCGACATCGCCGATGATGTTCATCACTTCCGAAACGCCGGCGCGGGGGCGGCGCTTGTCGACAATGGCCAGGCTGGCGCCGATGCGGCTGGCGACGTTGCGGGCGCGCACCACGCCGCCGACATCGGGCGAGACGATCATGACGTTCTTGACGTCGTAATTGTCCTTGATGTCGCGCACCATGACCGGGGCGGCGGTCAGGTTGTCGGTGGGAATATCGAAAAAGCCCTGGATCTGAGCGGCATGCAGATCCAGCGTCAGGACGCGGTTGGCCCCGGCCTCGGTGATGAGATTGGAGACCAGCTTGGCGGAGATGGGCGTACGCGGGGCGGACTTACGATCCTGCCTTGCATAGCCGAAATAGGGCAGGACGGCCGTGATGCGGCGGGCCGAGGAGCGGCGCAAAGCATCGGCAATGATCAGCAGCTCCATCAGGTTGTCATTGGCGGGGTAGCTGGTTGACTGAAGGATGAAGACATCCTCGCCGCGCACGTTTTCCTGCACTTCAACATAGACTTCGTTGTCTGCGAAGCGCTTGACGGTACAATCGGTCAGCGGAAGTTCGAGATAGCTGGCGACAGCCTGCGCCAGCGGACGGTTGGAGTTGCCGGTCACCAGCTTCATGATCGCGATCCTGTCTCAACTGGTCCTAGGGGGGAGGACCTACCAGTTTCGCGGGCACCTTTAACGGAGCGGGTCTGGACTCGCAACGCCACTTTGGGCGAAGCGGTAAATTAAACCTCATGTCATTCCGATGACGGCGATCTGCCGACCCGTTCGCGTGCCATTATGGGTGGCATAGCGATGCGAGAAATACCGATCAGGATGGGCATAGGTGCAGGCGCCGACCTGCTCGACCCGGTCAATGCCGGCCGCATGCAATTGTTCTTCGACAAAGCCCGGCAGGTCGAAATGCGGGGGGCGGTTGTCAGGCGTGTCAAAATGGTGCGCGCCACCAGGGTGAAGGGCCAGGAAATCGGCGCGGAACTGCTCGCCCACTTCGTAATTCGGACCGGAGATCGTGGGGCCATAGGCGACCCGGATGTCTTCTCGCTTGGCGCCGAGGGACAGCATGGCTTCGACCGTGTTGCCGATGATGCCGTCGACAGCGCCGCGCCAGCCGGCATGAGCGGCTCCAAGGACGCCGGCAATCGGGTCAGCCAGAAGAATGGGCGTGCAGTCCGCCGTGAGGATAGCGAGGCCGATGCCGCGTGTTGCGGTCACCGCGGCGTCGGCAGCGATGGTCGAGGCTTCCGGAACCTGGTCGAGGATGGCGACGCGGCTGGAATGCACTTGCTTCAATATGGCGAGCGCTCCGGCTCCGACTGCCCTTTCCACCAAAGCGCGATTTTGCGCCACCAGATCGGGGTCGTCGCCGATTGCGGCAGAGACGTTTAGGCTGGCAAATTCGCCGGTGGACACCCCTCCGGCCCGGCCGAAGAAACCGTGCCGCACAGCCGATATCTGAGCGAGGACTGCAGCTCTTTCCATTGCAATCATTGAGTAAATCCAGGCGGCATCAAGCCGGGGCTGTGGGCGCAGAAGACCTTGAACAACTTGCCCATCTGATCGGGGGAGACGAGTCGGTGGCGGGCGGTCTCGATGGTCTCGGCAGCGCCAGGATTGGCTTTGCTCAAGGCTGCGGACCGCTCCCCGATGCCGAGGCGGCTGAGGAACTGGCCCTGTTCGACGACCGGCTGAACGGCGAGCCCGGCCTTGCGGGCGACATTGGCCATGGCGCCGAAGTCGACATGGGCGGAAATATCTGTCTCCCCTGGGGCCTCGAGCACGTCGGCATAGGCATGGTTGCGCACGCCCTGCAGGGTTTCGCCAACCTGGGTCTCGGCATAGCCGTAATCGATGGCCAACAGGCTACCGCCTTGAGCGGAAATGACTTTTGCCAGCTGGTTGGTGACTTCGGCGGCGCCGAAGCACACCTCGAAGACGGTACCGATTTCTGCACCGGCAATGGCTTCGGGCATGGCCTCGGGCGGAATGGGCGTGGGGGAGAGACCGAAGATGCGCTTGGTATCGAGAAGGCCGACCTGGCGTTCGTGCCAGCCATCGTGCTGGCGGACGAATTGACGGATGGGCAGGGCATCGAAGAACTCGTTGGCGACGACCAGTACCGGGCCGTCGGCGAAATTGTTGAAGTCCTGCAAATATTTGGGCTCGTAGGGTGCCAGCTTTTGCTGCTGCTCCGCCATAAGGGCCGGGCTGGTTTCGAAGAGCCGGAGGTCAAGACCATCGCGAAAACCGGGGGCGCGGCAGGCAACGCGCAGGATATCGGCCATCAGCGTACCGCGGCCGGGACCCAGTTCGAGCAGCGTATAGGCTTTCGGTTCGCCCATCTGCTGCCAGAGGTTGACCAGCCAGAAGCCGATAAGCTCCCCGAACATCTGGGAAATTTCCGGCGCGGTGATGAAATCGCCCTTGCTGCCTATCGGGTCGCGGGCGCGATAATAACCCTTGGTGGGATGGGTGAGGCAGAGGCCCATATAGTTGGCCACCGACATCGGGCCGCCGGAGCGGATCTGGATGTCGATCTGCTGTTCGAGTGTCAGCGTCTGGGTCACGTCTGGCGTCTCACTTGGGGGAATAGGTTAACAGACTGTTAGCGCTCACGGTCGCAAAGGATTGTCGCGGCGGCTTACGGCGTAGGCGACGAGCAGAACGCCGCCCAAAAGGATCGGCAGGCTCAGGATCTGGCCCATGGTGACCCAGCCGAAATAAAGGTAGCCCAGCTGTTCATCGGGCAGGCGGACGAATTCGACCGCGATACGCGAGAGGGCGTAGCCTATGGCGAAGATGCCAGCCACCAGGCCCGGCTTGCGCAGGGCGAAGAAGACATGGGTGGCGACGCGGATGACGAGGAAGAGCAGGAGCCCTTCGAGGACGGCTTCATAGAGCTGGCTGGGATGGCGCGCGACCTGGAGGGGATCGGTGGGAAAGACGACGCCCCATGGCAGGGTCGTGGGCGCGCCATAGAGCTCGGAATTGATGAAATTGGCGAGGCGACCGAGAAAAATGCCGATGGTGGCGACGGCGCCGAGCAGGTCGAGGCTCGAAAGCCAATTGCCGCCCTTGGAGCGCGTAAAGAAGATGGCCGCCAGCATGAGGCCGACCATGCCGCCATGATAGGACATGCCTCCATCGAGCGTGTTGATGATCTCGATCGGGTTCTGAAGGTAATAAGGCAGGTTATAAAAGAGCACGTAGCCGACGCGCCCACCGAGGACGATGGAGAGCATGGCCCAGAAGGCAAAATCCCAGATGTCCTTGGCGGGGAAAGGCGGGGCACCGCGATGCCAGAGACGCTGATTGCGCAAAAGCAGAAAGCCGTAGCCCGCGCCCAGCAGGACGCCGAAGAGATAGGCCAGCGCGTACCAGCGGATGGCGATGGGGCCGATGGCGATGGCGATGGGATCGATATTGGGGAAGGGCAATGGGCGCTCCGGTGGTTCGACCCGCTCAACATGTCATCGGGCAGCAACAGGCCTGCCGTACCCTCCCGCCCGGCCCCACGGCAAGAGGGCGAGACAACAAAGCGCATTAGCAAATCGCTCCGCGCATAAAGATAGCAGCATCGGCGACAAGGAAAACCTATTCGTCACCGTCGCGGTACAATGGCAGGACGTCGTCTTCCATCGTGCCGCCAATGGCGGTGAAAGGCTCACCGGCGGCAATAAAGTCATCGATGGAAAGGCCCGGAAAGACGAAGTACTTGCCAGCAACATGGGCTTGCGTGGCAGCGAAGATCACGCGTCTGATGCCGGCAAAGCGCATGGCCGAGAGACACATCTCGCATGGCTGGAGCGTGGAGATAATCACGCAGCCGGAGAGATCGGTGCTGCCGACAAAGTGACCGGCCTCGGTAAGGGCAACCATTTCGGCATGCTTGGTCGGATCGGACTGAAGCCGGACCTCGTTTTCACCCCGGCCGATCACCACGCCATCGCGCAGAATAGCGGCGGCGATACCGGCCTTGCCCGATTGCCGGCGGGCCTGCAAGGCGCGCTCGACAGCGTCCCGCATGGCGGTGAGTTCAGCTTCGGTAGGCTGGTTGGTTTCCATGGCGGGCGAAACGTGTTGAACGCGGGAAAGTTCATGCGGCCCACACCGCAATTTATCCAGCGCTGCAATGGGCAGCGAAATGGACGCTGATGCGTTCAGCAAGACGCCGGGCCCAGTTTAGAGTAAATTCAAGACATGCGAACGACGACACCAACGCGGATTGCCATTGTCGGTGGCGGGCCCACCGCCGTCTACACGCTCAAGAACCTGCTGCAAAAAGCGGGGCGAATGACCATCACGCTTTTCGAGGCCGGCAAGGTTGCGGGTTGCGGCATTCCCTATGCCGAGGAATTCAATACGCCCGATATGATGGCCAATATCACCTCCATCGAGATTCCGCCGGTGCTGATTTCCCTGGCGGACTGGGTGCGAGTTGCCGATAGCGGGTTGCTGCGCCGGTTCGGTATCGACCGCGAGACCGTAAGCGATCGTGACTTTTATCCGCGGGTGCTGATTGGCGCCTATTATAGCGAACAGCTGGAGAGACTGATCGCTGCCGGAGCGCAGTCAGGCCAGCAGGTGACGGTGGAGACCGAAAGCCGGGTGACCGACGTGCGGCCCGATGCCTCCGGCTTTACCGTGTTCGTGACCAAGACGAAGGGCAATGTGCGCCGTCGGTTCGACACGGTGATCATGGCGACCGGTCACCTCACCGACCAGAACAAGGCGGAGCGAGATGGCGGGCTCTATCGCTCGCCCTATCCGGTACAGGACCTCAAGGTGGGGCCTGACGGGGCGGCGCTGATCCTGGGATCATCGCTCAGCGGCATCGACGCCGTGGTGGCGCTGGCGTCGCGCTATGGGCAGTTCACGGGCGAGGGCGATGCATTGCGCTATTCGCTCAAGGGCAAGCAGAAGCTGCGGCTGGTCATGGCATCACGCAAAGGCGTGACGCCTGATGCCGACTTCTATTATCCCATCCCCGAAGAACCGCTAATGGTCTTCACAGAAGCCCGGCTCGAGGCGCTGCAAAAGCAGGGCAAGACGGGCTTCCTGTCGCGCGCCATGAAACTGTTCAAGCAGCAATTGGCCGCCGACGATCCGAAATTCCTCGCCGACCTCGGCATCAGCCGCTTTACGCCGGAAAGTTTTGCCAAAGGCTATTTCGGCATGCGCAAGGCGCGGCAGGGCTTTGAGGCGATGGCCGAGAACCTCGCCGAATCGCAGAAGAACTATGCCGAGCGCCGCATCGTGATGTGGCGCTATACGCTGATGCGCGCCCATGAAGTGTTCAGCCAGATCGTCCCCTTCTTCGACCGCAAGGATCTGGCGCGGTTCCGGCGCTATCTGGTGCCGGTCTTTGCCGATGCCTATGGCTGCGTGCCGCACCTGTCCGTGCAGCGGCTGTTGGCCCTGCATCGAGCCGGGTGCCTTGAACTGGCTGCCCTGGGCGAAACGGGGGTGATCCGCTATGGAGCAGGTAATTTCACGCTGACAGGGGCTGGTCCCGAACAGGTGTTCGGTACTTTTATCGATGCGCGTGGGCAGGAAATGACCTCGATCCGCGAACTGGGTTTCACCGAGCTGGACCGGGCGCTCGAGAGCAAGGATTTCCTAAGGCGCAGTCTTCGGGAAAGCGACGACGACCAGTTTCGTATCCCCTTGGGCGAGCGGATGAACCCCGATATCTTCTGTCTTTCGATACCGGTGATGATGAAACGCTATCCCTTTGCGCAAGGGCTGGTTGCCTGCTCGGATGCGGCCAAGTTGGTCGCCGAAGCGTTATAGAGGGGTCGACATTGGGCCGCACTGGTCAGCGGGGCCGACGTGCCCTACATATCGAGCAATGATCTTCAACGCGGAACGGATGCGCGCCATGAACCAGAACAACCGGATTTTCGACGGCCTGGGCCGAGTGATGAACGAAGCTGCCGGCGTTGCCGACGGCGTGCGGCGCGAAGTGGAGACCGTGGTCAAGTCTCAGGCCCAGCGCATCGTCAACGACATGGACTTGGTCAAGCGCGAGGATTTCGACGCCCTGCGTGAAATGGTGCAGGTTCAGGGCGAGGAAATCGATGCCCTGCGCAAGGAAATCGCGGCACTGCGCGGCGCGAAAGTCGCTGAATAGTGGAGGCCCCATAAGGGCCATACCCCATCAAAACCAAGGCGTCGTCCTTTGCCTCGAAGGCAGGACGTTGCACGAACAGGATTCCCGCTTTGGCGGGAATGACCTGCGGTGACGGGGACATCGCGTTTATTAACAGATGCTTGATGGCAGAAATGCCAGAGCCGGTGGGCGCCTTAACGTTTCGTTAACCCGGGCAGCCCAATCATCATCCACAAGAGAATGCCGTTCTCCCGGCGGCCTTTGTGCCCTGAATCAGTGGCGCAGTGTAGGTTTGGTTCAGGAGGACGATTCGAAGCCGCAGTTGCGGTCTGTTGTTCCTTCCCGCGTATCCGAAGTGTGCCGGCATAGGCCGCGCTACCATCAACGCCTAGCAGGACGGACCCTTTTTATGTCCCTGATTGAATTCGAGCCCGATCGGTCGTCCCACCCTGTGGACCTCGTCGAGCATATCGCTTCGATCAATGACTGGACTTTCGAGCGGCAGGACGCCGATGAGATTTCCATTTCCGTGCGTGGCGGATGGAGCGATTACCACGTCTCGTTCAACTGGATGGAAGATCTCGAGAGCCTGCACATTGCCTGTGCCTTCGATCTCAAGGTGCCCGAGGGGCGACGTGCCGAAATCAAACAATTGATCAGCCTGATCAATGAGCAATTGTGGATCGGCCACTTCGACGCCTGGCACAAGGAAGGCGTGGTGCTGTTTCGCAATTCGCACCTGTTGACCGGGGGCGCGGACGTGTCTCCACAGCAATGCGAGGCGCTGCTGCGCTCGGCATCGGATTCCTGTGATCTTTACTACCAGGCCTTCCAGTTCGTGGTCTGGGCCGGCAAGTCGGCCGCCGATGCACTGAGCCATGTGATGTTCGAAACCGTGGGTGAGGCGTGATGAGCCGCCTGCACGAAATCGGCCCGGTCATGCTGGTGGGTGCCGGCAAGATGGGCATTGCCCTGGCGCGCGGATGGCTCGATGCGGGCCTGCCACCGGGCAATCTCGTGCTCGTCGATCCTGTGCCCGGCGATGCCGCCCGGGAACTGGCCGAGGATTTCGGGCTCGTGATCAACAGCGAAGCGCTTGGCCTGCAGCCCAATGTGCTGGTGCTGGCGGTCAAGCCGCAGATCATTGCCGAGGTGATGAAGACCCTGGCGCCGGTGATCGGCAACCACACGCTTGTGCTCTCCATTGCCGCGGGCGTTTCGATTGCAAGCCTGTCGGAGGGCCTGGGCACGGGCCGGGTCGTGCGCTCGATGCCCAATACGCCCGCGCAGATCGGCAAGGGCATCAGCGGCGCGGTGGCGGGGCCCGATGTGGCGCGGCAGGATCGCGATGCGGCCGATGCGCTGCTGGCGGCGGCCGGGCAGGTGGTGTGGTTCGACGCCGAGGGCGATCTCGATGCGGTGACGGCCGTCTCCGGTTCGGGCCCGGCCTATGTGTTCAACATGGTGGAAGCCCTGGCAGCGGCCGGCATTGCCCAAGGCCTGCCCGAGCATGTCGCCATGCAATTGGCCCGCCAGACGGTGATCGGCGCTGCGGCGCTGATGGAGGCCGATCCGGCGCCGGCCAGCGTGTTGCGGCAGAACGTGACCTCGCCTAATGGCACGACCGCGGCAGCGCTCGACGTGCTGATGGCGAGCGACGGGCTGACACCACTTCTGGAGCGGGCCGTCGTTGCCGCGCGCCAGCGCAGCGAAGAGCTGGGTCGCAACTAGGCTTTCTGGATCAGAGCTTGTCGGTGAGGCGCAGGCGCTCGAGCGTCGGGCGGTCCTGTGGCGTCACCATGCCCACGAGGAACCGGCGCACTTCGGCAGCGCCCTCGGCCGAAAGCGCGGCCATCGAGGCGTCGATACGCGTGGCCTGATTGGCAGAGAGCTCGGCGAAGAAATGCCGGCCCTTGTCGGTGGCATAGAGCAGGCGCTGGCGCCGGTCGGACGCTCCGGTGCGCTGCTCGACATAATTGTGGTCGATCAATTGCCGCAGGACACGGGCCAGGCTCTGCTTGGTGATCTTGAGGATGTCGAGCAAATCGGCCACCGGCATGCCCGGGCGCAGATTGACGAAATAGAGCACGCGATGATGCGCGCGACCGAAGCCCTGGCGCTCGAGCAGGGCATCGGCGTCGCCGGTGAAATCACGATAGGCGAAGAAGAACAGGCCCATGATGTCGAGGGGCAGGTCAGCATGGTCGGCCAGCGTAGAATTTATGTCAGCCTTGTTGACATTTTTTCGATCCGCTGACATAGTTGCTCCATCGCCGCTGTCGTTTTGTCTTATCCCAAAGACGTTACGGTTTGCCAAGGGTTTGACCCTGATGCATGATCGGCGCAACAAAGCGCGAAGGCGCGGACACCGATATTCTGGAGAGGAAAGATGGCAGGCCTGCCGATGGACCAGCGCGATGGCTGGATCTGGTTTGATGGCGAACTCAAACCCTGGAAGGATGCGAAGATCCACGTGCTGACGCACGGGCTTCACTATGCCAGTTCCGTATTCGAAGGCGAACGCGCCTATGGCGGCGAGATCTTCAAGTCGCGCGAGCACACGGAGCGGCTGATCCGCTCCGCAGCGACGCTCGACATGCCGTTCCCCTACAGCGTCGACGAGATCGAGGCGGCCAAGCGCCTGGTGCTCGACAAGAATGGCCTCGTGGATGCCTATGTACGTCCGGTCGCCTGGCGCGGTTCGGAAGAGCTGAGCGTTCCGGCGCGGAACAACACGGTGCATGTGGCCATCGCCGCCTGGGTGTGGCCGAGCTATTTCTCGGTTGAGGAAAAGCTCAAGGGCATTCGCCTGGAATGGAGCAAATGGAAGCGGCCCAGCCCCGAAACCATTCCGTCTTCGGCCAAGGCGGCAGGTCTTTACATGATCTGTACGCTTTCCAAGGACCACGCCATGGCCAATGGCTATGCCGATGCGCTGATGCTGGACTATCGCGGCTATGTGGCGGAAGCCACCGGCGCCAACGTGTTCTTCATCAAGGGCAAGGACATTACGACGCCGACGCCAGATTGCTTCCTCAATGGCATTACCCGCCAGACGCTGATTGCGCTGGCCAAGGAGAAGGGTTTCACCGTCACCGAACGGCATATCATGCCCGAGGAACTGGATCAGTTCGACGAGTGCTTCCTGACCGGCACGGCGGCGGAAGTGACGCCGGTGTCGCTGATCGGGGATTACAAGTTCACGCCGGGCGATGGCTGCCGGACGCTGATCGATGCCTATACGGCGGCGGTGACGCCGAAGCGGGCGGCGGCGGAATAAAATCTGCTGGTTTTGACTGAAAAAGGCCGGGCAGATGCCCGGCCTTTTTGTCTTATCGGGTCCAGCGGTCCCGGGCAGCGTCGTCGGCTGGTTTGGCGTCGACCCAGCGTAAACCCTGTGCGGTTTCCTCCTGCTTCCAAAAGGGAGCGTCCGTCTTGAGGTAGTCCATCAGGAACTGGGCACCATCAAAGGCCGCCTGGCGGTGGGCGGAGAGTGTCGCCACCATCATGATCGGTTCACCGGGCACCAGGCGCCCATGGCGGTGGATGATGGCCGCGTCAATGAGCGTGAAGCGCGCGATGGCGGCATCGCGAATTGCGGCAAGTTCGTTGCGAGCGAGATTCTCGTAGCATTCGAGGATAAGAGCGGTGATCGGATCGCGGGGGTCGGAGCGGACGAGGCCGGTAAAGCTCACCATGGCGCCGGCCTCGCTGTGGCTGGTGTGGAAGCGATTGGCTTGGGCGCCGGGATCGAATGGCGCCTGGGAGACAAGGATCATGATGTGCTGTCTCTTCCCGTCAGGTCAGCCGCCGGTCATGGGCGGAAGGATGGCGATTTCGCGGGCGCCGGCAATGGGGGTGTGGCCGGGAGCGATGCGGGCATCGATCGAGAGCTTGAAGATGGCCGGATTGGTCATGGCCAAGTCGAGTGCTTCGTCGCGACCACGCAGCCATGTGACCAGATCGTCCAGCGTGACCACACCGTCGGGTGGAGAGACCTCGTCGCTGGCGCGATTGAGCCGCTCACGCAGCCAAGCGAAATAAAGAATTTTCATTTGCCGACGCCGGACAGATGCGGCCAGGACGCGCGCAGGTAAAGCCAGCCGGTCCAGAGCGTTATGGCGCCGGCCGCCCAAAGCAGCAGGTCGGAAACAAGGCCAAGGCCCGGCACGATCCGCTCGAGCAGGATGATGCCCAGGGCAACGAGCTGGACCGTGGTCTTCCACTTGGCGAGCTTGCTGACGGGCAGCACCACGGTCTTGTTGCCCAGAAACTCGCGCAGGCCGGACACAAAGAATTCGCGAAAAAGGATGGCGACGACCGGGATCATGTCCCAGCCCGAGAGGCTGCCGTCCCAAGCCAGGGCGACGATAAGGATGCCGACGAGAAGTTTGTCGGCGATGGGGTCGAGCATGCGGCCCAGATCGGAATACTGGTTCCAGGCCCGGGCGAGGAAGCCATCGACCCAGTCGCTGGCAGCAGCCAGGACGTAAAGCACGAGTGCGATAATGCGCAGGGTAATGTCCCCATCCATGACCAGCCAGACGATCGGCAGGATGGCGAGGATGCGGGCAATGGTGATGATGTTGGGGACGAGGAAGAGAGGGTTTCTGGCCATTGCGGGAGAGAACAGGAATGGCGGCGGGGGGTCAAGGGGAGATGGATTGCCCGGTCAAGCCGGGCAGTGACGGAAGAAACAATTTCACATTTCATCGTCACCGCCCGGCTTGACCGGGTGATCCATTTTTACCGTCAGGCCACCGCCTGCCGGGTCACGGCACGGCGCTTCTCAACGGCTTCGGCGAGCGCGGTAAGCGTAGTGACGGTGCTGTCCCAGTCAATGCAGCCATCGGTGATGGACTGGCCATATTTGAGCGGTGTGCCGGGCACCAGATCCTGCCGGCCGGCCTCGAGGTTGGATTCGACCATGACGCCGATGATGCGCTTGTCGCCGGCAGCCACCTGGCCACCGATATCGGCCAGTACCAGCGGCTGGTTTTCCGGCTTCTTGGAGGAATTGGCGTGGCTTGCATCGATCATGATCGCGGCGTTAAGGCCAGCGTTGACGGCAGCCTGGGCGGCGGCGTCGACGCTGGCGGCATCGTAATTGGTGGTCTTGCCGCCGCGCAGGATGATGTGGCCGTCTTCGTTGCCGGTGGTGGCGGCAATGGCGGAGCGACCGTCTTTGGTCACGGCGAGGAAATGATGGGGATGCGCCGCCGAGAGCACCGCATCGAGCGCGATCTTCACATTGCCGTCGGTGCCGTTCTTGAAGCCGACAGGACAGGAGAGGCCCGAGGCCAGTTCGCGATGGATTTGGCTTTCGGTGGTGCGTGCGCCGATAGCCGCCCAGGCCACGAGGTCGGCTATGTATTGGGGCGTTGTCATGTCGAGGAATTCGCAGGCGGCGGGTAGGCCAAGATTGTTGACATCAAGCAGCAGGGCGCGGGCAGTGTGCAGGCCCTGGGTGATATTGAAGCTGCCATCGAGATCGGGGTCGTTGATGAGACCCTTCCAGCCCACGGTGGTTCGCGGCTTTTCGAAATAGACGCGCATGATGATTTCGAGATTGCCGCTCAGCTCCGTCCGCAGGGCCGCGAGACGGCGGGCATAGTCCATGGCGGCAAGCGGATCGTGGATCGAGCAAGGACCGACGACAACCACCAGGCGATCATCCTGACCGGCAAGGATGTTGTGGACGGCGTGGCGGGCCGAAATCACGGTGCGGGTGGCCGTATCGGTCCGCGGATGCTGCCGCATGACCTCGATGGGCGTGGTCAGCGGTTTGATCTCGGTGATGCGCAGGTCGTCAGTGGATTTGAGCATTTCTGTAGTCCCTCGGGTGGTGCTGCGAGGGGCCAAGAAAAAAGCCGCCTCGGAAGTCGGGCGGCTGGCTTGCGATCTGGTCTGGTCTTAGGGGATCAGGACACGCGCGCATTAGCCTCCGCCGGGAGCGGATAGCTAAAGTACCAGTAAAAGGTGGCGGCGTTGATCATGAGCGAGAAGCTAGCGTGGCGCTCTGGACTTGTCGAGTCCCCACTTTGGTAGGGGGTGCACGGCAAAACCCCCGGCGTGAGCCGGGGGTGAAAAGGTCAGAGGTCGACCTTGGCATTGTCGCCCACATCCGGCTTTGCGCCGGTTGCCGCCGCCACAAGCATCTTGGCGGTGGTGACGATCATGTTGGGGCTGTCCCAGACTTCGCCATCGTCCGGCGTGACCTTGAGCAGGCGAATGCGCGGATCGGTCTCGTCATCCCACCAAGCCTTGTCGAAGGATTCCCAGAGTTCGGCGATCTTGGCGCGATCGTTGAGTACCTCAGCCTCACCGGCAATCACTGCATATTTATGGCCGCCATTGTCGGCCCAGGCGAGCGAGACATGGGGATATTTCTCGATCTCGGTCAGCTTGTGGCCTTCAAGATCGGTGAGAAAATAGATGGCATGTTCGTCGCGACGCACCCGGGCCGACATCGGACGGCTGCGCTGCTGCTGGCCGTCCCAGGTGGTGAACATGCAGATATCGATCTTCTTGGCCAGTTCCCAGATCCGGTCAGCGGCTTCGCTGGGGGAAAGGGTGTGTTCTTTTTCGTCGCTCATGGGACACTCCGTTTGCTGGTCATTGAAACGGATGGCGCGCGCGGAAGTTGCGCCGCTGGCGCAGGATCGCAAAATTCCCCGGCTGGCGGCGCCGCCGACGGCGAGGATGGGACAGACGCGTTCCGGGCCGGGCGATGGGCGGTGTTGGATGCGTCCGACCGGCTATGTCCGGTTGAAGTGATCGTAAACCAGTTGTGCCATGGCACGTGAGATCGAGGGCACGGATTCAAGATCGGCCAGGGAGGCGCGGGAAACCGCCTTGGCCGAGCCGAAATGGTTGAGAAGGGCGCGCTTGCGGGTGGGGCCGATGCCCTCGATTTCGTCGAGCGGGTTCTTGACCACGTCCTTCTTGCGCTTGGCGCGATGGGTGCCAATGGCAAAACGGTGGGCTTCGTCGCGCAGGCGCTGAACATAGTAGAGCACCGGATCGCGATGGGGCAGCATGAAGGCGTCCTTGCCTTCCATGAAGAATTTCTCGCGACCGGCATCGCGCTCCTCGCCCTTGGCGATGCCGATGAACGTGACTTCGCGCGGCAGGTTGAGCTCGGCAATGACGCCGCGCACCGCGCTCATCTGGCCGGCGCCACCATCGATGAAGACCACGTCGGGCCAATCGGGCATGCCGGTATTGTCGTCCTCGGCATCGGTTTCGCTTTCGGCGGCGAGGCGGGCGAAGCGGCGCGTCAGCACTTCGCGCATCATGCCGAAATCGTCGCCGGCCGAGATGTCGGATTTGATGTTGAAGGTGCGGTAGTGCTTTTTGGAAAAGCCCTCCTCGCCCGCAACGACCATGGCGCCGACCATATTGGTGCCGGAGATGTGCGAGTTGTCGTAGACCTCGATCCGGCGGGGCACGGTTTCGAGCGCGAAGGTTTCGGCGACGCCTTCAAGCAGGGTGCGGTTGGACGCGCCTTCGGCTAGCTGGCGACCGAGCGCCTCGCGGGCATTGTTGAGTGCATGATTGACGAGATCGCGCTTTTCGCCCCGCTTGGGCTGTTCGATATAGACCCGGCGACCGGCGCGGCTGGAAAGCGCCTCTTCCATGACTTCGGGCTCGCTGAGTTCATGGGAGATCAGCACCAGGCGAGCCGGAGTACGGTTTTCGTAGAATTGGGCGATGAAGGCTTCGAGCACTTCGGCGTCGGTGAGGCTGGCATCGGCGCGGGGGCGATAGGGGTAATTGCCCCAGTTCTGGAACGCGCGGAAAAAGAAGACCTGCACGCAGAACTGGCCACCTTCATGGTGGATGGCGAAGACGTCGGCCTCTTCCACCGATCGGGCGGTGGCATCGCCCTGCGACTGGATGAGCGCGAGAGCCGAGAGGCGGTCGCGCAGGAGAGCAGCGCGCTCGAAATCGAGGTCCTCGGCGGCCTTGTTCATATCGGCCTGGAGGTGCTGCTGCACGCTGCGGGACTTGCCGGAGAGGAACTGGCGGGCGTCCTCGACCAGCTCGCCATAGGCGTCGAGACTGATTTCGCGCGTACACGGGCCGGCACAGCGCTTGATCTGGTATTGCAGGCACGGCCTTGTGCGCGCCGCGTAGAAACTGTCCGAGCAATTGCGCAGAAGGAACGCCTTTTGCAGGCTGGCAATGGTGCGACCGACGGCGGTGGCCGAGGCAAAGGGGCCGAAATAATGGCCCGGCCGGCGACGGCTGCCGCGATGCTTGGTCAGCTCGGGCGCCTCGTGATCCGTGGCGATCAGGATATAGGGGAAGCTCTTGTCGTCGCGCAGCAACACATTGTAGCGCGGCTTCAGGCGCTTGATCATGTTGGCTTCGAGCAGCAGCGCTTCGGACTCGGTTTCCGTGCGCACGAATTCCATGCTGACGGTCGAGGCAATCATGCGCTGCAGGCGCAGCTCGAGCCCTTCGGGACGCGTGTAATTGGTGACGCGCGCCTTGAGATTGCGCGCCTTGCCCACATACATGACCTCGCCCTGCGCATCGAGCATGCGATAGACGCCCGGGGCTGCGGGCAGGGTACGGACGAAAGCCCGGATGACATCCGGGCCGGATTGGGGCGGGGTGGTCTGTTCGGTCATAGGCGGGGCGTAGGAGCGCTTTTGGGCAGATATTCAAGGTGCTCGCCGCCATCGAGGGCCAGCATCTGCCCGGTGAAGGATGGCATGGACAGGATGGCGAGAATGCCGCGGGCTATGGCCTCAGGACCGGCATGGCGGCCCAGGGGCAGGGCCTCCACGGACGCATCGAATTCGGCCTGGGTCTGGCGGGAATTGGGCAAGACCGGGCCAGGACCAATGGCATTGACCCGAATGGCGGGCGCCAGCGATTGCGCCAGGGTACGCGTGGCGGTCCACAACACGGATTTGGACAGGGCATAGCTGAAGAAGGCCGGCGTCGGGTGAAGCACCCGCTCATCGATCATGTTGACGATATTGCCCTCGACCCCCTCAGGCAGTTGCGCCGCAAAATCGCGGGCAAGGAAAACCGGGGCCTCGGCGTGAACGGCGAAATGGGCATCCCAGAGCGCCTCGTCGACGTCGCGGGCCGCGTCCGGCTCGAAGATCGATGCATTGTTGACCAGCAGTGTCAGCGGACCGAAAAAGGCAGCGGCCTGTGCGATGAGGCCGGCGCGCTGGCTGCGCTGGGCCAGATCGGCCTTGAGGATTTCGGCCCGGCCGCCCTCGGCGCGGATGCGGGCCTGCACGGCCTTCGCCCCTTCGGCATCGGTGCGATAGTGAACCACGACGGCAAAGCCCGCCATGGCCAAAGCAAAGGCGATGGCGGCGCCGATGCGGTCGCCGGCGCCGGTCACGAGGGCGACCTGCGGGCTCTGATTCGCGGGTGTCGGCGGGGTCTGTTGCATGGTGGCGACCTTAGGCGGGAAACGAGACAGGCTCAATATTGCCCGTCCCAGGGGCGGAGTTATGCCGCATATGTGACACAGGCTGGCAGCAGGGGGAGAGATCGGCAGGCGAACACTCCGCGCCGGCGGATCTGGGCGATGGCGAAGCGCCGAGGCTTGATATAGGATTCTTGATGCCTGGCAGCCAGATGCCGAAGGCGTTTGTTTGTCCCGAGCATTTTCCGCATGGCCGCCCTCGATGCCTCCCTGCGCTCCGATCAGATCGGCCGCGCCATTGTCCTGACTATCATCACCATCGGTGTTTTCGGCATCCAGGATGCCGTTTCCAAGATGCTGGTGCAGGATTATTCGCCCTTCCTGATTACGATGATGCGCTATTGGGGGTTTGCGCTCTTCGCCCTTATCATGGTGTCACGGCAGGCGCCCCTGCGCCGCGCCCTGACGTCCCGAGCGCCGGGCTGGCAGGTGCTGCGCGGGGTATTGCTGATCGCCGATATCTGGTTCTTCGCGCTGGCGCTGCAAAGCGTGCCGCTGGGCGAATTGCAGGCCATCGTCATCGTCTATCCGCTGCTGGTCACGCTGTTTGCCATCCCCTTTCTCGGCGAAAAGGTCGGCATCTTCCGCTTCGCCGCAGTCGGCGCCGGATTTGTCGGCGCGCTGGTGATCATGCGGCCGGGCGGCATCCCTCTGGAATGGGGTGTCGTTCATGCGCTCGCCTCGGCGACGCTCTATGCGCTTTACATCGTCATCACCCGCAAGGTGAGCGGCGTGGACAGCGCGGCCACGAGCCTCACCTATGTTGCCTTGGTCGGGCTGGTTCTATCGTCCTGCGTGGGCGTGTTCTTCTGGCAGCCCATGGCATGGAGCGATTTCGCGCTGGTCTGCGTCATCATGGCGACGACCTGCGGAGGACATGGATTGATGGTCTATGCGCTGACCATGGCGCCGGCCAGCGTGCTGCAGCCCTTCAACTATTTCTCGCTGCCCTGGGCGATCATCCTGTCCATCGTGGTGTTTGGCCACTGGATCGACCCGATCTCGCTCGTGGGCGCGGGGATCATCGTCGCTGCCGGACTGGTGGTAATGTGGCGGGAACGCAAGCGCGGTCCCGTGCCCGAAGCGATCATCGGCCGCGAATGAGAAAGGCGCCGCCCTTTTGGGCGACGCCTGTGTCGGATCAGCTATTGACGCAGAAATAACCGTTCGGACCGTTGAAGCAGACGCTTGAGCCCGAATTGCCCGGCTGAACCGGATAGGCCGGGGGCCGCGGATTGTTCCAGTGCGGCGGACGCGGCGGGCGCGGGTTGCCCCAATGCGGAGGCTGCGGCCGAGGGGGCGTCCAGTGCGGGGGCTGCGGACGCGGAGGCGTCCAGACCGGAGGCGGCGGGGTCGGGCGATCCCAGCCAGGACGGCCGCCATAGTTCAGGTAATTGGCCGATACCCAGCCATCGGGGCCGCGCTTTTCGACATAACACCAGGAGCCACGGCAATATTGCACGTCGACCTGTTCGCCGCGGCGCAGGGTGTCGATGACGCCATAGCCGGTGCCGGGGCCGGTGCGCACATTGACGTTGCCGGTTGCGATCGCTGGAGCGGCCGATGCGGCCATGGTGGTGACCAGAATACCAAGCGTGGCGAGGCCGGTCGCGAGCAGTTTGTTTTTGAGGGCCATTGGAAGGGGCTCCTTTCCAAATACGTTCTGGCGTTCTTGCCTTGGACAGCAGTAAGCCGCATCCCGCATGAACCTAATCTGAACGATACGTTAAGGAGAAACGGGGCAGCGCCGCAGCCGGTTCCGAGTGCGTCAGAGGCGCAGAAGGTCCACGAAGCGGCTCAGCACCTGGCCCAGGCGCTTGCGCTGCTTGGCCTTGAGTTCGCCCATCAACGCGTCTTCGAGCATGGCCCAGTGATCGGCCAGGCTGTTGCGGATGCGCACGCCGCGTTCGGTCAGCGCGACGCCGGCCTCCAATTCGGGGCCGACGGCCTGGCGGGTGACCAGATCCCGCTCGACCAGCCGGGCAAGACGGTCGGCCAGCATGTCGACGGGCAGGCCCAGCTCGGCCGCCAGATCGGCTTCCGTGGTGCCGGCGCGGCCCAGTTCGAACAGCACTGCATCGTCGCCGGGCTCAAGCCCCTTCTCACGCAGCGGGACGAGCACCGCCTTGTGGGCGAGCTGGCCGGCTTCGATGAGCCGATAGAGCGCTGATCGGGAAGAGGGTTTGGACATGGGTATGAAAATAGTCCGAACTCCCTGGCTGCGTCGATTGGGCATCCTATCCTATCGTTAATCCAACAGGGACCAAGTGCACTTATTGTTCACATTCCGCAGATGAGTTATGCGTTGCCCGAACGGCTTCAACGGTACGGGATGACATGACGCAGGACATAGCCCGCATCCGCGCCTTCGTTCAGGTATTCGATGCCGGCGGCTTTTCTGCGGCGGCACGCCAGCACGGGCGCTCCAAGGCACTGCTCAGCAAATATGTGACCGACCTCGAGGATTATCTCGGGGTCCGCCTGATGAACCGAACTACCCGCAAGCTGAGCCTCACCGAGGCAGGAGAAGCCTATTATCGCGAGGCTTCCGGGCTGTTGCAGCAGCTTGACGACCTCGATGCCACGATTAGCGACCAGACCACCGAGCCGCGTGGGTTGCTGCGGGTTTCCGCGCCGCGCAATTTCGGCGAATCGACGCTGTCGCCGGCCATTTTCGACTATCTCAAGAAGCATCCCAAAGTGTCGCTCGATCTGCGGCTCGAGGATCGCTATGTTGACCTCGTCGACGAGGGGATCGACGTCGCCCTGCGCATCTCCACCATGGCCGATTCATCCCTGATCGCGCGCAAGATCGCGGATATGCATGTGGTGACGGGGGCATCGCCCGATCTGCTGGAAAAGGTGGGCCGGCCCAGCCATCCCGAGGATCTGCGCCATCTGCCCTGCATCATCGACGTCAACCTGCAGGGTCAATCCAACTGGCGCTTCACCGAGGACGGCAAGACTATTTCGGTGCCGGTGAACGGTCCGGTCCGCGTCAATTCGCCCCTCGCGGCACGGCAAGCGGCGGTGATGGGCCTCGGTTTCGTCACGTTGCCATCCTATCTGGCTGACCCAGTGGTGGCGCGGGGCGAACTCGTGCCCGTGCTGAAGGAATTCCTGCCCACCGGGCAGACGCTGCAGGCGGTCTATCCGCATCGGCGGCATCTGGCTGGAAAGGTGCGGGCGCTGATCGACCATCTGGTGGACTGGTTTGCCGTCCACCCGATCACATAGGGGCCACCAATATTGGGTTTTCGTCGCTGGCGCACGAGTGTGGCCGCATTGGCTCTGGCTGGCTTCGGGCTGATCCAGCCTGCGCAGGCGCATCCGCATATCTTCATCGATGCCGAAGTCGACATCACCCTTGACGATGCCGGGCGCGTTTCGGCGCTGCATCACAGCTGGACCTTCGATACCGCCTTTTCCGTTTGGATGGTGCAGGGGCTGGACACCAATAATAACGGCATCGTTGAGCCCGAGGAAATGCAGGAGCTGGCCGACGAGAACATGGTCGGTCTGGCCGAGTTCGGCTTCTATACCGTAGCCGGCGACGATATGCGCTTCACCGCCGTTGGCGACCAGCGCATGCGCTATGACGACAACCGGGTGACGCTGGACTTCACCATCGCAGCCGTCGAGCCGCAGGTAGCCGGCGACCGCTTCGAGCTGGGCGTCTATGACGCCGAATATTATGTGGCAATCGCCTTCGACGACGTCTCGGATGCCCGGCTGATCAATGCCGGACCCGATTGTGGGGTCACCCTTGAGCCGCCCACGCCCATGGCGCCCGATGTGGAGGCGCGCCTCTATTCGCTGGGCCCCGAAGTGCTTGAATTGCCGCCCGATCTGGCTGCGGCGATGCGCGGCACGCAGGGCATGATCGTCTTGTCCTGCGGGGATGCCCCGCCGGCCGCCACGGCGATGGAGGCCGTCAACCAGATGGCACAGAGCCGACCGGCGACGCCCTTTGGCGGGCCGCCGCCCGAAGTGGGCCTCAACCTGCCGCGCACCGGATTTTTCGGCTGGTTGCAGACGCAGCAGCGCGATTTCTACGCGGCGCTGACCGCCGCCCTCGACGCGCTGAGGACCGACTGGACGGCCTTCTGGGTTCTGGGCGGACTGAGTTTTGCCTATGGGGTTTTCCATGCCGCCGGGCCGGGGCACGGCAAGGTGGTGATCTCCTCCTATGTGCTGGCCAATGAGCGGCAATTGCGACAGGGCATCGCGCTGAGCACGCTTTCGGCGCTGTTGCAGGGCGTGGTGGCGGTTGGGTTTGTGCTTGTGCTGGCGGGGGTGCTGAACCTCACGAGCACGGCCCTGGGGGAGGCGGCCCACTGGGTGGGCGTCGTCTCCTATGGGCTGGTGGCGCTGCTCGGGCTCTGGCTGGTGCTGCGCAAAATCTTCGGATGGGGACACCAGCACGGGCATGCCCATGAGCATGACCACCATGAGCATGACCATGACCACCATGGGCATGACCACCATGGGCATGATCATCAGCATGACCATCACGGTCATGATCATGAGCATATGCACCATGCGATTGGCCCCAGGGACATCAAGGGCGATTGGCGCGAGCAGCTGGGCGTGGTGCTGGCCGTGGGGCTGCGGCCCTGTTCGGGGGCTCTGGTCGTATTGGTCTTTGCGCTGTCGCAGGGGCTGCTGGCCGCAGGGATCGCCGCAGTGCTGCTGATGAGCATCGGCACGGCGCTGACCGTTGCGGCGCTGGCCACGCTGGCGGTGACGGCAAAGGGGCTGGTCAGCCGCATCGGCGGGCGAGAGAGTGCCCTGGCCGGGCGGGTGACCTGGTGGGCCGAATTGCTCGGTGCGCTGTCGGTGCTGGCTTTTGGCCTGTTGCTCCTCGTCGCGAGCCTCTGACAGCGCGACCCATCGCCGCCTTGCGATCAAACGGGAAGTGGATAAGGTGCGCGCAACCTGGAACATTTCCAAACTGGCGCCCATGTCCCAACACCTGCCTCCCAACCATCCGCCCGTGCCCCAGCAGAAAATCGGGGTACTGCTGCTCAACCTGGGAACACCGGACGCGACCGATTACTGGAGCGTGCGCCGCTATCTCAAGGAATTTTTGTCCGATCCGCGGGTGATCGAGACCAACAAGCTCCTGTGGTGGCCGATCCTCAACCTCGTCATCCTTTCGTTCCGGCCGCAAAAGAGCGGGCACGCCTATGCCCAGATCTGGGACAAAAGGACCAATGAAAGCCCGCTGCGCGTCATCACCCGCGAGCAGACCGAGAATCTAGCACAGCGCCTTGAGGGCGAGGGTATCGTGGTCGACTACGCCATGCGCTACGGCAATCCCTCGACCCAGTCGGTGCTGGAGAAAATGCAGGCGGCGGGCTGCCAGCGCATCCTGCTCGTGCCGCTCTATCCGCAATATTCGGCGACGACGACCGCCACGGCCAATGACAAGGCCTTCGATGCACTCAAGCAGATGCGCTGGCAGCCGGCGGTGCGGACGGCGCCGGCCTATTCGGACAGCCCCGATTACATCAAGGCGCTGGGCGATTCGATCCGCGACGGGGTGGCGGCGCTGGATTTCGAGCCGGACCTTGTGGTCACGTCCTATCACGGCATGCCGGTGGACTACCTGCAGAAGGGCGATCCGTATCACTGCCAGTGTTACAAGACGACGCGGCTGGTGCGGGACTATCTGGGCTGGCCGAAAGAGAAGCTGATGGTGACGTTCCAGAGCCGGTTCGGGCCGACGGAATGGCTGCAGCCCTATACCGACAAGACGCTGGAAGAGCTGCCCGGCAAGGGGATCAAGAAGGTCGCGATCCTGGCGCCGGCCTTCCATTCGGACTGTATCGAAACGCTGGAAGAGATCGATATCGGCGTGCGCGAGAGCTTCCTCGAGGCCGGGGGCGAGAAATTCGCCTATATCCCTTGCCTCAATGCCTCCCAGGGGGGGATGGATTTCGTCGAGAGCATGGTGCGGCGCGAGCTGGCGGGCTGGCTCTGAGCCATTCGAGCATAGCTCTTGTGGCCTTCTCGGCCTGAAAGGCTCCACCGGAGCCTTTCATTTGCTGCGCAAACCGCCAGCGAAGCTACCAGCCCGGACCGGCGAAATCGGGCGGGGTCACGTTGACGAGGCCCCTTCCGACGATCTGGTTGCGGGCGACCCAGCCGTAATCGGGAATGCGGCAGAAGGTTTTCGCGCCCGAAGGCCAGAGCGTGTGGCCGGCATCGCCGATCCAGGAACCGCGGCGGCTGTCGCTATCGGTCTGGGTGCACTGATCGATCGGGATTTCAGTGCCGTCGGCGATGCGCCCGACAATCGGGAAGCGATCATCGGGGCCGGTATGAACGGCGATGTTGCCGCCCGAGACGCGGGCGGTGATTGTCATGGCCTGGGCGGGGGTCAGGAGAGCGGCGCTGGCAAGCGCCGCAAGGGCAAGGGCGGTGAGGGCGCGCATGGGAGCCTCCGGAAGGATGAGCTCCCTAGATGGGCCAGTGCCGTGGCGACATCAAGACCGCCCGGCTCAGCCGATCCGGCGCACCGCGCGGCCGAGCTTGCCCTGGAGATGGGCATAGCGCTCCTCGAAATGCAGGCTCGCCGCATTGAGCCGGGCGACAAGGATGTTGAGATCGGTCAGCGTCATGGGCTGGCCGATATCGACGGGAAAGAAGACCGGCATGTCGGGATGGCGCCTGAACAGGCGCCGGGCGCTGAGGATCAGGCCATTGAGCGTGAACAGGGTCGAGGCCGTGACCGGGCCGGACGCCTTGGTGTGGCGCAGCACGTAATTGAAGGCCGCCAGCTCGCGGGCGAGGCGATTATAGGCATTGATGGAGCGGGGGCCGAGCCGGGGCAGGTCGGACGGGGCGGGGCTTTCGGACGGTCCTGATTTCTCTGGCATGGGGCAAATCTCCTTTGCCCCATTGTCGCGCCGATCGGCCGGCCGGGGATAAAGGGGACAGCGGACGAGCCAAAAGCGCGGCCAGCCCTGCGGCTTCCGCTTTTCACTCTGCCTTTGCCGGGCAGACACGGTAACAGGCGGCCATTGGCCCCTCCGAACTGGTAGAGACGGGCCAAAGGCCGCCTGTCACGGCATCGGCTTGCTTAGGGGGTCCGGGATCAGGCACGCTGATATTGCAAGCGCGGCTGCCGATTTTCTACCCACGCAGGGGAGCGCCCTCCCCATCCGATCCTCCCCACCCAACCCTGCGTCCGGGCTGCGTAACTGGCGGGGATGGGGGAAGAATAGAGCCGGGTTGCGAAGCGGGGATAGATTTGCGCGCAAGGGCCGGGACACGGCAGGGCATCCTGCCCCGCCCGGCCTACCGGAGCCGGGCGAGGCAGGCTGCATGTCAGGCCGGATCGCGGGCGCCTCAGGCGCCCTTGGTCCGGCTCCGCTGCCCCTGGCCGCCAAAGCCGCCGGCGACATTGTCGAGCTCGGCATCGCGCAGCGCGTCCTGGCTCTTGTCCTCGGCCTCGATCTTGGGCGGGTTCTGTTCGGATTTGGTCGATTGGGTCATGATTGTGTCTCCCGAAGCGGTTCTAGCACAGGCCGCAGCGCGCGCCAGCGGGGCAGAGCGCCCCAGCGTCCCAAGGGCTTGGCTTATCGTCCCGGTGTGGGGTGGCTATCAATACCGGACTCCGCGCCTCGCCACGATCTCGGCGATCCGTTGCGCGTCACCAGCATTGAGATAGCGCCCGCGTTCGAGGATTTCGAGGACATATTCGTCGTAGGTCAGCCCGATTAGCGCGGCGCGCTGAGCGCGGAGCTTGGCGATATCGAACGGCGCGTCGAACGCCTTCTTCTTCGCCTGCGCCCATTCGAAGTAGCGGCCAATACCGTTTTTGCCCCAGGGCGGGGTGTGGCTGTCATCATCATCAAGCGGCGGGCCGCCATTGGAGATAAGCGCGGGGGTCATGCGGGGAGTGTGGGATTGGGC